>NZ_JBFANM010000014.1:0-208896 GCF_040674815.1 Nonomuraea sp. NPDC049709
GAGGTGTGCCCGCTCGCGCGCGGGCACACCTGCCCGGCCGGTTACTGGTGGCGCTGGGCGTGCCGCTGGCCGTGTTCGTGGTATATGAGCTGTACACGAACATCGTGGCCGCGGCCCGCCCGCTCCACTAGCTCAGGCTGTCCAGCCAGGCCTGGTGCAGCCCGGCGAACCGGCCCGAGGCCGCGATGAGCTGGGCCGGCGGGCCGTCCTCGACGATCCGGCCGCGCTCCATGACCAGCACCCGGTCGGCGATCTCGACGGTCGACAACCGGTGCGCGATGATCAGAGCCGTCCGCTCCGCGAGGATCGTCCGCAGCGCGCGCTGCACCAGCCGCTCGCTGGGCACGTCGAGGCTGGAGGTGGCCTCGTCCAGGATCAGCACGGCCGGGTCGGCGAGGAACGCCCGGGCGAACGCCACGAGTTGCCGCTGCCCGGCGGACATGCGGCCGCCGCGCTTGCCCACCTCGGTCTCGTAGCCGTCGGGCAGGCCCGCGATGAACTCGTGGGCGCCGATGGCCTTGGCCGCCTCGCGTACCTGCCGGTCGGTGGCGCCGGGCCGGCCGAACCGGATGTTGTCCGCGACCGTTCCGCTGAACAGGAAGTTCTCCTGCGTCACCATGACCACGGCCTGGCGCAGCGTCGGCTCGTCGAGCGTGCGCAGGTCGACGCCGTCGAGCAGCACGCGGCCCTCGGTCGGGTCGTAGAAGCGGGAGATGAGCTTGGCCAGCGTCGTCTTGCCCGCACCCGTCGCGCCGACCAGCGCCACGCTCTGTCCCGCCGGGATCGTCAGATCCAGGCGGGGCAGGATCGGCATCTCCTTGACGTAGGAGAACTCGACGGTCTCGAAGCGCACCTTGCCGCGCGCCCGGCCGCCGGGCAGCGCCGCCGGCTCGCGCGGCTCGGGGACGCCGGGCTCCTCCTCCAGCACGCCCGACAGCTTCTCCAGCGCCGCGCCGGCCGACTGCAGCGTGTTGTAGAACTGGCTGACCTCCTGCATCGGCTCGTAGAACTGCCGGAGATACAGCAGGAAAGCCGTCAGCACGCCGACCTTGACGTCACCGTGCAGGGCCAGCCAGCCGCCGTAGAGCAGCACCCCGCCGATCGTCAGGTTGCCGATCAGCTTGATGCCGGTCATGAACGTGGCGCCGAGCTGCATGCCGCGCGCGTTCGCGCCCCGGTAGTCGTCGTTGAGCTGCTCGAAGATCTCCTGGTTGCGCGGCTCCCTGCGGAAGGCCTGCACCGCGCGGATGCCGGTCATCGACTCCACGAAGTGCACGATCACCAGGGCCACCGTCTCGCGGGTACGCCGGTAGACGATGGCCGACTGCCGGCGGAACCACTTGGTGAACAGCAGCAGCAGCGGCAGCGGGACCAGCGCCACCAGGCCGAGGTGCACGTCCAGGATCAGCAGCAGCACCGCCGTGCCGACCATGGTCAGCACGGCCTTGACCAGCGCGTCGAACCCCGACTGGAGCAGCTCGGCGATGGCCTCGATGTCCGAGGTCAGCCGCGAGATGACGCGCCCGGAGGTGTACTTCTCGTGGAAGTTCAGCGACAGCCGCTGGAAGTGGTCGAACACCCTCCTGCGCAGCTCCAGCAGGATGCTCTGGCCGATGGTGCCCGACAGCCGCAGGAACGCCTGCCGGGTCAGCGCCTGAGTGACCGCCGCGGCCAGGATCACCCCGACCACGGTGATCAGGACGCCGGCGCCCGACCCGCGGGTGATCGGCGGGATGCCCTCGTCGATGCCCACCGAGACCAGGAAGGGGATCGACAGGCCCGCCGCGTTGGAGACCACGATGATCAGGATGAGCAGCGTGATCTTCTTGCGGTACGGGCGGAGCAGCGCGCCGAGCAGCTGCCGCGAGCGGGCCCGCAGCAGCACGGACACCTTGTCCGGCAGCTCGTCCTGGTCCTCGGAGGCGACGCCGAGCCAGGACCTCGCGTCCGGCTTGGTCTCCGGAGCCGTGGTCGTCATCGCAGAGCCCCTTCCGACGCGTCGTCGAAGTCGGCGTCCTGGGCCAGCAGCTCCCGGTATTCGGGGACCTGGGCCAGCAACTCCTGGTGCTGCCCGACGTGGGTGATCGTGCCGCCGCGCAGCAGCGCCACCTTGTCGGCCAGCAACACGGTGGAGGCTCGGTGGGCGACCACGATGCCGGTCGCCTCGCGCAGCACGTGCCGCAGCGCCTCCTCCACCAGGGCCTCGGTCTCGACGTCGAGCGCGGACAGCGTGTCGTCGAGCACCAGGATCCGCGGCTTGCTCAGCACGGCCCTGGCCAGGGCGAGCCGCTGCCGCTGGCCGCCCGACAGGGACAGGCCCTGCTCGCCGATGCGGGTGTCGAGGCCCCACGGCAGGTCGTAGACGAACATGGCCTGCGCCGTCTGGATGGCCTCGGCCAGCTCCTCCTCGGTGGCGTCGAGCCGGCCGAGGGTGAGGTTCTCGCGCACGCTCATCGAGAACAGCGTGGGCTCCTCGAACGCCGTCGCCACCACCGAGCGCAGCGTCTTGAGGTCGAGGTCGCGTACGTCGTGCCCGTCGATCGTGACCCGGCCCGAGGTGGGGTCGATCAGCCGGGGCACCAGCGCGGTCAGGGTGGTCTTGCCCGCCCCGGTCGCGCCCACGATGGCCACCGTCTCGCCCGGCCGGACCTCCAGCCAGACGTCGCGCAGCACCGGCTCCTCGGAGTCGGCGAAGCCGAAGCCGACGCCTTCGAAGCGCAGGTGGCCGCGCGGCCGCTCGATGGTGTCGCTGCCGCCCTCGATGGCCGGGACGGTGTCCATGACCTCCATCAGGCGGTCGGCGGAGGTCATCGCCTCCTGGGCCATGGCCAGGATGTAGCCGAGGCTCGCGATGGGCCAGACGAGCTGCAGCATCAGCGTGGTGAAGGCCACCAGGGTGCCCAGCGTCAGCGCGCCGGAGCCGACCGCCAGCGCGCCGAGCAGCAGGACCAGGGCCAGCGTGATGTTCGGGATGAACTCCAGGAAGGAGAAGAACTTGGCGGACAGCCGCACCTTGTCCATCGACGTGCCGTACACCTTGAGCGCGGCGTCGTCGTAGCGGTCGTAGACGTGGTGGCGGCGGCCGAACGCCTTGATCGTGCGGATCCCGAGCGCGGACTCCTCGACGAGCGTGGCGAGGTCGCCCTGCTCGTCCTGGACCTGGCGGGAGATCCTGATGTAGCGCTTCTCGAAGCGCAGCGACGTCCACACGATCGGCACGGACGAGGCCAGCACCAGCAGCCCGAGCGGCCAGTACATGTTCAGCAGCAGCACGGTGACCGTGATGAGCTGAAGGATGTTCATGACCAGGAAGAGCATGCCGAAGCCGAGGAAACGACGGATCGTCGACAGGTCCGTCGTGGCCCGTGATAACAGCTGCCCGGACTGCCAGTCTCCGTGGAAGCCCATGGGCAGGCGCTGCAGGTGCTCGTACAGGTCGTCGCGGATGGCGGTCTCCAGGCCGAGCACCGGTTTGACCTGGAGCCACCGCCGGAAGAAGATCAGCAGGGCCTCGATGACGCCGACGCCGATCGCGAGCAGCCCGAGCGGGAGCAGCGCGTCGGAGTCGCCGTGTGCCACGGGACCGTCGATGATCTCACCGCTGATGAGCGGCAGGGCGATGCCGACGCCAATGCCGACGATCGCGGACAGCCAGATGATGACCAATCTGACGACGTACGGGCGGAGGTAGGACTTCATCCGCCACAAGGAGTTGGAGGACAGCAGGGGACGGCGAGGTGTGTGCGTATCGGGAGGCATTCCTTCTAGGCTAATACGTGGGATCAACCGATTTTCTGTGGCCTCAGGGTCGGTTTCCTGTACGTGACATGGGGAAACGTGAAAGATCGTGCATTTCTGGCAGACCCTAACCGGCCTTGCGACGAAGAGGAATCCGTGATCGACCAAGCAGAGCTTCCGCACCTGCGGCGTTGCGTCGAGCTCGCCACGCGGGCCCTGGAGGTGGGCGACGAGCCGTTCGGCTCGGTGCTGGTCTCCGGCGACGGCGCCGTCCTGGCCGAGGACCACAACCGGGTCGCGTCCGGGGACCGCACGCAACATCCGGAGTTCGCGCTCGCCCGCTGGGCGGCCGAGCACATGACGCCCGAGGAGCGGGCCGCGGCCACCGTCTACACCTCCGGCGAGCACTGCCCCATGTGCGCGGCCGCGCACGCGTGGGTGGGCCTGGGGCGGATCGTCTTCGTCGCCTCCTCGGCCCAGCTGTCCGCCTGGCTGGCCGAGCTGGGCGTGCCCGCGCCGCCCGTGCGCACGCTGCCGGTCAACGAGGTCGCGCCCGGCGTGGTCGTGGAGGGCCCGGTGCCCGAGCTGGTGGAAGAGGTCCGCGAGCTGCACCGCCGCTTCCACGGCTGACGGCCGACACCCGTTTGACCTGCGGTTTGTACGCTGCGTGGCAAAGTCGATCCATGGTGCACTGCCGCTCCATCAGGGCCCGGATGACGATCGCCACGGTGGCGTTGTTCGGGGTCCTGCTCATGACCGGAGTGGCGATCACCATGGCGGTGTACCCCGCACGGGCCCGCGCCGACCTCCTGGACCAGGCGGCCGCCGCCAGCCGGCGCCTCACGACGATCGTGGACACCTACCGCTTCCCGGGCCCGATCCCACCGCAGCAGGGCATCGGGCTCCTGCAGATCGTGGACGCGAGCGGCAACGTCGTGGCGGCCAGCCGCGGGCTCACCGGCAGCCCACCGCTCACCAGGGCCCGGCCGACCGGGGGCGAATCACGGGTCGACGCCCGGGTCTGCCAGCCCGAAGGGTGCATGCTCGTGGTCGGCACCAGCAACCGTGCCACCGTGTACGGTCCGATCGTCGCCTACGCGGCGGTGCGGGAGCCGTTCCTGCTGCGCTCCTCCTTCCTGCCGGCGCTCCTGTTCGGCCCGGCGCTGCTGCTCCTGGCGCTGATGGCCTGGGGCACCTGGTACGGCGTCGGCCGCGTGCTGGCCCCCGTGGAGCGCATCCGCCAGGGGCTCGAACGGATCAGCGCCGAGGACCTCAGCCGGCGCGTCGAGGTGCCCGCCACCCGCGACGAGGTCGCCGAGCTCGCCACCACCGTCAACGACACGCTGTCCCGGCTGGAGGACGCCGTCGAGCGGCACCGGCGCTTCGTCTCCGACGCCTCCCACGAGCTGCGCGCCCCGATCACGGGCCTGATGGTACGGCTGGAGGCGGGGCTGGAGGAGCGTACCGAGGCCGACTGGCGGGCGGCGCTGGACGACGCGCGCCGGCTGTCCGACATCGTGCACGACCTGCTGATGATGGCCCGGCTGGACGCCGGGGCGACGGTGGCGGCGGAGCGGGTCGACCTGGGGCGGCTGGTGGAGGAGGAGGTCGCCCGGCGGACCTGCCGGCTGCCGGTGACGGTGGAGGCCGAGCCCTGCGTGTTCGTCCAGGGCAACCGGCTGCAGCTGGCCCGCCTGTTCGGGAACCTGCTGTCCAACGCCGACCGGTACGGGGACTCCTTCATCAGGGTCAGTGTGCTGACCCGCGGGAACGACGCGGTGCTGGAGGTGGTGGACGACGGGCCGGGGATCCCGGAGGAGTTGCGGGAGTGCGTGTTCGAGCGGTTCACCCGGCTCAACCGGACCCGCTCCAGGGACGCCGGGGGAAGCGGCCTAGGGCTCCCGATCGCCCGCGACATCGCCCGCTCCCATGGCGGCGATCTCGGCATCGGAGAAGGGCCGGAAACTCGGCTGATCCTCCGCCTCCCGCGCGACTAGCTCGGCCGCCGCCCGCACCACCGCCGCATCGACGTCCGTGCGCTGCTCCAGGACGCGGAGGACGCGCTGCAGGCGAGCCGGCCCGGTCCAGCGATAGGAGGCGATGCGCAGCAGGTTCAGCACCTCCGCGCCCGGCATCCCCCACGCGTCCAGCTCCAGTTGCCGCAGCACCCGGTCCACGTAGGCCCAGCTCGGCGCGAAAGTGAGGGCCCGCTCGTACCGGGAGTGACCCGGAGCCTGGCCCAGCAGGACCGCCAGCAGGTCGGCGACCGGGCTTCTCGGGTAGGCCCCCAGTCCGTCGTCGATCTCCACCACATACGGAAGCAGGTCGGCGTAGAGATGCCCCAGTGAGGTGTCGTCGCGGAAGGAGATCTCGCGCATCCAGGTCGAGTCCGCCGACTCCACCCTGTAGAGCTGCTCCGGCACGGCGTCGAAGGGCCAGGTGTGGAAGACCAGGTCCTGTGAGTCGATGAAGGGGTTCCGCTCGACGGCGACCACCATCATCCGCGTCCCGTCGCGCAGGAAATGACGGACCCTGACCGTGCGGGTGAGCGACTCCCACTCCGCCCGGACGAGCTGCGAGTGCCACAGCCGGGCGATCCGGCGCCACAACTCGTTCGCCGGCTCCGGCTGCTCGACGCGGAACAGCTCGGTCCCCGGGATCGGCGCGCCCGACGACAGCAGGGCGAGCAGCAGGAGGTTGGCGCTGTGGACGGCGCACCGGGCGGTCACCTCGATCCGTGCCGGCTGGTAGGCGTCGTAGGCGGACCCGGGACGGGCCATCAGGGACTGCGAGAACAGCTCGCACAGGTGCCGCGTCAGCAGCGCGCGCCGGTCGGCGGGGATCAGGCGCTCGATGCCGTACTCGAGGAAGTCCACGGTGGGGGCGCGGACGGTCAGGCCCGCGAAGGACAGCAGCGCGTGCAGGTAGGCGTCGTCCGGCCTGGCGGGGCGGCGGCGCGACTCGGCGGACGCCAGCTCCTCGGCCAGGTCGGCCAGCTCCCTGACGACCAGGCGGGCGACCAGGTACTCGCCGAACGTGGCGTGCAGGAACTCGTAGGTCTTGAGCCGCTGCTGATCCCGCAGGGCCTGGGTCGTGTGGACGAAGAAGAAGCCGCCGATGACGCCTTCGGCTCTGGTCAGCGGGCGGCGGAAACCGTGGGCCTGCTGCGTGGTCTCCTGCGCCGCGGGCAGCAACGCGCGGAGGTCGGCCTCGAGGTCGTCCTCCATGACCCACTGCCGGCCGCGGTTGAACATCGCGAACGCGGTGATCGACAGGCGCAGCAGCTCGTCCTCCACCGCGCGTTCCAGCTCCGCGTCCGCGAGGTGCTCGTCGGACTTGCGGACCTGGCGGGCGGCGAACCCCGTCAGCAGCCGTTCGTACAGCTCCGCCTCGTGGAGGTCCTCGCGCATGAGCCGCAGCGCGTTCGCGTCGGCGTCGTACAGGGCCAGCATGAGCAGGAGCAGGGGCTGCTCGGCGAGCGCCGGGACGGCCAGCACCCGGTCCACCGGCAGCGGCTCCAGGCTGCGTTCCCGGAAATAGCCGGAGTTGGCGTGGTTCCAGGTGGTGACCCACAGGTGGATCTGGTCGTCGTCGAAGGGCTCCAGCCGCACCACGTACGAGCCCCCGGGCAGCCGCGCCCGGTCCGCGACCAGGGTCCTGGAGGTGACGACGACCGCCAGCGCCCGGCCCCGCTCCGCCTGGGCGTGCTGGAACTGGGCGACCCGCTCCAGGTAGTCGGTCTGGTTGACCCCGGTGGCCTGGAGGAGCTCGTCGAACCCGTCCAGCATGACCACCGGCAGCGCGCCCCCGGCCGCGTGCACGAAGTCGGGCCAGGACATCGCCTCGTCCAGGGCGGCCCTGATGCCGTGCTCGATCTGCGCCAGCACGTCGCCGTCGGCGGGGACGCCGCGCAGCTCCACCCTGAGCGGGAGGAACTCCTCCGCGGGCAGCCGGGCCGCGAGCACCCGCGTCAGCACGGACTTGCCCGCGCCCGGCTGGCCGAGCACGAGGAGCGGCGCCTCGGTGGCCTGCGGGAGCGTGAGATGGCCGGCCAGGAAGGCGTCCAGGTCGTGACGGCGCGGGTGCCTGGCCCAGGTGGCCTCCGAGGCGACCAGGTGGCGCGAGTCGGGCGTGAGCAGGCGGAAGCCGGGGTTGACGTAGCCTTCGTCAAGGAAGGGGATCGTCATCCCGGCCGGTGTCCTGGACGAGGAGACGATCGGGCGCCGGAGGGCGGCCTGGTTCGACCGGATCAGCGACGCCAGCCGGTCGGACGGGCCGCGGGTCGCCGGGATCCTGGCCAGCTGCTCCTGGATTCCCGCCAGCCCCCGCGCCAGGCTCCTGACCTCCTCCCGGGTGGCCTGGTGATCGACGCGATCGGACCAGCAGGCCACCTCGGGGAACTCGGCGACGAGCCGGCGGAAGGACTCCTCGTAGCGGCGCACAGCCCGAGGAGCGATCTCCTGGCCCAGCCGTCCCTGCGTGGTGTCGTCCCAGGACTCCCAGAAGGCCAGCCCGGTCAGGAAGGCGAGCAGCTGGTTGGTGAGCATCTCGTAGTGGAGTGAGAGCTCCTCCAGCACCCTCTCGTACGGGAGTGCCGGGCTGGGCATCGGCATGGTGGAATCCGCCAGGAGTCGCCCGAAACCGTCGATCCCGGTGATCCTGCGCTGGTCCTCGGGGGTGAGCTCGCGCAGCACGTCCACCTCGGCGAGCACCTCGAGGTAGGCGGCGATCACGATGACCGTGTGCGCCGCCGCCAGCCGCTGCGTCGTGTCGTGGCGGCTCAGGCCCTTCACCTTGTCGCGCAGCCCGCGGAGGAAGGCGTCGCCCAGCCGGACCGCCTCGGCGCGGGCGTCGAACAGGTCGATGCCGCCCGTGCCGAACAGCGCCAGGGACGACGCCTTGTCCAGCACGTTCGTGAGCCGGCTCGGGCCGCCGAGCAGCACCACGGCGTCGCGATAGGTGAGAATCTGCCGCATCCCACCCAGTCTGCCGAAGATCGCGGCGACGCGTTCAGGATTCGGTGCCGAGCGCGATCGTCTCGGCCACTTCCGCGTGCCGCTCGGCCTCCTCCTCGGCGAAGCGGGCCGCGTCCAGTTGCTCGGCGATGTCCTCGTCCTGGCGCATCAGCGCCTCCAGCGACTGCCCGGCCATCTCCAGCACGCCCATCTCCGCGTACGCCGCCTGCAGCCGCGGGCTCCACAGCCCGATGTCCTTGACGCACGGCACGATCCGGCTGAACAGCAGCGACCTGAACAGCCGCAGGTACTCGGACCTGTCCGTGGCCTCCATGGCCTCCGCGACCTCGGCCTTCGACAGGCCCAGGTGCTCCCAGGTCTCCCGGCCGCGCAGGCGGTCGCGCATGAGGTAGCAGCCCTCGATGACGAAGTCCTCGCGCTCGCGCAGCTCGCTCCCGGACAGGTTCCCGTAGTAGTCGCGCAGCGCCATGCGCCCGAACGCGACGTGCCTGGCCTCGTCCTGCATGACGTACGCGAGGATCTGCTTGGGCAGCGGCTTGGTGGTGATGTCGCGCATGACCCCGAACGCCGCCAGCGCCAGCCCCTCGATGAGGACCTGCATCCCCAGGTACGGCATGTCCCAGCGCGAGTCGCTCAGCGTGCTGTCGAGCAGCGCCTTCAGGTGCTCGTTGATCGGGTACGCCAGGCCCACCTTCTCCTGCAGGAACCGGGCGTAGGTCTCGGCGTGGCGGGCCTCGTCCATGGTCTGCGTGGCCGCGTAGAACTTCGAGTCCAGGTCGGGCACCGACTCCACGATCTTGGCCGAGCAGATCATCGCGCCCTGCTCTCCGTGCAGGAACTGGGAGAACTGCCAGGCCGCGCCGTGCAGCCGCACGTCCCTGCGCATCTTGTCGTCCATCCGGTCCCAGAGCGGGGTGCCGTAGATGGCGATGGTCTGGTCGGGGATCCCGAGCACGTTGTACGGGTCCACCTCCAGGTCCCAGTCGATGCGCTTGGTGGAGTCCCACTGCTTGTCCTTGCCCTTCTGGTACAAGGCCAGCATCCGGTCCCGGCCGTCGTCGTACTCCCAGGTGAACCGGCTGCTTCCGGACATCTCGACGTCCCAGGTGGAGAGCTCCGGGGGGATGGTGTAGAGATCGTGGGTCGACATGGGACCTCCGAGGGGGGTTACGTACACCGTACGTCCGTGTTTCGAGCTTGCAGGTACGCCGTACGTCAGTCAATAGAATGAGCTATGCCATCCGAGCCTCTCTCCCGAGGACGCATCGTCGCCACGGCCATCGACCTGATCGAGCGGGAGGGCGCCGACGCGGTCTCCATGCGGCGCATCGCGGCCGAGCTCGGGGTGGGCGTCATGTCGCTCTACAACCACGTGCCCAACAAGGACGCCCTGCTCAACGGGGTGGCCGAGGCGGTGCTGAGCAAGATCGAGTTCACCGACGACCCCGACGCGCACTGGACCGACCGGGTGCGGATGCAGGCGCGGGCCTTCCGGCAGATCGCCCACCACCACCCGCGCTCCACCATGCTCGTGGTCAGCCGCCAGCTCCACTCGGCCGCCGGCCTGCTGCCCGTCGAGCGGGCGCTGGCCACGCTGCGCAGTGCCGGGTTCGACGGCGCGGACGCGGTGCGGATGTTGCGCATGTTCATCGCCTACATCGTGGGCTCGCTGCTGCGCGAGGTCGGCGTGACGCCCACGTTCGCGCCGGTCCAGACCCGGACGATCAAGGCCGACGGGGTCGATCCGGCGCTGTTCCCCGAAGTGAGCTCGCTGGCGGACCTGCTCGCCGAGTGCGACCACGAGGCCGAGTTCGACTTCGGGCTGGAGTTGCTGATCACGGCGATCGAGGCCCATGCGGGGCGTCGGGAGGGCACCCGGTGAGCTGCCCCGGGTGCCCTCCGGAGCCGGCTAGTACCAGTTGTGCGATCTCCAATGCCCCCAGGCGCCGCACGGCCTGCCGTACCTCCCCTTGATGTAGGCCAGGCCCCACCGGATCTGCGTCTCCGGATTGGACTTCCAGTCGTGGCCCGCGCCGCGCATCTTGCCGGCCGGAAGGGCCTGCGGGATGCCGTACGCGCCCGACGAGTGGTTGAGGGCCCGGTGGTTCCAGTTGCTCTCCCGGGTCCACAGGGCGTCCAGGCAGCGGAATTCCCGGTAGTTCCAGGCCCGCTGGACGACGTGGTCAAGGGCGATCTTCTTGTTCCTGCTGGCCGGCCGCACGGCCGACATCTTGGGTTGCGCTGACGTGGTCCAGGTCCGGGTCTTGATCGGTGGCCCGCTCTCGACGCTCTCGGCCCTGGCCGGTGCGGTGGCGCCGAAGGCGGTGACCGCGGTGAAAGAGATAATGGTGCCGCTTATCGCGCGTTTGCCGTCCAATGTGATCCTCGCTGTCGGGTCGCGTGCGGACGGGCGCCCTCGACGGGCGCCCTGCCGGTCCGCGTCCGTGGCTCGGACGTGGAGGGTCCGCGCGGCCCTCCGGGATCCTGTGTCCGCCCGGTCGTGCTGGGCGGCCCGGAGGGCGCCGCGACGTGTCCTCTAGCACGATTCCTATTACGCGCGGTCACCGCGGGTCATACACCAAGACACGCGAAGGACAGGTGTTTGTGTGATCGTTGCGGATAAAGGGTCCGTTCGCTGGACCGGTATTGCGCGGTCCGCCACCCAAATGGGCGGGCCTTGCCGGAAAACGCGGACAAGCCTGGGGTTTGGCTCAGTACCAACGGTGGGATTGGAAGTGCGCCCAGGCGCGACACGGCGTCCCGTACCGCTGCTTGATGTAGCCGAGGCCCCACCTGATCTGGGTGCGGGGGTTGGTCCGCCAGTCGCGGCCCGACGAGGCCATCTTGTGCCCCGGGAGCGCCTGCGGGATTCCGTAGGCGCCCGAGCGGTTGCCGGCGCGGTGGTTCCAGCCGCTCTCTCTTGACCAGAGCAGGACCAGGCACCTGAAGTGGGCTTTGTCCCAGCCTCGCTGGGCCACCATGGCCTTGGCGATGGACTTGTTCCTGCCGCTGGTCTGGGAGCTCTGCGCCTGCGCGGCCGGGGCGCCGCCCGCCGCCACGAGTGTGGCGGTCAGGACCAGGACGCCGGTACGGCGGAGCATGGGCATGCGGGTTCCCTTTCGAGGGGGTTCGTGGACCGCGCCACCCTGCCCGATGGGTTCCCTTTACAGCGAATTGATGATGAAAAGGTAGATCGTCAGTAAAGATCTCGATATATACCTCCTTCTGGGGATATGTCGGAAAAATGAGGGGTGCGTCACAATTCTGGCCTGACTCGTTCTGTAGGGTCGGAACATGAGCCTCAGCGACATCCCGCTTCGCACCCTCACGGACGCCCCCACGACCCTGGGCGAGCTGGCGGCCGGCAAGCCCGCCCTCATCGTCAACGTGGCCTCCCGGTGCGGCCTCACCCCGCAGTACACCGCGCTGGTCGAGCTGCACCGGCAGTACGGCCCGCGCGGCTTCACGGTGATCGGCATGCCCTGCAACCAGTTCGCCGGCCAGGAGCCCGGCACGGCCGAGGAGATCCAGCAGTTCTGCGCCGCCACGTACGGCGTGGACTTCCCGCTGCTGGAGAAGGCCGACGTCAACGGCCCCGGCCGCCACCCGCTCTACGCGGAGCTCACGCAGGCCCCGGACGGGGAGGGGGCGGCCGGCGACGTCCAGTGGAACTTCGAGAAGTTCCTGGTGGACGGCGAGGGCCGGGTCGTGGCCCGCTTCCGCCCCCGCACCACCCCCGACGACCCGGCGGTCGTCTCGGCGATCGAGAAGCTGCTCTAGGGCGTCAGCCGGCGGTGTGCGCGAGGACGGCCGCGGCCAGCTCCTCGTGCACCTCCGGCGGCAGCGTGTGCCCCATGCCCTCGACCATCATCAGCCGCGCTCCCGGGATCGCCTCCGCGATGAGCGCGCCGTGGCCGGGCTTGGCCGGCTCGTGGGTGCCCTCGATGACCAGGGTGGGCGCCTTGACCAGGTGCAGCACGCCCACCGGCTCGAAATCGGGCCGGGCCATCGCGGCCAGGCGGTGGTTGGCCACGGCGTCCAGGTCGCGGGCCCGGTCGTAGATCCGCTCCTGCAGGCGGCGGGCCGCGTCCTCGTCGAACGGCAGCGCGGTCCCGTGCAGCACGCGCTGCTCGGCGATCATGCCGTCGATCCGCTCCCGCCGGTCCGCCGGCGGCGGGGCGGCGATCATCGCCCGGAAGAAGTCCACGAACTGCGGCGCCGGCTCCGGCAGGCTGCCCTCCGGCTGCGGCTGCCCCATCAGCGCCCGCATGATCACCTGGCCCTCACCGCCGCCGAGCGGCGAGGAGCCGATGACGGTGAGCGTCCGCACGCGCTCCGGCCGCTCGACCGCGATCAGCTGCCCGAGCAGCCCGCCCGCCGAGTGGCCGACCAGATGCGCGCTCTCCAGCCCGTGCGCGTCCATCACCCGCAGCACGTCGTCCTTGATGTCGTCCCACGTGTACGGCTCCTTCGCGAAATCGACGGTGCCGGACCTGCCGGTGTCGCGGTGGTCGTACCGGATCACCCGGCGGCCCCCGGCCGTCAGCCTGCCGACGAACTCGTCCGGCCACAGGATCCCCTGCGACATCGAACCCATGATCAACACGATCGGCGCGTCGGTGGCGGCGCCGAACTCCTCGCTCCAGATGTTCGGTTGCATGCTCAGAGCATGTCCTGTCCGGCCACAGGTGCCTTCCGTAGAACTACTAGCCGCGCCAGCTCAGTACGGGTACCGATGCCGAGCTTCGGATAGATCTTGTACAGGTGGTACTCGACCGTCCGGGGGCTCAGGAAGAGCTGCGCGGCGATCTCCTTGCTGGACAGCCCGTCGGCGACCAGCCCGGCGATGCGCCGCTCCTGCGGGGTCAGCGCGTCCAGCACCGAGCCGCCCGGGTCCTGCGCGCTCTCGCCCGCCGCGCGCAGCTCGCCGTGCGCGCGGCGGGCCCACGGCTCCGCGCCGGCCTGCCGGAACGTCTCCAGCGCCGCCCTCAGGTGCGGGCGCGCCTCGCCCGGCCGGTGCGCGCGGCGCAGTCGCTCGCCCAGCAGCAGGCCGGTCCTGGCCGCCTCGAACGGGTTCGCGTGCAGCCGCAGCGCCTCCTCGAAGTCGCCCTCGCCGGGTGCGACCATCGCGCGGCACCGGGCCAGCAGGGCGCGCGACTCCGCGGTGCCCGCGTTGGCCGACCACCGCTCGTACGCCTCCAGCGCCGCGCCGGCGGCCGCCACGTCGCCCGCGCCCAGGGCGGCCTCGATCCGGTCGGGCGTCGAGCGCCACACCACGGTCGGATGGCCGGCTCCGGGACCCGCCGCCACGATCGCGGCGAACCGGTCGTGCGCCGCGGCGAACCGGCCCAGTCCCAAATCCAGCATGGCCAGCGCGTACGCGGCCACGCCGACCCGCAGCCCCACCCGGTGGGGGACGGCGATGGCCAGCGCCTCCCGGGCGTGCCGGCGGCACTCCTCCTCCTCGCCCCGCAGCGCCGCCAGGACCGCCAGGTTGGCCAGGTGCGCGGCCACCGTGTTGGCGTACCCGGCCTCGCGGGCCAGCTCCAGCCCCTCCTCCGAGAGGGCCCGGCTCTCCGCCAGCCGCCCGGCGAACCGCTCGCCGGTGGCCACGAACTCCAGCACCACGGGGAGCTGCCCGACCATCCCCGACACCCTGGCCACCCGGCCGGCCCGCCCGGCCAGCTCCCCCGACAGGTCGGCCTCGCCCAGGTAGCTGGCCGCCGCCGACGCCCACAGGAACTCGGCCGCCTCCGTCAGCTCGTCCGTCCGCCCGAGCGCCCGCCTGAGCAGGTCGTGCCCGCCGGCCGCCCCGGAGAGCATGGCGCCGATGCCCGCCAGCACGTCGCGCAGGAACCCCTCGGGGTACGCCTGCGCCCGCCGCCCGATCTCCACGATGGCCGCCGTGTCGCCCGCGTACGAGGCCGCCTCCGAGGCGTCGGCCAGCATGCCCAGGCTCTCGCCGGCGGCCAGGATCCGCACGGCCTCGGCGGCGCTGCCCGAGTTCAGCTCGAACCGGCCGCGCAGCTGGGCGATCTCCATGCCCAGCGCGGCGTCCGCCCCCGCGCGCTCGCGGGCCTCGGCCAGCAGGGACTCCGCCTGGCCGGGACGGCCGCCGAGCCAGGCGGCGACCGCGGCGTCCTTCAGGCGGGCCGCCCTGAGCGGCGGCTCCGGGGTGAGCTCGGCGGCCCTGACCAGGGCGGTGGCGGCGTCGCCGTACCCGCCCCGGTCGCGGGCCCGGGCGGCGGTCTCGGCCAGCGCGGCGGCGACGCCCTCGTCCTGGCCGAGCGCGGCGGCCGCCAGGTGCCAGGCACGGCGGTCGCCGTCGGCGAGTTCGGCCAGCACGGCGTGCGCCTCGCGGCGGCCCGCCGGGGTCGCGGCCTCGTGGACGGCCGAGCGGATGAGGGGGTGGCGGAAGCGCACGGCCGGGCCGGAGACGTGCGCGAGCCCGGCCGCCTCCAGCTCGTGCAGCGCCGCCCGGTCCGCGCCCATCCGGGCCGCGGCGCGCAGCACCAGGTCGAGGTCGCCTTCGACGGCCGCGAGCAGGGCGACCAGACGGACCGGCTCCGGCAGCGCGGCGACCTGGTCGCCGAAGAGCCGGCTGCCGCCGGGCAGCGGGTCCGGCAGCGGCTCGCGGCCGGCGAGCTGCCCGGGACTCAGCAGCCGTACGGTCTCGCGCAGGGCCAGCGGGTTGCCCCTGGTCAGCGCCACGAGCTCCCGCTTGACCCCCGCCGCGACCCCGGCGCCCGCCGCGGCACCGGTCTCGGTCGCCGTGCCCCCCGCGGGTCCGGGCCGCTCGCCGGCGCCGGCCTCCAGCAGTTGGGTCGCCGCCGGTTCCGGCAGCCCGCCGAGCTCCACCGACGGCACCCCCTTCACCGGCGCGTCCCCCCGTACGGCCAGGAGCATCGCGATCCGCTCCGTGCCCAGCCGCCGGGCGGCGAACAGCAGCGCGTCCGCCGAGGCCCGGTCCACCCACTGGAAGTCGTCCACCACGCAGATCAGCCCGTCCGGCGCGGCGGCCTCGGCCAGCAGCGACACCACCCCCGCTGCCAGCAGGAACCGGTCCCCGGACGCGGACCCGGCCAGTCCGAGCGCCCCGCGCACGGCCTCGCGCTGCGGCTCCGGCAGCGGGTCCAGCAGCCCGGCCACCGGGCGCAGCAGCTGGTGCAGGGCGGCGAAGGCCAGGTCGGACTCGGGCTCGACGCCGGTCGTCCTGAGCACCCGCATGGAGCCGCCCCGGGAGGCGGCCAGGTCGAGCAGGGCCGTCTTGCCCACGCCCGCCTCTCCGCGCAGCACGAGGGCCGCGCCGGCGCCGTCGCGGGCCCGGGAGATCACGTCGTCGATGGCGGCGGTCTCCGCCGATCTGCCGAAAAGCACAAAGGGGACTGTATTGGCAGGTCAGGGGATGGGAAAGGCGGGCGGTGCCGCAGCGCGCGCTGGGTACCGCTCTACGTTGTCGGCCGGCCCGCCGCCGGCCCGGACACTCGCCGCACGTCACGCAGGGAGCGCGCATGACGATCAACCCGTACGCCGGATCGCCCTTCACCTACGTCGCCGAGCCGGCCGCGGCCCCGTACTCGATCGTCGAGTTGATGCCCGGCGTGCGCAATCTGTGCGAATACGTGCGGCTCGCACCCGGTGAGCGTGTCCTGCTGCTGATGGAGCACACCGTGGATCCGGTCGTCGTCCAGGCCATCGCCGCGGCGGCGGCCCTGCGGGACGCGGACGTGCGCATCCTGTCGGTGCCGCCGTTCAGCGCCGGCGGGTGGGACCGGGAGGCGCCGCTGGGAATCGAGACGGCCGCCTTCCACGAGGCCGACGTCGTGATCAGCGGCACCTGGTGGGGCGAGGTGCACACGGCGCCGCTGTTCTTCGACCAGATCAAGTCCCGCTCCTCCCGCTTCCTGTCCCTGCACATGACCGCCACGGCCGGCGCGCTGCTGACCGGCGGCCGGCTGCCCGCCGAGGTCTTCTACGCGCTGCTGCGGCGGGCGCTGCGGCAGCTGTCCGCGGCGACGTCGATCCGGGTGACGTCCGGGCGCGGGACCGACGTGACGTTCTCCGGGCCGGCCTTCGACCCCGACCCGGGCGCGCTGCGGCCCGGCGACTGGCGGCCCTTCCCGTACGGGGGTGCCAACTTCTGGCCGACCGACACCGAGGGCGTGCTCGTCGTCGAGGACTCCACGGTCACCGGCGTGCCGGAGGAGCCCCTGCGCATCACGCTCGAGGGCAACCTGGTCCGCAAGGTCGAGGGCGGGGTCGCCGCCGAGCAGCTGCGCCGCTACTGTCCCGGCGGCTTCTACATGCGGCACGGCCTGTTCGGGCTGAACCCGAAGGTGCGCCTGTCCGGCGGCACGCAGTTCGAGCGGGAGAAGCACGCCGGGGCGTTCTACTGCGGCCTCGACGGTCTGACCGACGGTGTGCCGGTCAAGTCGGGGCCCGGCTTCGCCCACTGCGACTGCCAGGTGGACCGGCCGACCGTGGTCGTGGACGGGGAGCTGTTCGTGGAGCAGGGGCGGCTGCTGATGCTCGACGAGCCGGAGATCAGGGAGGTCGCGGCGCAGTTCGGCCCGCCGGACGTGATCCTCGACGACAACCCCGTGATGATCCTGCCGCGCCGCTACAGCGGGGCCCGATAGAGGGCCTCGATCAGCGTACGGACCCGGAAGTCGCCGCCTTCCAGCAGCTCGGAGCCGCGGTTGGGCACGTAGCCGAAGGCCAGGCCGCGGTCCGGGTCGGCGAAGGCGAAGGAGCCGGTGGCGCCGCTCTGGCCGAACAGCCCGGTGAGGTGCTCGGGAGCGGGCCAGAACGGGCCGCCCGGCACCGCGAACCCGATGCCCCAGGCGGTGCGCACCCGCAGGATCCGGTCGATCCCGTCGGCCTGCGGGGTGCGCACCCGGTCGAGAAGGTCCCGGCTCAGCAGCCGGACGCCGCCGACCTCGCCGATCAGGGCGGCGAAGTAGCGGGCCAGGGAGTGGGCCGAGGCGACGCCGTCCATGGACGGGCTCTCGACCTCGTACGTGCGCCGCTCGTTGGTCGTGTCCCAGCCGATGGCGACGCTGCCGTACAGGGCCCGGTACGTCAGGGTGCCGGGATCGTGCAACGCCTCGACGAACTCGGCCAGCTCCGGCACCTCCATGCCCAGGCGCACCGCCTCCGCGTCGGGGACCACCATCGTGGCCAGCCGCGGCATCGCCGCGTCCGGCACGCGGACGTAGCAGTCCAGCCCGAGCGGCCCGGTGATCTCCCTGGCCAGGAACTCGCTCAGGGTGAGCCCGGAGACCCGGCGGACGATCTCGCCTGCGAGGTGGCCGATGGTCACGCCGTGGTAGCCGTGCGCGGTGCCCGGCGGCCATTCGGGGGCCGCCGCCGCGAGGGCCTCGGTGATCGGTGTCCAGTCCCGCAGGTCCTCCCAGGTGATCGGGCGCATGTGCAGGCTCGGCAGCCCGGCTCGGTGGCCGAGCAGCGTGCGTACGGTGATCTCGTCCTTGCCTTGCCGGGCGAACTCCGGCCAGTAGCGCGCCACCGGCGCCTCCAGATCGACCCGGCCCCGCTCGGCGAGCAGCAGGAGCGCGCCGGAGGCGAAGGTCTTGCAGGTGGAGGCGAGGGGGGCGATCGTGTCGCGGCGCCAGGGGCGGCGCGTCGCGGGGTCGGCCCAGCCGCCCCAGAGGTCGACCACCGGCTCGCCGTGCCGGTAGACGGTGAGCCCGGCGCCCACCTCCCCGCCGTCCGCGAAGTTCCGCTCGAACGCCTCCCGCACCGGCTCGAATCCCGGTGCCACCACACCCTCTGCCAACGTCATCGGGCACTCCTTTCCGATCTTCCCGACCTTCCGGTCGGTAGGGAGCATGACGCTAGCCTACCGATCGGAAGGTTGGCAACCGACCGGTAGGTAGGGATGTTAGGCTGGCGCGGTGGCACTGCGGAGGAGGCGGCGTTGACCAGGGACGAGCCGGGTGGCGACACGAGGTCTCGGATCATCGAGACGGCGCGGGAGTTGTTCACCGCGCAGACCTACCGCGCGGCCTCCATGCGCGACATCGCCGCCCGCGTCGGCATCACCAAGCCGTCGCTCTACCACCACTTCCGCAGCAAGAGCGAGCTGCTGGCCAGCCTGGTGGAGCCGCCGATCGACGAGCTGGAAACGGCGATCGAGGCGGCGAGCGAGCAGGCGTCCGCGGGCATCGGGCCGGCGGAGGTGCGGCGGCGGGTGCTGGAGGGCTGCCTCGACGTCATGCTGGCCCACCGGGAGACCATGGTCCTGCTCCTGCACGACGCCTCCGTCTACGGGGACGAGACGACCGGGACGATGTCCCGGGTGGTCGGTCTCATGAACCGCGCCGTCGACCTGCTGGCGGGCCCGGACCCGGACTGGCGGCGGCGGGTGCGCGCGGCGCAGGCGCTGGCCGCCGTCACGGACCCGATCACCCAGCTCCCCGACGTGCCCGCCGCCGACCTGCGCGCCGAGCTCCTGCGCGGCGCCGCCGCCGTCCTTGCCACCGATCCCTAGCCTCTCCGCCACCCCTTACCCGCACCCTCCCGGCCCCCCCGCACTTCGGCGTGGGTCCTCCGGGAGG
This sequence comes from Nonomuraea sp. NPDC049709, assembly GCF_040674815.1. Classification (NCBI taxonomy): domain Bacteria; kingdom Bacillati; phylum Actinomycetota; class Actinomycetes; order Streptosporangiales; family Streptosporangiaceae; genus Nonomuraea; species Nonomuraea sp. NPDC049709. The sequence goes on from NZ_JBFANM010000014.1 coordinate 19,292, forward strand.
GAAGGAACGAGGGATGACAGGGGCGGACCCTCCCCGCACTTCGGCGTGGGTCCTCCGGGAGAGAAGGAACGAGCGGTGACGGGGGGCGGGCCGGAGCCCGGCCGGGCGGGCGCGTCGTCGTGGGGGCGCCGCCCGCCGGCGCGGCCGGCTCGCGATCGAGCCCACCTGCGGCAACGGGGCTCAGCGGCGGGGAGCGCAGCTGCCGCGGATGATGAGCTCCGTGGGCAGGACGACGCCGCGCGGCCGGCGGCCGCCGGAGCGCAGGACCAGCTCGGCCGCTCGATAGCCCATGTCGCGGCCCGGCTGGGCGATCACCGTCAGGGGCGGGGAGCAGAGCTCGGCCCAGGGCACGTCGTCGTACATCACCAGCGACACGTCCCGGGGCACCCGCAGGTCCAGCTCCCTGGCCGCCAGCACCGCCGCCTCCCCGAGCACGTTGCCCCCGGCGAGCACCGCCGTCAGGTCGGGGCGGCTCTGGAACAGGCCGGAGGCGGCGGCGTAGGCCGAGTCGCGGCTGCCCGTGCCGAACACGACCAGCTCCTCGTCCACCGGCGAGCCCACCGCCTCCCGGAACGCCGCCACCCGCCGGTCCTGGCCGGGGCCGCCGAGGAAGGCGATGCGCTTGTGGCCCAGGCCGCGCAGGTAGCGGACCGCCGTGCGGATGCCCGCCCGGTCGTCGGCCACTACGGACGGCACATCCAGCGGGCGCGACTGCGGGGCGGGGGGCAGGCCGTCCAGGCGCATGAGGTCGGTCATCGCCGTCGCGGCCGGATCGTCGCCGGCGGCCGGGCCGGGCGGCAGGTGGTCGGCGAAGACCACCGTCATGCCCGCGCGGATCGCCGGGGCCCAGGTCTCCTCGTCGCCGGACGGGACGGCTATGAGGCGGTCGACGCTCTGCTCCAGGAGCATGCCGATCAGCTCGGACTCCTGCTCGGGGTCGCCGCCCGTGGAGCCGAGCACGACAGGCTCGCCGGCCGAGCGGGCGCAGGCGAGCACGCCCTCGGCGAGCTGGGCGTGGAAGGTGTCGGTCAGGTCGGGGACGAGCAGGCCCATGCCGCCCGTGCGGCGCTGGCGCAGGTTGCGGCCCAGGGCGCTGGGGCGGTAGTCGAGCTGGGCGGCGACGGCCAGGACGCGCTCCCGCGTCTGCGGGCTGGCCGAGCCGCCCGAGAGCACCCGGGACACGGTCGCGACGCCCACGCCGGCCGCCTCGGCCACATCCTTGATCGTCGCCCGCCTCTCCATGGAAACGATTCCATCATGGTTCCAGGAAAACCGGAAGACGGACGCGCTGACAACGGCTGGTCACGCGGTAACCCTTGACACCGATGTCCGTTTCGGGTGAGATGCTTGAAAACGTATCCACGTGAGTGGTGACTCTGTACCAACGTCCGGGCCACAGCCCTGGAGCGCGAAGGAATGTCATGGCATCCATCGTTCTGACGAACGTCGACAAGATCTACGCCGGTGGCGTAAAGGCCGTGAACGGGCTCAACCTTGAGATCAAGGATGGCGAGTTCATGGTGCTGGTCGGCCCGTCCGGTTGCGGTAAGTCGACCGCGCTCCGGATGATCGCCGGCCTTGAGGACATCAGCGGCGGCGAGATCTCGATCGGCGACAAGGTCGTCAACCACCTCCCGCCCAAAGACCGCGACATCGCGATGGTCTTCCAGAACTACGCGCTCTACCCGCACATGACGGTCGAGGAGAACCTCGCCTTCGGCCTCAAGCTCCGCAAGATGCCGAAGGCGGAGATCCAGAAGCGCGTCGGCGAAGCCGCCAAGATGCTCGGCCTGGACACCTACCTCAAGCGCAAGCCGGCCGCCCTCTCCGGCGGACAGCGCCAGCGTGTCGCCATGGGTCGCGCCATCGTGCGTGAGCCGCAGGCCTTCCTCATGGACGAGCCGCTGTCCAACCTGGACGCCAAGCTCCGCGTCTCCATGCGCGCCTCCCTCAACACGCTGCACGAGCGCCTCGGCGTCACCACCGTGTACGTCACCCACGACCAGGTCGAGGCCATGACCCTGGGCGACCGCGTCTGCGTCCTGCGCGACGGTCTGCTCCAGCAGGTCGACACCCCGCAGAACCTGTTCGACAAGCCCGTCAACCTGTTCGTGGCCGGCTTCATGGGCTCGCCGTCGATGAACTTCGTCACCGCCGAGCTCGTCCGCGACGGTGGCGCGGCCGTGACCTTCGCCGACATCAAGCTGCCGATCCCCGACTCGACGTTCACCGACAAGCCGGGCCTCGACCAGTACATCGGCAAGAAGATCATCCTCGGCATCCGCCCCTCCGACTTCGAGGACGCCACCTCGGCCGGCAACCACGCCAACGGCTGGGCCACGCTGCCCGTCAAGGCGGAGGTCACCGAGGAGCTGGGCTCCGAGATCAACGTCCTGTTCCTGATCGACGCCCCGCCGGTCGAGCACAAGGACACCGTCGCCGCCGCCGACACCGGTGACGACGAGGAGGCCGCGCTGCCGCTCGTGGGCGACAAGTCCCTGTGGACCGCCCGCGTCAACGCCCGCAGCCACGTGCGTCCCGGCCAGAACATCGACCTGGTCCTCGACACGCACAACCTGCACTTCTTCGACCCGTCCTCCGGCCTGGCGATCGGCCACGAGGCCAACCGCTGAGCACCCCCTGACTCCTGATTCCCGGCCGTGAGCCCAGCTCACGGCCGCTCGGGCCCCCACCGCGACCCCCTCCCGCGGCGGGGGCCCGTTCCTTTGCCGCGGGAGGGGAGGGTCAGCGGCCGATCCTCGACGACACCATGGACTGCAGGCTGCGCGGCACCAGGCGGCCGACCGCCACGATGGCCTTGTAACGGAAGTCCGGCACCGACACGCGCTTGCCCAGCGCCAGGTCACGCATGGCGTCGCGGACCACGTCCTCGGCCTTCAGCCACAGGAATCCGGGGATGCCCGAGGCGTCCATCGAGGCCCGCCGGTGGAACTCGGTCCGCACGAAACCGGGGCACAGCGCCATGATCCTGATGCGCGGGTTGCCCACCTCGTGCGCGGCGGACTCGCTGAAGTTCACCACCCACGCCTTGGACGCGCTGTAGGTGCCCCGGGTGAAGAACGCGGCCACCGAGGCCACGTTCACGATCGCGCCCCGGTCGCGCTCCAGCATGCCGGGCAGCGCCGCCAGCGTCAGCCGCAGCACGGCCTCGCAGTGCACCTTGAGCATGCGCACCTCGTTCGCGACCGGCACGTTCGGGAAGTGGCCCGCGTTGCCGAACCCGGCGTTGTTCACCAGCAGGTCGACGCCGCGAGCGGGGTCACGGAGCCGCGCCTCGACCCTGGCCAGGCCCTCCTCGGTGGCCAGGTCGGCGGGCAGCACCTCGACGTCCACGCCGTACCTGAGCTTGAGCTGGTCGGCGGCCTGGGCGAGGCGGAGCTCGTCGCGCGCCACGAGGACGAGCGAATACGCGTCGGCGGCCAGGCGCCGGGCGAAGGCGGCGCCGAGGCCGGCGGTCGCTCCAGTGATCAGTGCGGTAGGCATGCCTGAACCATAACGTTCATGGCAGGATGAACGGTGTGCGCCTCGTTGTGGCCGTGTCGCTTATCGTGTCGCTCCTCGTGGCACTCACCGCCTGCTCGACCGCCCGGCCGCCCGCCGAGGCGGTCTCGACGGCTTCCGCGGTGTCCCCGTCTCCCGCGCCGTCGCCCGACGCCACCCCGTCTCCCGACGTGACCCCGCCGCCCGAGCGGGGTGAGCTGCGCTTCACGGAGATCGCCGAGCTGGAGCAGCCGGTGGCCTTCGCCGTGCGCAAGGGCGACGACCGGCTCTACGTCGCCGAGCAGACCGGCCGGCTGCGCACCTCCGGCGGCGACACGGTCATCGACCTGTCCGGCGAGGTGAGCACGGGCAACGAGCAGGGGCTGCTCGGCGTCGCGTTCCACCCCTCGGGCCGCTGGGTCTACCTCGACTGGACCGACGCGAACGGCGACACCCACGTCACCGAGTGGGCCTACGACGGCACCAGGGCCACCGCCAGGCGCGACGTGCTCACCCAGGACCAGCCGTACGCCAACCACAACGGCGGTCAGCTCGCCTTCGGCCCCGACGGCCACCTCTACATCGCGCTCGGCGACGGCGGCAGCGCGGGCGACCCGGAGGGCAACGGCCAGGACCTGGGCACGCTGCTGGGCAAGATCCTGCGCATCGACCCGCGCGGGAAGCCGTACACCGTGCCGGAGGACAACCCGTTCGTCGGCAAGGAGGGGGCGCGTCCGGAGATCTGGGCCTACGGCCTGCGCAACCCCTGGCGCTTCAGCTTCGACCGCTCCACCGGCGACCTGTGGATCGGCGACGTCGGGCAGAACGCCTGGGAGGAGGTCGACTACCAGCCGGCCGGTTCTGAGGGCGGCGAGAACTACGGCTGGAACCTGCGCGAGGGCAAGCAGCCCTTCCGCGACGGCAAGGCCGGTGACCTGGTCGACCCGGTGATCGTCTATCCCCTGAACGAGGGCGGCAACTGCTCGGTGATCGCCGGCCACGTCTACCGCGGCCAGAAGATCCCCTGGTTGCAGGGGCAGTTCCTGTACGGCGACTTCTGCGCCGGATGGGTCAGGGCCGCGCCCGTGGACGATCTCAAGGCCGCGGCCGAGGTGGGCAAGGTGGACCAGCTCTCGTCGTTCGGCGAGGGCCCCGACGGCGAGCTCTACGCGCTCAGCCTGCAGGGTCCGCTCTATCGGATCGAGGCTGCCTGATCCGCTCGATCAGGTCCTCCACCTGGTCGTTCAGCTTCGCGCCCCGGGCCCAGCCCGCGTAGTGGGTCAGGAAGACCACCACCTCCCGCAGCTCGTTCTCGTTCAGGTCCCCGGCGCGCAGGGCGGCGTCGAGCTGGACGTCCGTCATCTCGTGCAGTCCCTGGCCGACGAGCAGCCCGATGAGGAGCAGGCGGCGCTCCCTGATCGACAGGACCGACCGTGACCAGACATCGGCGAACTGGCGCTCAGCCGTCATGCCGAAGGAGTCCACGGTCTCCATCGCGGGTTCTGTCATTGTTCGCTCCGGGGGTGGCGGTAGGGATCCTCATATCTTTCGCTACTTCCTGAGTTGAACCAATGGAGGTTGCATGAACGTTGTAGCGGCGCGCCACAGACCCGGTACGGACGGCTTTTTGATCTGTAACAAGTAAAGCCAATGGACGGCCAAGATTTGGTCAAGATTTTTCACCGCCCATCGGGCTCATTCCTCCTGAAAGCGGGCACAACCACTCCGTTGGTCCGTAAAGCGGAGGTAAGCCCTGGTGAAAAAGGCACGGGCTTTGATCGCGCTCATGGGCGCGGTCCTGATGCTGTCCGCGTGCGGACAGCCGGAGTTCACCTACGTACGTGACAAGGGTGGCACGACCTACTTCAAGGTGCCCGCTTCGTTCACCCAACTCGACGCCTATCCCATCGAGCTGTATCTGTCCGGTGACCACCCCAACTCGCAGGCGGCGCTGCTGCGGGCCCAGCGAGTCTGGTCGACGGCCTTCGACCAGTCAACGGATCCGTCGGTCAACCACCTGCTCGGCTCGCCGGAACCGTTCGTCTACGCCACCGTGCACCAGCTCACCGAGGAGCAACGCGACTCGATCTCCCTGAACCGGCTGCGCGACTTCATCCTGCCGGTGACCGAGCAGATGCGCATGCTCTACGCGCAGCAGGCCGCGGCGGGCGGGCAGGCGCCGATGTTCAACGGTTTCGAGCCCATCAGCGACGAGGTCCTGCTCCTGGACCAAGGCGCCAGGGGCGTGCACGTCCGCTTCAACTATCAGATCGGCAACGACGTCCAGACCTTCGACCACACCGCCATCCTCGACGAGAAGGGCGGGACGGTCTCCGTCATGCTCATCGGCTGCCAGTCGGTCTGTTTCCGGAAGCGCGCCGCCGAGTTCGAGAAGATCGCGAGTTCGTTCAAGCTGCTCCGGCTGCCCGGATGAGGGAGCATCATTGACCACGACCAATCAGCATGAAGGGCTGCGTGCCCCCGGCAGCGGGCCCTCCGATCCCGAATCCGTGACCAGGAAGAAGATGCAGTTCTGGGATCGGAGCAAGTTCCTCATCGTCCTCGTCCTGGCCTACCTCATCCTCACGTGGAAGGTGATGGCGGACTTCGAGGGCGTCGTCAGCTTTCCCGAGGCGGCGCAGCAGATCGCGTACGCCTACCAGTGGATCTTCTGGCTGCTCGGCGCGGAGGTGCTGCGGCAGCTGCACTTCTTCGTCAGCGAGCACTGGTCGGCCTACCACCGCTTCTGGAGCCAGAAGGTCTTCGGCGGTTTCGAGCGCTGGACGCACCGCCGCTTCGACGACTGGACGCGCTTCCGCCTCGCGCGGGCGCTGAAGATCGCCTTCTTCATCACGCTGACCGCGCTGGTGCTGGGTGCGGTGCTGGACGTCAGCCCGTTCGCCGCGCTGCTGCAGGCGCCGGCGCTCATCTGGCAGGCGCTGCCGTTCTTCCTGCAGATCGTCTTCCTGTTCTTCTTCGTCATCATCCAGTTCGTGGGCCTGTTCTGGTTCCTGTCCAGGGGCGGCGTCGAGACGTACTTCCCCGACGACATCAAGACCCGCTTCCGCGACGTGTGGGGGCAGGACCACGTGGTCGAGCGGGTCCAGGAGAACATCGTCTTCCTGGAGCGGCCCGACGAGATCGAGCGACGCGGCGGGTACGTCCCCAGCGGCCTGCTGCTGTGGGGCCCGCCGGGGACCGGCAAGACCCTCATGGCCGAGGCCGTGGCCGGCGAGACCGGCAAGCCGTACGTGTTCGTGGATCCGGGCGCGTTCACGAACATGTTCATGGGCGTCGGCATCCTCAAGGTCAAGGGGCTGTTCAGGAAGCTGCGCAAGCTGGCCCTCCGGTACGGCGGCGTGATCGTCTTCTTCGACGAGGCCGACTCCCTCGGCAAGCGCGGCCGCCTCGCCCAGCAGGGCCCGCCCGGCCAGGGCGGCGGCTTCTCCGAGTTCTCCGGCCACCACGGCTGCCACGGCCTGAGCTACCTGACCGAGGAGACCCGCCAGGTGCTGGCCTTCCGCGGCGGGCCGCCGGCTGAGGAGGAGCCCGGCCGGCGCAACCGCTTCTTCATGGGCGGCGGCATGAACGGCAGCGGCGACCCCGGCACGCTGCAGGCGCTGCTCACCGAGCTGTCCGGGCTCAAGAAGCCGCGCGGGTTCTTCAACCGTCTCGTGCGGCGGCTGCTCGGGATGCGGCCCAAGCCGCCGCCCAAATACCGCATCCTCGTCATGATGGCCACCAACCGGCCGGACGCGCTGGACGAGGCGCTGCTGCGGCCGGGCCGCATCGACCGCATCTACAAGGTCGGCTACCCGTCCAAGGCGGGGCGGGTGCGGACGTACCAGGGCTATTTCGACAAGGTGTGGCACGAGCTCACGCCGGAGCAGATCGACAAGCTGGCCACGATCACCCCGTACGCCACCGGCGCCACGATCAAGGACCTGGTCAACGAGTCGCTCATCACCGCCATCAGGGACGGGCGGGAGATCATCACCTGGTCGGACGTGCTGCGCGCCAAGCGGCTCAAGCAGCTCGGCCCGCCCGAGGACGTCGAGTACATCGAGCGCGAGCGGCACGCCGTGGCCGTGCACGAGGCCTGCCACGCCGTCGTGGCGTACGTGACCCGCTTCCACCTCGAGATCGACATCGCCACCATCGAGAAGGGCGCCGACTACCTGGGCATGGTCGCCTCGATCAAGCCCGAGGACCAGTTCACCCGGTGGAAGTCCGAGCACGAGGCCGACATCATGGTCTCCCTGGCCTCGCTGGCAGGCGAGCGCATGTTCTTCGGCGAGGACAACTCCTCGGGCGTCTCCGGCGACCTCTACTCGGCCACCTACCTGACCGCCATGATGGAGTCGTACTGGGGCATGGGCTCCGGCGTCACGTCGCTGCCCGCGCTCCAGGAGCTGGAGATCATGGGCGGCAAGGCCATGCGCAAGCGCGGCCCGGGCGGCTCCATCGGCATCACCGACAGGGAGCCGGCCAGGAACCAGCCCGACCTGACGCCCGACGTGCTCGGCGAGCGCATCGAGTTCAACCTCGTCCGGCTGCTGGAGAAGACCGAGGCGCTGCTGCAGGAGCACCGCAGGGAGGTGCTCTGCCTGGCGCACGCGCTGGAGACGCACAAGACGCTCAACGGCGACGACGTGGTCGCCATCATCCGGCGCGAGCCCGGGCCGCTCATCGACGGCACCGTCTACGCCTCCGACGAGCTCTACCGGGAGCTGGAGGACTACCACCGCGACGCGGCCAGGGCGCACAAGGAGCACAGTCACATCGAGCGCGACCTGCCGGGGAACGCGGGGGAGCCGGTCGAGGCGGTGCCGGTCGGCCTCGGCGGATCGGGCCTCAAGGCCGCCCGCGCGATGCCACCGGGCCCGCCGGCGGTCATCCAGGGCCATCCGGTGATCCAGCCACCCGCCCCCTACGGGCCGCCTGTGCCGGCGGGCTCCCCGGCGTCGCCCACGGCGGCGGGGCCGCCCGGGACGGTGGGAACGCCTTCCGCGGCAGGCTCGCCCGCGCAGGCGGGGCCGCTGGGGTCGCCTATGGCGGCGCCCCCGTCGGTGACGGCGCCCGCGGGGGCCACGTCTTCGCCGGAGACATCCGCCTCGGGCGGCTCGCCGCCGGTCGCCCCTCTGCAGGGCGGGGCTTCGCAGGTCGCGCCCCAGCAGGGCGGGGCTTCGCCGGTCGCGCCTCTGCAGGGCGGGGCGTCGCCGGTCGCGCATGACGGGCCGGTCGTGCATGACGGGCCGGTCGTGCCCGACAGGTCGGCCGAGCCTGCCGACCGGCCCGAGTTCGTGCCCTGGGCCGCCGCCGCCGCTCCCGCGCCGGTCTCCGGGGTGGCCCCGGCGGCTGCCACGCCGGTGCCCGTGGTGGTGGGCACAGCCGCTCCAGCCGCCGCGCCGGCGCGGCGCAGGGCTGTCGGCCGGATCTGGCTGGTCGTCGCCAGCCTGCTGGGGCTGGTCGTGCTGTCCATCATCGCCGCGCTGGCGGTGACGGGCACGCTGGCGGGCGGCAACGGCGCCAACGCGGCCGGCTCGTCGCCGGTGGCCTCGCCGGGGCTGCTGCTCCTGCTGTTCGTCGTGGTCGTCGCGGCGATCGTGGGCGGCGGGCTGGCGTTCGTCGCGATCAAGGGCGTACGCGCGGCGCAGGCCAGGGCCGAGCAGGAGCGCGACACGGCCAACGCCCGAGCCCAGCTCCTGGCCGCGGCGATGGAGCCGGACAAGGCCATGCGGCTGCTCGGCTACGACGGAAACGGCAACGGCACCGACTGGCGCGCGTAGCCGTACCGTCCACGGGATCGGCCCATCGGGCCCGGGCACGACGCCCGGGCCCGATGCGTGTCCGGGCGGACGTGTGCGGGCGCGGACGTGCGCGGACGTGCGCGGACGTGCCTCAGAGTCGGCGCGCGGTCAGGGTCGGTGCGCGGTCTGGGTCGTGTGTTCCTCGTGGGCGCGGCGCAGGAGGGCCATCAGGCGGTCCTCGTCGCGGATCTGCCGCCGGTACTTCTCCGGCAGCTTCCTGAGCTCCGCCTCCTCGGTGAGCAGCCGCCGGAAGATCTCCTCGCGCACCTCCGGGTCCTGCTCGACGTCCAGGTACTGCTGCGCGTGCCGCCGGACCACCGACACCGTGTTCTGCGCGCGGCCCTTGGCGCTGGCCAGCGAGGCCACCACCGTGACCAGCAGCACCCCGATGATCACCGACAGGGACAGGCCCGTGCTGATCTCGACGACTGGCACCGGCTCGCCGTCGTTGATGAACGGCACGTTGTTCTCGTGCAGCGCGTGCAGGACCAGCTTGACCCCGATGAAGGCGAGGATGACGGCCAGGCCGTAGGCCAGGTAGATCAGCCGGTCCAGCAGCCCGTCGATGAGGAAGTAGAGCTGGCGCAGGCCCAGCAGGGAGAACGCGGTGGCGGTGAAGACGAGGTAGACGTTCTGGGTCAGGCCGAAGATGGCCGGGATCGAGTCGAGGGCGAACAGGATGTCGGTCCCGCCGATGGCGATCATGACCAGCAACATCGGCGTCATGACCCGCCGCCCGTCCTCGACGGTGAACAGCCGGTCGCCGTCATAGGTGTCGGTGGTACGCAGCAGCCGGCGGGCCACGCGGACCATGAGGTTGTCGGGGGAGTGGCTCTCCTCGCCCTCCGGCTTGAGCAGGTTGCCCGCCGTGATCAGCAGGATCAGGCCGAAGAGGTAGAACACCCACGCGAACATGTTGATCAGCGCCGCGCCCACCAGGATGAACCCGGTCCTGGCCAGCAGCGAGAAGACGATGCCGAACAGCAGCGCCTTCTGCTGGTCGGCGCGCGGCACCTTGAAGCTCGACATGATGACGAGGAACACGAACAGGTTGTCGACCGACAGCGCCTTCTCCGTCACGTAACCGGCGAAATACTCGGCCCCCGGCTCGGGCCCGCCGAGCAGCCAGACGCCGACGCCGAACAGCAGGGCGATGCCCACGTACAAGGCGGACCAGACCGACGCCTCGCGCAGCGTGGGGATGTGCGACTTGCGGACGTGGAAGAAGAAGTCGAACAGCAGCAGCCCGACGATCCCCAGGATCGTCAGCCACCACACCGCGGCGGATACGTCCACTCGAGGCTCCATGTGTGCGGGCCGTCGTGGGGGGTGGCGACTTCTGGCGGGCGCGAACTCGTATCCTCGCAAGTGGTACCCGGTCTTACCGGATCTCACCCGGCATCCGTCCCGGAGAGAGAAGGGGCACAGTGCGACAGGAGCACCGCGTCATCGTCATCGGCGGCGGCATCGCCGGCGCCGGCGCCGCCTTCGCGCTGGCCCGCAGGGGCGCGGCCGTCACGGTCGTGGAGTCCGGCCTGGCCGGGCAGGCCACGGAGGCCGGCGCGGGCATCATCTCGCCGTGGGCATCCACCGTCGAGGGCCCGTTCTACGACCTGTACGCGGCGGGCGCGGCCTACTACCCGGAGGTCATCGAGCGGCGGAGGCGACGGTCATCGAAACCCGGGTCGGGCTGCGCCCGTTGCCGTCGGGGGAGCTGCCGATCGCGGGCGCGCTGCCCGGGACGGCCGGGCTGCACGTGGTGACGGGGTTCGGCGCGGCGGGTCTGACGATGGCGCCGTTCACGGGCGACGCCCTGGCCCGCTCGATCCTGCACGGCGAGGTCCTGCCCGAGCTGGCCGCCGTCGCCCCGTCGGCCTAGACCCTGGCCCGTCGGCCAGACCTGGCCCGTCGGCCTGGACCCGGCCTAGACCTGGATGCCCAGGCGGGCGATCGGCTCGACCAGCTCCTCCTCCTCGTACGCGAAGTGCGAGGACAGCACCTCGGCCAGCCGGTCCACGCGGGCCCTGACCCCGTCGAGCCCGGCCGGGCCGCGCCGCAGCAGGTCCACGCACGCCTCGTCCAGCCGGGTGAGCAGCTCGGCGATCACCTCGTGCTCCTGCTCCAGCTTCTTGATCACCGGCGCCAGCGTCGAGTCGCGCTCCAGGATGGCCGGGAACATGGCCCCGTCCTCGACCGTGTGGTGCACGGTCAGCAGCCGGCAGAACGTCGCGCAGTACGTGCCCAGCGTCCAGTGGTTCTGCCGCACGCTCAGCCGGTTGATCGTCGAGCGCAGCTCCTCCGCGCCCAGCCGGCCCGCCGCCACCTCCTCCACCGCGTCCTGGACCTGCCGCAGCTCCTGGCGGTAGCCGTCGTGCACGTCCACCAGGTGCTTCCCGAGCCGCCGCTGCTCGGGTGTGAGAGCGGCCGGATCCTGCTTGGGCGCGTGCGGCCGCCCCTCCTCGTCCAGGTCGAGCAGCTCGGCGATGGTGACGGGCCGATCGGCCGGCTCGGGCGCGGGCCGGCCCAGCTGATCGGCCACGGCCGCGCGCACGGCCGGCGCCACCTCCTCGGCGAACGTACGCAGGTCGCGCTCCGCCTGCAGCCCCGGCGCCAGCACGAAGCCGGTCATCCCCACCTCGAACACCAGCTCCGTGAGCTGCTCGGCCCACAGCGAGGCGGGCCCGTCGAGGAACCCGGGCCCCGGCAGCGGCGAGAACGAGCCGCCGATGTTGTACACCTTGCGGATCGTGGCCGGGTCGCGCCCCGCGTCCGCGGCCGCCGCGTCCAGCACCTTCACCTGGGCGGCCACCGCCTCGGGCGGGCTGTAGAAGGAGGAGGGCAGCCAGCCATCGCCCATCCGCCCGGTCAGCTCCAGCATCCTGCGCTTGATCGCGCCGATCCAGATGCCGATCGGGTGGGCGGGGAACGGCCCGGGCCGGGCGCCGCCGAGCCGGTAGTGCGCACCCTCGAACACCACGGGCTCACCCGGCGTCCACAGCGCCCGCAGCACGGTGATGGCCTCGGCCAGCGCCTCGATCGACTCCGGCGGCGACAGCCGGCGCCCGCCCATCGCGGCGATCGCGTCCCAGAACGCCCCCGCGCCCAGCCCCAGCTCCACCCGACCGCCGCTGAGCAGGTCGAGGGAGGCGGCGGCGCGGGCCAGCACGGCGGGCGGCCGCAGCGGCAGGTTGACCACGTCGGGGACCAGCCGGATCCGCTCGGTGCGCTGCGCCACGGCCGACAGCAGCGTCCAGGTGTCCAGGAAGTCCGCCTGGTACGGATGGTCCTGGACCCCGATCAGATCGAGCCCGAGCCGGTCGGCCAGCGTGACGTGGCGCAACAGCCGGTCGCGCCCGGCGGCCTCAGGTGACAGGAACGCGCCGAACCACAGATCGTGCATGAGAATCCCCCTGACTCGATGTTCGCACGGCCCTCCGAACCGGCGGTGCCTGCCCCGCGTCTTATCGGTTGTGCGCCGACTTGTCTGGCTCGTCCCCGCCCTCCTGCTCGTCACCGGCTGCTCGCCAAGCGTGCCGTGCACGTTGATCGGCACCCCGGTGGGCGTGGGAGTGCACGTCAAGGGGCCGCTCGCGGACCGGTCGGGCTCCGTCGAGCTGGAGGTGTGCTGGGACGGCGCGTGCAAGCAGGCGCGTGCCGGGCTCTATCCGTCCTCGCGGGCGGGCCGGGAGACCTGCTCGGGCGACACCTGCGCGATGACGGGCGTGCCGACCGGGGAGAAGCACGGGTTCGGCGATGTGGAGGGGCTGCCAGAACGGCCCGTCGAGGTACGGCTTACGCTGCGGGGCGGCGGAAGCGACCCGGTGCTGGAGCGTACGGTCACCGTCACCCCGAAGGGCCGCTACCCCAACGGCCCCGAGTGCGGGGAGGGCGGGCCCAACGCCGTGCTCACCATCGAGGGCGACGGCACTGTGCGAGAAACCTCCTGATTAACACGGCGTTCACATTCGGGCAAAAACCGGGAAACGGCCGTCCGTAAGACTCGGCGTGGCTGAGAAGAACCCCGAAAGGACCGCCGTGAGCTACAAGGCTGAGTACATCTGGATCGACGGCACCGAGCCCACGGCTCTGCTGCGCTCGAAGACCAAGATCCTTGCCGACGGGGCCGAGCCTCCGGTCTGGGGCTTCGACGGGTCCAGCACCAACCAGGCCGAGGGCCACTCGTCGGACCGTGTGCTCCGCCCGGTGCTCACGTGTCCCGACCCGATCCGCGGTGGTGCCAACAAGCTGGTCCTGTGCGAGGTCGAGGAGATCAACGGCGACCCGCACGTCAGCAACACCCGCGCCCTGCTGCGCCCGATCGCCGAGCAGTACGCCGCCCAGGAGTCCTGGTTCGGCATCGAGCAGGAGTACACCTTCTTCAAGGGCAGCCGCCCGCTCGGCTTCCCCGAGGGCGGCTTCCCCGCCCCGCAGGGTCACTACTACTGCGGCGTGGGCGCCGAGGCCGTGTTCGGCCGCGAGATCGTCGAGCTGCACCTCGACCGCTGCCTCGCCGCCGGCCTCGCGATCTCCGGCATCAACGCCGAGGTCATGCCCGGCCAGTGGGAGTTCCAGGTCGGCCCGGCCGGCCCGATCGAGGTCGCCGACCACCTGTGGCTCGCCCGCTACCTCCTCTACCGGACCGCCGAGGAGTTCGGCGTCGAGGCCACCCTCGACGCCAAGCCCGCCCGCGGCGACTGGAACGGCGCCGGCGCGCACACCAACTTCTCCACCAAGGCCATGCGTGAGGGCTACGAGGCCATCATCACCGCCTGCGAGTCGCTCGGCGAGGGTGACAAGCCGATGGAGCACGTCTCCCAGTACGGCGCCGACATCGAGAGCCGCCTGACCGGCGCCCACGAGACCGCCCCGTGGAACAAGTACAGCTACGGCGTGTCCGACCGCGGCGCCTCCGTCCGCATCCCGTGGCAGGTCGAGGTGGACAAGAAGGGCTACATCGAGGACCGCCGCCCGAACGCCAACGTCGACCCGTACGTGGTCACCCGCCTGCTGGTGAACACCTGCTGCTCGGCCCTGGAGAAGGCCGGCCAGGTCTGATCCTCCGGAGGACGGGGCCCCTTCGCGCGAAGGGGCCCCGTTTTCTCATGCGAGGCGGAAGTCCACATCGGGGGTGATTTCCGCCACGTCCATCTGCGCCTTCTGCAGGCGCCCGGAGTGGTCCCAGTTCATCGCCTGCCAGCGGGTGAACTGGTCGAGCACCCACATTCCGGACTGCCGGCTGCCGTTGCCCGACTTGCCGTTCCCGCCGAACGGCAGGTGGGCCTCGGCGCCGGAGGTGGAGTTGTTGACGCTGACCATGCCGGCCGAGATGCCCTCGCGGAAGCGGAAGGCGTGCTTGGGGTCGGTGGTGTAGATGGAGCTCGACAGGCCGTAACCCGGCAGGTTGGCCAGCTCGATGGCCTCGTCCAGGGTGCGGAACGCGGTCACGCCCACGAGCGGGCCGAACGTCTCCTCCATGAACAGCCGGTCGCCGGGACGGACGCCGTCCACCACGACCGGGTGGTAGTAGAGGCCCTCGCCGCCGTCGAAGTCGCCGCGCGGGTTGTCCTTCGTGATCCGCCCCCGGCCGCCCGTGACGACCTTGTGGTGGGGCTGGATCCAGGTCAGGTATTCCTCGTAGCGGTCGGCGAACTTCTGGTCGAGCAGCGGCCCGGCCAGCACGTCCTGCTCGGGGTCGCCGATCCGGGCGTCGCCCACGGCGCGCGCGAACCGCTCCACGAACGCGTCGTGCACGCTCTCGTGCACGATGACCGTGCCCAGGCTCGTACAGCGCTGGCCGGCCGTGCCGAAGCCGGAGAACAGCGCGCCCTCGACGGCCAGGTCGAGATCGGCGTCCGGCATGATCACCATCGGGTTCTTGCCGCCCAGCTCCAGGCAGGCCGACTGCAGGTGGCGGCCGGTCAGCTCACCGACCTTCCGGCCCACCTCGCTGGAGCCGGTGAAGCCGACCTTCTGCACGCTGCCCTCGCCCAGGGCCAGCTCCAGGCCCGCGAACGTCTCCGCGCCGTCGGCGAAGACGATGTTCAGCACGCCGTCGGGCAGGCCCGCCGCCGTGAACAGCCGGAACATCGCGTGCGCGGAGGCGGCGGCGTACTCGGCGGGCTTCCAGACGACGGCGTTGCCGCACAGCAGGGCCGGGACCAGGTACCACGACGGGACGGCCACCGGGAAGTTGCCCGCGGTGATGACCGCCGCCGCGCCGATCGGGTTCCGGAACGTGAACAGGTTCTTGTCCGGCATCTCCGACGGGACCGTCTGCCCGTAGAGCCTGCGGCCCTCGCCCAGGAAGAAGTCGCACGTGTCCACGATCTCCCGCACCTCGCCGAGCGACTCGGCGTACGGCTTGCCGATCTCCTCGGTCACCAGCCGGGCCAGCCGCTCGGCGTTGGCCTCGACCAGCCGCCCGATGGAGGCGATCACCCGGCCGCGCACCGGCGCCGGCACCTTGGCCCACTCGCGCTGCGCCTCCTTGGCGGTGCGGCAGGCGGCGGCGAACGTGCCGGCGTCGGCCAGGCCCACCTGCGCCACGACCTCGCCCGTGCGGGCGGGGTTGACTGATTCGTACGTGGCCGCGGACTCCGCGTCCTTGCCACCCACGATGGAAACGATCTGTCGGCTCACCGGTGCCCTCCTCATGTGCTTCTGCGGTAGACGCTAGCTCTCCAGGGCCAGTTTGCGCAGCTCCGGGCCGTGGACCGGATCGGCCAGCGCCGCGGCGAACTGCGCCTTGAGGTAGTTGAGCGGCGAGCCGGTGTCCCACCAGGTGCCGTCGATGACCTGGCCGTACACCGGGTTCCCGGCGGCGGCGTGGCGGTGCAGGGCGTCGGTGAGGTAGATCTCGCCCTCGGGGTCGCCTTGCCAGCGGCGGGTGGCGGCCTCCAGCTCGGCGACGACGCCCGGAGTGACGACGTAACCGCCGATGGCGGCGTACCGGGAGGGGGCCTCCTCAGGGCGCGGCTTCTCGATCAGGCCCGAGATGCGCAGGCGGCCCCCGCCGAGATCCTCCTCGACGATCGGCACGCCGTAGCGGGAGGCGTCCTCGACCGCCATCGGCAGCAGGGCGAGCACGGGCGCGCCCGTCGCCTCGTAAGCGGCCTTGAGCTGCCTGGCGCGGGGCACCTCGGCCACGAACACGTCATCGCCCCACAGCACCATGAACGGCTCGTCGCCGATGACGCGGGCGGCGTTCAGCACGGGGGTGCCGTTGCCGTAGGGGCCGTTCTGGTACAGGTACGTGATGTGCGCCAGGGACGACAGCTCGGCCACCGCGTCGGCGAGGTCGTCCTTGCCGGCGTCGCGCAACTGCTGCTCCAGGTCGGCGTCCGGCGCGAAGTGCCGCTGCACGAGCTCCTTGCGGGCCGAGGTCACGATGGTGATCTCGTCGATGCCGGAGTCCACGAGCTCCCTGATGGTGTGCTCGATCACGGGCTTGTCGCCGATCGGCAGCATCTCCTTCGGCAGCGCCTTCGTCAGGGGGAGCAGCCGGGTGCCCAGACCGGCCACCGGGATCACGGCTTTGCGGACCATGCGTCTCTCCTCGTGCGTGCGGCGAGTCGGGTGACCGACCGGAGAGAGCCGACGTTACCCCAGGCATCGTCCGGCCCGACGACCGCATTGCGGCAATTGCCAGAGGGACGTTCACTATTCGTGGTCCGGGCGATATCTGGGCAGCCTCGGCACATTATTGGGCCGTGTTCCGGAGAATGAGCTCGGCGACCCGGCGGGGCAAGTCCGGAGAAAGGAAAGAATGGCCCATGCCCTCGATCGTCTCCAGTCGCGCGCCGGGAATCCGGGCCGCCAGCGCCGCGCCGTGCGGCGGCGGGAGCAGCGGGTCCGCCGTGCCGTGGATCACCAGCGTGGGGGCCTTGATCGAGGACAGCGGGGCTCGCCGGTCCGCGGTCATCGCGCGCCCGGCCAGGTCGTGGTTGGTCGCGGCGGCGGGATTGCCGGCACGGTCGTAGGACTCCTCGACCAGCCGCCGGGCCGCCGCCTCGTCGAAGGGCAGGACCTCGCCGCTCAGCACCCGCCACGTCTCTACGTTCGCCGCGATGTACTCCTCGCGGGTGATCCTCGGCACGGCCGCCGCGCGCATGAGGTGCTCCAGAAAGCTGGGCGCGGGCGGTGGCAGGTCGTCCGGGTCCGGGGCCTGGCCGGACAGGGCGCGTACCCAGATGGGGCCCGCGTCGGTGCCCATCGGGCTGGTCATGATCGCGGTCAGCGTCGTGACCCGCTCGGGGCGGTGCGCGGCCAGCCACTGGCCGACCGCGCCGCCGAGGGAGGCGCCGGCGACGTGTGCGGAGAGGGTGTCGTACGCGTCGAGCACGGCGAGGGAGTCGGCGGCCAGGTCGGCGAGCGTGTACGGGTCGGTGGTGAAGTCGACGCAGTCGGAGCGGCCGGTGTCGCGGTGGTCGAAGCGGATCACCTGCCGGCCGCCGGCCACGAGGGTGTCCACGAGGTCGTCCGGCCAGCCGAGGCCGGGGGTGGAGGTGCCCATGACGAGCAGCACCACGGGGTCTCCCCGGTCACCGAACCGTTCGGTCCACAGGCTCAGTTTCCCGGACTTGATGAATTTCTCTTCTGCGGCACCCATGGCCATAAATATAGCGAAATCTCGCCATTTAGCGGTGAAATGCGTTAATTCGCATTTCGTGGTATAATGGCGTTACCACGAGCGGGTGGGAGCTGGGAATTCGGCGGTTGTTTCCGAAATATCGTGTTTTGTGATGACCGCCAGCCGCTCGGCCAGGTCCGCCAGCGCGCGGGAGGCGGCCAGCTCGTCCCCGATCTCCGGCACTGCCGGATCGGCGGGATTGCGGCGCGCCCGGCCGGTCCCGGTCACGCGGTCGCCGTTCCCCATCGTCAGCGTCGCCCGGGCGGCGGTGTCGTCGCCGTCCTCGGCGAGAGAGATCCGCACGGTCCATTCCTTGGCCTCCATGACCACACCTCCTCCACCCCTAGCGGGCTGCCCGGCCGCGCGCCGGTAAACCTGCCACCGGCTCGGGCTCGGGGGCAGGGGGCGGCCCTGCGGGTATCTCGCGGTCCGATCGGGTTCAGGGGGCGTGTTTGCGATGATCTCCCGGTCCGATCGGGCTCGGGGCGGGCCCGGGGCGATCGCGGTCCGATCGGGCTCAGGGGGCGGGCCCGGGGTGATCTCGCGGTCCGATCGGCTCAGGGGTGGGCGGCCCGAAGGACGGCGATGCCCTCCAGGACGTGTCCGACCACGTGGTCGGCCCCATGCTCGTGTCCCGGCCACGTGGTCGGCCCCATGCTCGTGTCCCGGCCACGTGCCGTGGTCGATCCAGATGCGCCGCAGCCCGGCCGCCCGCGCCCCGCCGATGTCGGCGATCAGGTTGTCGCCCACCATCCAGCCGCCCTGGCCCAGGTCGGCCCCGCACCGCCGGGCGGCGATCGCGAACAGCTCCACCGCGGGTTTGCGCACACCCTCGGCCCCCGAGATCGCGTACCCGTCCACCAGGTCGTCCAGCCTGGTCCGCCGGATCTTCGCGAGTTGCCGCCGCGCCGGGCCGTTGGTGACGACGCCCACCCGCCATCCCGCCGCGCGCAACCCGGCCAGCGCTTCCGGCACCCCGGCGTAGAGCTCCGCGAGGTGTGGCATCCGCGCGTGGAAGCCCTCCATCAGCGCCTCCGCCGACTCCCGTACGCCGAACATCCGGCGTACCCGCGCGAAGAACCGCTCCCGGTCCGGATGGGTCGCGGCGTGCAGCGCGACCAGCCGCTCCACCGCCCCCTCCGCCGGCCGGTGCCGCTCGGCGAACTCGCCCGCCCACAGGACGAACGCCGTGTCCAGGTCGAGCAGCGTCCGATCGAGGTCGAAGAGGGCCAGCCGCGTCATACCTCGAACGCTAGGCGGTGAAGCAGGTGGTCACGGACGCTAGGCGGTGAAGTCGGCGAAGTCGAAGCCCGGCGAGACCAGGCAGCTCACCAGCACCGCCTCGTCGCCCGCGGGACGCGCCGACTGCCACGCGCCACCCGGCACGACCGCCTGCGGCACCTGCCCGTGCTCCACGTCCGGTCCCAGGACGACCGTCTCGTCCCCGATCGTCAGGTCGAGCGGCCCGCCGCGGTGCCACAGCCAGATCTCCGCCGACCTGACCATGTGCGGCACCGACTCCTCGCCCGGGTGCAGCAGGAAGTAGATGGCGGTGGCGCTGGCCCGCGCACCGGGATACCCGTCGGGCGTGAACGTCACCGGCGACCGCCACGTCTCCCGGAACCAGCCGCCCTCGGGGTGGGGGAGGAGGTCGAGGGCCTCGGCGATCGGCGGTCGCTCCACGAACGCGACCGGTGCGCCCTTGACGTCCCGGCGCAGGAAGCGGTTGCCGTCGAGGACGAGCTGGCCGTCGAGCGAGCCGGCCAGGGCCGCCGCCTCGTCGGCCACCTGGATGGACGGGCCGTCAGGGTAGATCCGCAACTCCACGAGGTGAGTCTATGTGGATATTTCGGACAGGTCCTGCTTCCGCTGATGACCCTGTGCGTTCACCTGTCGTACGATTTCTAATATTTTAATATTTTTTAACCGGCAACCAGACCGACGAATGAGGCAAGACCAGGTGAAACCCGATCAATGGCGTTCGCTGCTCGACAGCAGGGCATCGCGGCGCCAGATGCTCACGTACGCCACCGGCGTGGCCGGGCTCATCGCGCTGGGCCAGGTGCCCGGCGGCGTGAGCGACCCGGCGCCCGCGCTGTCCGCGAACCCGTTCACGTTAGGCGTCTCCTCCGGCGACCCCCGCCCCGACGGCGTCGTGCTGTGGACCAGGCTCGCCACGCAACCGCTGGCCGACGACGGGATGGGCGGCATGCCGCGCGTCCCCGTGCCGGTCCGGTGGGAGATCGCCGAGGACGACGGCATGCGCCGCGTGGTGCGCAAGGGCGTGGCCACCGCCCGTCCCGAGCTCGCCCACGCCGTCCACGTCGAGGTGAACGGGCTGCGTCCCGGCCGCGAGTACTGGTACCGCTTCACGGTGGGCGACGAGACCAGCCGCACCGGCCGTACGAAGACCGCGCCCGACCCCCGCTGGAACACCGAGGTCTCCTTCGCGTACGCCTCCTGCCAGCAGTGGGAGAGCGGGTTCTACACCGCCTACCGCGACATGGCGGCCCAGGACCTCGACCTGATCGGCCACCTGGGCGACTACATCTACGAGCTGGCGATCGGCGCCACGGGCGGCCAGCGCAAGACGTCGCTGTCGGCCGCGCACAACGCGCCCACCATGACCCTCTCGCAGTACCGCCTGCGTTACGCCCTGGTCAACTCCGACCCGGACCTGCAGGCCGCCCGCGCGGTCGCGCCCTGGTTCTTCGCGCTGGACGACCACGACGTCGAGGACAACTGGGGCGCCGACCTGTCGCCCACCGGCGGCACCCCCGAGAACTTCCTGCGCCGCCGCGCCGCCGCCTTCCGCGCCTGCTTCGAGAACCAGCCGATGCGCCCCTCGGCCCTGCCCGTGGGGCCGGACATGCCGATGTACCAGCGCATCCCGTACGGCCGGCTGGCCACGTTCCACGTCCTGGACGAGCGGCAGTTCCGCAGCCCCGCCGACGTCACGGCCCGCCTCGACCCGAGCCGCACCATGCTCGGCGAGCAGCAGGCCGCCTGGCTGCTCGACGGCCTGGGCCGCTCCCGCAGCACGTGGAACGTCCTGGCCAACCAGGTGATGATGTTCCAGCTCGACCGGCTCACCGACCCCGGGCTGCAGCAGCTCAACCCCGACACCTGGGACGGGTACGCGGCCGAGCGCGACCGCCTGTGGGCCGGCATCACCCAGCGGAAGGTCGCCAACCCGGTCGTGATCACCGGCGACGCGCACGTCAACTGCGCCGCCGAGCTCAAGGCCGACTTCGCCGATCCAGACTCCCCGACCGTGGGCGTCGAGTTTCTCGGCACCTCGATCACCTCCGGCGGCAACGGCTCCGACACCACCGCCGGCGGGGCCGAGTGGCTGGCGGCCAACCCGCACCTGAAGTTCTTCAACAACCAGCGCGGCTACATCCGCTGCCGCCTCGCCAAGGACACCATGCGGGCCGACTACGTGGTCGTGGACAAGGTCACCACGCCCGACGGCACCGCCTCCGTACGCAAGTCGTTCGTCGTCGAGTCAGGCCGGCCCGCCCTCCAGGACGCGTGATGAAGAAATCCCTCTACTTCGCCGCCGCCTTCGCCCTCGTCCCCCTGGGCGCCGTGCCCGCGGCCGGCTCCACCACCGCCCCCGAGCTGCCCAGGACCCCCGCCGGTCAGGTGCTCGTGGTGCAGGCCGATCTCCAGGACTCGGTACGCCCGGCCGACGCCGCCGACACCACCGACCTGGACAACTTCGCCGCCCGGCTGGCCGCCGAGCTGCCCGCCGCCCCCGATGCCCTGGTGCTCAACGAGCTCCTCGGCCCCGGCGCCCGCCGCCTGGCCACCAGCCTGAGCCGGGCCCTGGGGTACCGCTACCGGGTCGAGGTGGCGGGGGAGCGCTCGGCGTTCCAGGCCGACGGCTCCGTACGCGAGACCGCGATCATCCTGAACGCCGACACCATGACCGCGGCCCGGCCCACCGGGTACGAGCGCGTGCAGGACGAGGACCAGGCGTACACGGGGGCGGCCAAGCGCGACGGCAGCCTCCAGGTGCCGCTGCTCGCCGTCCACCCGGGCGGCGACCCGGCCACGGCGACGGCCGCGTACACGGCCCTGGCGGGCGCCAAGTTCCCGCAGGGGCAGGTCACGGTGCTGGGGGGCGACTTCCGCGCGGCCCGCTGCGCCGTGCCGAGCACCGACCAGACCATCGGGTGCGCGCCCCAGGCGTTCTGGGCGGATCTCACGGGGCCGAAGGCGTACAGTGACGCGCTGTTCGACAAGGCCGACGCGCAGAGCCGCAGCCACAGCGGCTACCTGTTCGCCCGCGGGCAGGTGCTCGCGGCCGGGCTGGACACGGCGTACGACGCCGACCTGCCCGACCGCGCCTCGTGCAAGCCGCACTTCGACGCCGGCCGGCCCCGCTCGGCGCCCCGGGACTGCCGCTCGGCGTACTACGCCGACGTCCCGTTCGGCTGGGCGCTGCTGGCCGCCGGGCAGCCGGTCCAGCAGACGGTCACGCCGAGCCGGATCGCGCTGGACCACTGCGAGCTGGCCGTACGCCAGGCGGAGGTGGCGGCGAGGATCGTCAACAACACCGGCGACGCGCTCTCCAGGCCGCTCACGGTGACGGCCGCCGCGCCGCTCACCGCGACCCCCGCCACCGCGACCCTGGACGCGCCCGCCGGTCAGGCCACCACCGCCACCATCAAGATCACCGCCCCCAGGGACACCCCGCCCGGGGAGCACCGGATCACCGTGCGCGTCGGGGACGAGAGCACGGAGGTGCCGGTCACGGTCACGGAGACGTGCACGGAGCCGAAGGTGTACGCCAGCAGCTTCCACGCCGGCTTCGGCCCCGAGCGCGCCGTGGACGGGGACATCGCCACGTTCTGGCACTCGGAGTACTCGCCGCCCACCCCGCTCCCGCAGTCGATCACCCTCAACCTGGGGGAGGTCAAGCAGGTCGGCAACGTCGGCTACCAGCCCCGCTTCGACGGCAACCTGAACGGCACGATCCTGGACTACAAGGTGTACGTCAGCACGGACGGCCAGACCTTCACGGAGGTCGCGGGCGGCACGTGGGCCGGCGACGCCCGGCTGAAGACGGCCACGTTCCCGGCCGTGGACGCCCGTTACGTGCGGCTGGAGGGCACCAGGGCCAGCGGCGGCTCGTACTTGTCGGCGGCGGAGGTGACCGCCGGCTGACCCGTCGGAACCTGCCGCGTCGGGTCCGCCGGCTGATCTCCCCTGACCGGCCGCGAACTGTCGGTCGGGCTGGCTAGTCTGCGGCAGGTGACGGAACGGTGGAGCCGCGATCAGGTGTTCGCCCTCGCCCCCGACGCGCCGTCCCAGAAGGCGGCGCAGGGGGTGGCAGCGCCAGGGAAGTGGTCGTTACGCGGCACGACAGGCACGGTCCTGTACGGCGAGTGCAAGGGCAGCGGCGCCAAGCCCTACCTTGCGTGCGTCGACCTGACCGAGCCCGCATACCGGTGCAGCTGCCCGAGCCGGAAGTTCCCGTGCAAGCATGCGCTCGGGCTGCTGCTCCTGTGGTCCGCCGACGCGGTCCCGGTCCAGGAGGCGGCGCCGCAGTGGGTGACGGAATGGCTGGAAGGGCGGGCCGAGCGCGCCGAGAAGTCGGCCGCCCGCCTCGAAGCCGCCCGCGCCAAGGCCGCCGAGACCGCCGCCCTCGAAGCCGGCGGCACCGGAGCCGGGGGCACCGGAGCCCGGGGCACCGGGGCAGGGGGAGCCGGGGCAGGGGGAGCCGAAGCTGGGGACGCCGGGCCCGGCGACGCGGTCGGCCGGGCGACCCTCGGCGAGACGGGCGCGCCGGGCCTGGACTCCTCGGGCGCCGACCCGTCGGCCCCGGGCGCGCTCGGCGCTGAGGGATCGGGTTCGGGCCCGGGTGCGCCGGGACGAGGCGTTGGGGCAGGGATCGGGGCCGGCGGGGCGAACGGGATCTCGGCAGGCGGCCGGGGTGAGTCCGTACGTCACTCGCGGGTCGCCGCCGGGCTGGCCGAGCTGGAGCGGTGGCTGGCCGACCAGGTGCGCCAGGGACTGGCGGGAGCGGCCGAGCACGACTGGGACGGCCTGGCCAAGCGCCTCATCGACGCCCAGGCCCCGGGCGTGGCGGGCGTCGTGTCCCGGCTGTCCCGGGTGCGGGCCGAGGAGGGCTGGCCGGGGCGGCTGCTGGAGGAATACGCCCTGATCAACCTGCTTGCCATCGCCTACCGGCGGCGGGCCGAGCTGCCGAAGCCCCTCGCACAGACCGTTCTCATCCGCGCCGGGTTCCCCGTCACCAGGGAAGAGGTGCTGGCCGGGCCGCCGGTGCGCGACCACTGGGACGTCCTGGGCAGGCGCGACGAGGCGCAGGACCGGCTGACGGCGCGCCGCGTCTGGCTGCGGGGCCGCCGCACCGGCAGGCCCGCCCTCATCCTGTCGTTCGCACCACAGGGGCAGCCGCTGGACGCCTCCCTGGTGACGGGCACCACGATCGACGCCGACCTCACGTTCTACCCGGGCGCCGCCCCCTTGCGCGCCCTGGTCGCAACCCGCCACGGCACCGCCCCCTGGCACCCACCCACCCCCGACCCGTCCCCACCAACGGACCCCCCAGCCGCGCCGTCACGGGCAGCGGGGTCCCAGGGGGCGCCGTCTCCGGGTGCGGCGCCTCCCGAGGGACAAACCGCCACCGGACTGCCTCCCACCACCGCCCTGCCTGCCACCGCACAGGTCCCGGCGATGCCGGGCGGGGTCGTGTCTCGCGCCGCGTCGGCCTCCGAAGAGGGAGGCGGCGCCGCAGGGTCGGCTCCCGCCGCGTCATCGCCAGAGGGGCGAGTCGCCGCCGGGGTGCCTTCCGTCGCACAGGTCCCCGCCGTGCCGCGTGCCGTGCCGCCCGGGGTTTCGCCGGAGGAAGGGCTTGATGAGGTGGCGCGGGCGCTGGCCGAGGATCCGTGGACCGAGTCCTGGCCGCTCGTGCTGGCCGGAGTGGTCCCCGACCGGACCTCCGTCGGCGGCCTTCCTCTGCACCCCCGCTGCCAGGACCCCTGGCGGCTGATCGCCGTCTCCGGAGGGCACCCGGTCACCGTGGCGGTCGAATGGACCCCCCAAGGCGTGCGACCCCTGACAACCTGGGACGACGAAGGAACGGCGGTGATCCTGTGACCGGCTGGGACAAGCTGGCGTCCACGGCGCTCGTCGGCACCGACCGGCGGCCGTACCAGGGAGGTGACCTGCTGGAGGCGGCCGCCGTCGAGGTGGCGAGGCGGCGGGCGGGACGGCGCGTGGCCGGGACGGGGGCGCAGCGGAGCGCGTCCGCCGAGGAGGTTGAAGCCCGAGCTGAAGGGCAAGGGAGCGCGTCCGCCGAGGAGGTTGAGGCCGGGGCTGAAGGGCAGGGGAGCGCGCCTGCCGAGGAGCGGGCGGCGGTGGGGCGGCGGGCGGCCGAGCGGCTCGGCCGGATCCTGGGCGGCGAGCACGAGCGGCTGCTTCCCGAATGGCTGGCCGCGGCCGCCGCCACCGGCCGTAGGGTGCCCGCCTACGTGCTGCCCGAGCTGCTCGAACGCGGCCGGCGCGACCGTTCGATCAGGGTGCATCTCGGCGTCCTGGCCGGGCAGCGCGGCCGCTGGCTGGCCGGGCTCAACCCCGCCTGGGACTATCTGCTGGAGGAGCCCACGGGCGAGACGTGGGAGCTGGGCGGTGCCGCCGACCGGCGGGCGCATCTGCGCGCGCTCAGGGCGGCCGACCCCGCCCAGGCCCGGCGGCTGCTGGAGAGCACATGGGAGCGCGAGACGCCCGACGACCGGGCCGAGTTCGCGGAAGTGCTGGCCGAGGGGCTCAGCATGGCGGACGAGCCGTTCCTGGAGCAGGCGCTCGACGACCGCCGCAGGGAAGTACGCCAGACCGCCGCCAACCTCCTCACCCGCCTGCCCGGGTCGCGCATGTCGCAGCGCATGGCCGAGCGGGTGCGCGCCTGCGTGACGATCCGGCGGGAGGGCACCGGTGACGTCATCGCCATCGAGGCCCCCACTGCCTGTGACAAGGCGATGGAACGCGACGGCGTGCGCCCGAAGCCGCCCCGGGGCATCGGTGAGCGCGCCTGGTGGCTGCAGCAGATCATCGCCCGCGCCCCGCTGTCGGTGTGGGACCGCCCGCCCGCCCTGCTGCTCAAGCTGAAGATCCCCGACTGGGACGCCGAGGTGAAGGCGGCCTGGGTACGCGCCGCCGTGCTGCAGAAGGACCCCGAGTGGGCGCGGGCGATGTTCGACTGGGACCCGATCGCCGACCTGCTCGAGTCGTTGCCGCCGGACGAGCAGCAGGAGCTGGCCGCGAGGTTCGTGCAGAACCACGACCTGGACAGCCAGTTGATCATGGTGCTCGGCGGCGTGTCGTCCCACTGGCGCGAGGGCCTGGCCACGGCCGTCCTTCGCAAGATCGTGAAGGTGGCCACCACGCAGCCGTGGAACCTCGGCGAGCTGGTCAAGCTGGCGGGCGAGCACATCGACCCCGCCCTGTTCCCGCTGGCCGAGAGCTACTCGCCGGTCGAGCCCATCCAGCAGGTCGCCGCCCTGCTGCGTTTTCGTGCTGACATGTACAAGGAGCTTTCCCTATGACCGTTCTGCGCCCGCACGCGGAAGACCAGTACGCCGAGGAGCTGGCCGTCCTGGCCAAGGACGACGACCGGCCCAGGCCGCCGGGCTGGAAGTTGTCGCCGTGGGCCGTGACCACGTACATCCTGGGCGACGGCGAGCGCATCACCCCCAAATACGTGGGCGCGCGGCGCATCGTCGAGGTCGCCGTCGCCACCCTGGCCACCGACCGCGCGCTGCTGCTGCTCGGCGTGCCCGGCACCGCGAAGACGTGGCTGTCGGAGCACCTGGCCGCCGCCATCAGCGGCGACTCGACGCTGCTGGTGCAGGGCACGGCCGGTACCGCCGAGGAGGCCATCCGGTACGGCTGGAACTACGCCAGGCTCCTGGCCGAGGGCCCCTCGATCGAGGCGCTGACCCCGTCGCCGGTGATGCGGGCCATGGCCGAGGGCCGCATCGCCCGGGTCGAGGAGCTCACCCGCATGCCGTCCGACGTGCAGGACGCCCTGATCACCGTGCTGTCGGAGAAGACGCTGCCGATCCCCGAGCTCAACCGCGAGGTCCAGGCCGAGCGCGGGTTCAACGTGATCGCCACGGCCAACGACCGTGACCGGGGCGTCAACGAGCTGTCCAGCGCGCTGCGCCGCCGCTTCAACACCGTCGTGCTGCCGGTCCCGGCCACCGCCGAGGAGGAGGTGGACATCGTCGCGCGCCGGGTCGCCCAGCTGGGCCGCGCGCTGGCGCTGCCGGAGACGACGACGGGGCTGGCCGAGATCCGGCGCGTGGTGACGGTGTTCAGGGAGCTGCGCACCGGCGTCACCGAGGACGGCCGCACCAAGGTCAAGTCGCCCAGCGGCACCCTGTCCACGGCCGAGGCCATCTCGGTCCTGACCAGCGGCATCGCCCTGGCCGCGCACTTCGGCGACGGCGTGCTGCGGCCCTCCGACGTGGCCGCCGGGATCGTCGGCGCGGTGGTGCAGGAGCCGGTGTCGGACCGGGTGGTGTGGCGCGAATACCTGGAGACCGTGGTCCGCGAGCGCTCCGACTGGCGCGACTTCTACCGCGCCTGCCGCGAAGAGTCATGAGCGTCTCCGTCCTGGGCGTACGCCACCACGGCCCCGGCTCGGCGCGGGCCGTGCGCCGGGAGCTCGAACGCCTGCGCCCCGACGTGATCCTCATCGAGGGCCCGCCCGAGGCCGACGGCCTGGTCTCCCTCACACCCGAGCTGGAGCCGCCGGTCGCGCTGCTCGCGCACGTGCCGGGGGAGCCGGCCAAGGCCGCATTCTGGCCGTTCGCCGCGTTCTCGCCGGAGTGGCAGGCGATCATGTACGCCACGTCGGCCGGCGTCCCCGTGCGCTTCTGCGACCTGCCCGCCGCCCACTCCCTGGCCGATGACGGCGACGACGCTGCCGGCCTGCGGGCCGAGGACGGCGACGATGCTGCCGGCGGGCGGGCCGAGGACGGTGAAGAGCCTTCCGGGCTGCGGGTCGATCCCATCGGGGCGCTCGCCCGCGCGGCCGGGTACGACGATCCGGAGCGCTGGTGGGAGGACGTCGTCGAGCACCGGGGCGGTGACACGCCGTTCGAGGTGATCGCCGAGGCCATGGCCGCCGTGCGCGAGGGCCACGAGCCGGACGGCCGGGAGGCCAGGCGCGAGGCGTACATGCGTAAGACCCTCCGTGCGGCGCTCAAGCACGGCTTCGGGCGGATCGCGGTGATCTGCGGGGCCTGGCACGTGCCCGCGCTGGCCGGGCCGCTGCCGCCCGTCACGGCCGACAA
This sequence comes from Nonomuraea sp. NPDC049709, assembly GCF_040674815.1. NCBI lineage: Bacteria > Bacillati > Actinomycetota > Actinomycetes > Streptosporangiales > Streptosporangiaceae > Nonomuraea > Nonomuraea sp. NPDC049709. Next base: position 47,563 of record NZ_JBFANM010000014.1, read on the forward strand.
CGCCGTCCTGCGCGGCCTGCCGAAGGTGAAGGCGGAGCTGACGTGGGTGCCGTGGACGTACGGGCGGCTGGCCTCGTGGAGCGGGTACGGCGCGGGGATCACCTCGCCGGGCTGGTACCACCACCTGTTCGACGCCCCCGACCGGCCCGTGGAGCGCTGGCTGGCCGGCGCCGCCGCGGTGCTGCGCGACGAGGGGTTGCCCGTGTCGTCCGCGCACGTCATCGAGTCCGTACGCCTGGCCGAGAGCCTGGCCACCCTGCGCGGCCGGCCGCTGGCCGGTCTGGGCGAGGTCACCGAGGCCGCCAGGGCCGTGCTGTGCGAGGGCGACGACCTGGCGGTGGAGCTGATCCAGCGGCGCATGGTCGTGGGCGACCGGCTCGGCCACGTCTCCGACGGCACCCCGATGGTGCCGCTCCAGCGGGACCTGCGCGAGCAGCAGCGGCGGCTGAAGCTCAAGCCCGAGGCGCTCGACCGGGAGATCGACCTCGACCTGCGCAAGCCCCTCGACCTCGACCGCAGCCACCTGCTGCACCGGCTGCGGCTGCTCGGGGTGGGCTGGGGCACGCCGGGGCAGGCCCGGGGGAAGGGCACGTTCAGGGAGACGTGGACGCTGCAGTGGCGGCCCGAGCACGACCTGGCGCTCATCGAGCACGCCGCGCTCGGCACCACCGTGGCCGCCGCGGCCGCGCAGCGGGCCAGGGACCTGGCGGCGGCCGAGTCCGCGGCGCTGGCGGACCTGACGTCGCTGGTGGAGCAGTGCCTACTGGCCGAGCTTCCGCCGGCGCTGCCCGAGGTGCTGGCGGCGCTGTCGGCCAAGGCCGCGCTCGACACCGACGTCACGCACCTGATGGCGGCGCTGCCCGCGATGGTGCGCGCCCACCGGTACGGCGACGTGCGCGGCACGCCGGCGGAGGGGCTGGCGGTGATCGTGCGCTCGATGCTGGAGCGGATCTGCGTCGGCCTGCCGGTGGCGGTGACGGGGCTGGACGACGACGCGGCGGCCGACCTGCTCAAGCACGTCGACGCGGTGCACTCCGCGGTCGCCCTGCTGTCCGACGGCGTGCGGGAGGAGGCGTCGCCCCGCAGCCGGTGGCTGGGCACGTTGCGCGGCATCAGCGACCGGCAGGACCTGCACGGGCTGATCGAGGGCCGGTTCACCAGGATCCTGCTGGACTCCGGCGAGCTCGACGACGCCGGTGACCGCATGTCCAGGGCCATGTCCCGAGGGCAGGCGCCGGCGCGGGCGGCGGCGTGGGTGGAGGGGTTCCTGGCCGGGGGCGGGCTGCTGCTGGTGCACGACCCGCGCCTGCTGAGCCTGGTCGACGGGTGGCTGACGGGGCTGTCCGGCGAGCAGTTCACCGACGTGCTCCCGCTGCTGCGCCGTACGTTCGGGGCGTTCGCCGCGCCGGAGCGCCGGGCCGTCGGCGAGCGGCTGCGCTCGGCCGGCCACGACGACGGGGCAGCGGAGCCGGACGTGGACGAGCGGCGCGCGGCGGCGGCCGTCGCGACGGTCCTGTCGATCATCGGAAGGGCGGGCGGATGAGTGGGGCGGACGAGCGGATGCGGCGCTGGCGGCTGGTGCTGGGCGGCGGGTCCGCCGACGGCACCGGGTGCGGGCTGGAGGGCGTGGACGCGCAGATGGACGCGGCGCTGGCCGCCGTCTACGACCAGGGCGGGCCCGACGGCACGCGGAGCGGGGGACGGGAGGGCGGGCTGGGCGCGTCGGCCCCGCGGGTGGCGCGCTGGCTGGGCGACATCCGTACATACTTCCCCGCCACCGTCGTCCAGGTCATGCAGAAGGACGCGATCGAGCGGCTGAACCTCACCAGGCTCCTGCTGGAGCCGGAGATGCTCGAGGCCGTGGAGCCGGACGTGCACCTGGTCGGCACCCTGCTCGCGCTCAACAAGGTGATGCCCGACCAGGCCCGCGAATCCGCCCGGGCCCTGGTGCGCAAGGTGGTGACGGAGCTGGAGCGCCGGCTCGCCCAGAAGACCAGGGCGGCCGTGACCGGCGCGCTCGACCGCTCGGCCAGGACCCACCGCCCCAAGCGGGTGGCCGACATCGACTGGGACCGGACGATCAGGGCGAACCTCAAGAACTACCTGCCCGAGCGGAACACCGTCGTCCCCTCCCGGCTCGTCGGCTACGCGCGCAGGCAGCGGTCGGTGCAGCGCGAGGTGGTGCTGTGCATCGACCAGAGCGGGTCGATGGCGGCCTCGGTGGTCTATTCGAGCGTGTTCGGGGCGGTGCTGGCGTCGATGCGGTCGCTGAAGACGTCGCTCGTGGTGTTCGACACGGCGGTGGTGGACCTCACCGACCGGCTGCACGATCCGGTGGAGCTGCTGTTCGGGACCCAGCTCGGCGGCGGCACCGACATCAACCGGGCCATCGCCTACGGCCAGGGGCTCATCACCCGGCCGGCCAACTCGATCTTCATCCTGATCAGCGACCTGTACGAGGGCGGCGTCAGGCAGGAGATGCTGCGCAGGGTGGCGGCGATGACGCAGGCCGGCGTACAGGTGATCGTGCTGCTCGCGCTGTCCGACGAGGGCGCGCCGTTCTACGACCACGAGAACGCGGCCGCGCTGGCCGCGATGGGCGTGCCCGCGTTCGCGTGCACGCCCGACGCCTTCCCCGACCTGATGACGGCCGCCATCGAGCGGCGCGACATCGCCCGGTGGGCCGAACGCCACGCCGCTCCCTGACCGTCAGGCACCCTGCTGTTCCGGCCTGGCCCGCCGGGGCAGCAGGTACGACAGCGCGAACGTCAGAGCCAGCAGCCCCACCTCGACCCACACCGTGGCCTGCATCGAGGAGCCGAAGCTCCATTCGCTGCCGAGCAGGTTGAAGAACAGCGTGCCGAGCACGGCGGTGCCGAGCGCGCCGCCGAGCTGCTGGACGCCGGTCAGCGTGCCCGAGGCGGAGCCGGACTCGTGCGGCTCGACCCCGGCCAGCACGATGTCGAAGAACGGCGCCATGGTCAGGCCCATCCCGATGCCGACCAGGGCCAGGCCGGGGGCGAGCTGCCAGCTGCCGACCTCCATCCCGGCCAGGTGGATGGTCATCGCCAGCACGGCGGCGCCGGCGGCCATCACGACGGTGCCGATCTGCAGCAGGCCGCGACCGAGCTTCTCCTGCAGCCCCGCCATGGCCAGGCCGAAGCCGACGACGCCGCCCAGCGCCTGGGGCAGCCCGGTCAGGCCGGCCTCGAGCGGGGTGAAGCCGAGCCCCGCCTGCGTGTAGAGGCTGAAGACCAGGCCGAAGCCCATGATGCCGGAGAAGAAGGCCAGGCCGGCCACCATCCCGCCGGTGAAGGCCCGCTTGCGGAACAGGGTGGGCGTGATCAGCGGGTCGCGGCCGGAGGCGGCGCGGCGGGACTCGTACCGGCCGAAGACGGCGAACATCACGATCGAGGCGGCCATCGAGACGAACGTCCAGGCCGGCCAGCCCAGCTCGCGGCCCTGGATCAGCGGGAAGACCAGCAGGAACGCGGCCGCCGAGACGAGCGCCACGCCGGGCAGGTCGAGCCTGGTGGCGTTGGCCAGGCGGTATTCGGGCAGGAAGCGCAGGGCGGCGAGCACGGCGGCCAGGCCGATCGGCAGGTTGATCAGGAAGATCATGCGCCAGCCCGTGCCGAAGAAGTCGGCGTCCACCAGCCAGCCGGCCAGGACGGGCCCGCCGACGGAGGAGATGGTCATCACCGGCCCGAACATGCCGAACGCCTTGCCCAGCTCCTGCGGCGGGAACATCTCCTTGATCAGCCCCAGGCCCTGCGGGATCAGCACGGCCCCGAACAGGCCCTGCAACACCCGGCTGGCGATCAGCATCTCGGGGCTGACCGAGATGCCGCACAGCAGCGAGGCGGCGGTGAAGCCGCAGGCGCCGATCACGAACATGCGCTTCCTGCCGTACAGGTCGCCGAGCCGGCCACCGGTGATCAGGCCGACGGCCATGGCCAGGGTGTAGCCGGCGCCGAGCCACTGCACGAGGCTCTCGGAGCCGCCCAGCTCCTTTTGGATCGTGGGGGCGGCGATGGTGGTCACGAGCGCGTCGAGCAGATCCATGACCTCGGCGGCCAGGATCACGAACAGGGCGACCCAGCGCCAGCGATAGGGCTGGACCTCGGTCGTCGCCGCTGAGGCGGTGACTGTCATGGGCAAACTCCTTCATAACGGTGTTCTATGGACGAACGGTGTTCGTCACGAACACTGTTTTAGTGACGAACGGTGTTCGTGTCAAGTACAGTGTTCGTATGGCGGATGGCAAGGAAGACGGTCGGAGCGAGGTGCCCGCGCCCCCGTGGCGCAAGGCGCGCCGGACGGCGCAGCCCAAGCGGCAGCTCAGCCAGGACCTGATCATCGAGACCGGGCTGCGGATCCTCGACGCCGAGGGCCTCGACGCGCTGAGCATGAGACGGGTGGCCCAGGAGCTCGACACCGGCCCCGCCTCGCTCTACGCGCACGTGGCCGGCAAGGACGAGCTGCTCGAGCTGGTCTACGACCGCGTGCTCGGCGAGATCCGGCTGCCCGAGCGCGACGCGGCCCGCTGGAAGGAGCAGCTGCGGACGTACGCCATGGAGGTGCACCGCGTGCTGGCCGCGCACGCGGACGTGGCCAGGGCGGCGCTGGCCAACATCCCGTCGGGGGAGAACTCGGTCCGCGCCGGCGAGTTCCTCTTCGGGCTGCTGATCGAGGCCGGGATGCCCCCGAGCGAGGCGTCCCTGGCGATGGACCGGCTCTCCCTCTACATCGTCGGCGACGCCTACGAGGGCTCCCTGCACTACGCGCGGATGCGCGCGGCCGGGCTGCAGAGCAAGCAGGAATACTTCGAGGCGTTCGTCGGCCAGATCGCCGGCTACTACCGCGCGCTGCCCTCGGACCGGTTCCCGCACGTGAGCAAATACGTGGACGACCTGATCGCCGGCGACGGCGAAGATCGCTTCCGCTACGGCCTCGAACTGCTGCTGGACGGCATCCAGGCCCGCATGCCCACGTCCTAGGACGGCCTTGGGACCCGCCTTAGGCCCAATTCCCTAGGCCCCGCGCCCGATGTGCCGGACGGGGCTTCGCCATAGCTTTCCGTCATGACGACGACGACTGTTGAGAAAGCCGCGGCGGGCGTGGTGTCCCCGCAGTACCGGGCGCTGAGCATCGGCCTGGTCGCCCTGGTCATGTTGCAGGCATTCGAGGCGATGGCGGTGGCCACGGCAATGCCCGTGGTCGCGCGCGATCTCGGCGGCATGCCGCTGTACAACCTGGCCTTCAGCGCCACCTTGGCGGCCAGTGTGATCGCGACGGTGCTGGGCGGGCGGTGGAGCGACGTACGGGGGCCGCTCCAGCCCATCGCGGCCGGTGTGGCGGCGTTCGTGGCCGGGCTGCTGCTGGCCGGGTTCGCGCCGAACATGGAGCTGTTCGTGGCGGGCAGGTTCGTGCAGGGCATCGGCACCGGATTCACGCAGGTCGCCCTGTACGTGCTGGTCGCCAGGGTGTACCCGCCGGCGATGCATCCCAAGGTGTTCGCCCTGTTCTCGGCGGCCTGGGTGGTGCCCTCCATGATCGGCCCCGCCATCGCCGGTTTCGTGGTGGAGAACCTCGACTGGCGGTGGATCTTCCTGGGCGTCACGGTGATCGTCATTCCGGCGGCGTTGCTGCTCTGGCACGGCACCGCCGGCAAGGTCGACGGCAGCATCGCCACGGAGCCCGCCTCCGGCCTCGGCCGCAAGCTCGTCTACGCCACGCTGACCGCCGTCGCCGCCGCCCTGATCCAGTACGGCAGCGCGCTCGGGCTGGCCGGCCTGCCCCTGCTCGTCGTTGGCGCGGCCCTGCTGGTCACGGCCCTGCCCAAGCTGCTGCTGCCCGGCTCGCTCCGGGCCGCCCGCGGCCTGCCGACGGGGCCCGTGCTGCGCGGCCTGGCCTTCGGCTCGTACACGGCGGCCGAGGTGCTCATCCCGCTCATGCTGATGAACGAGCGCGGCCTGAGCGCCACCGCCGCGGGCGTGGTGCTGACCGTCGGGGCGCTCGGCTGGTCCACCGGCTCCTGGATCAAGGGGCGCGGCCTGATCAGCGACATGACGGCCATCCGGGGCGGCGCCGCCTTGATCGCCCTCGGGATCGCGATGGTGAGCCTGGTCCTTGTCGACTTCGTGCCGCTCGCGGTGGCGTACGTGGCGATGGCCATCGTCGGCCTCGGCATCGGCGCGCTGCACCCCACCGTGTCGGTGCTGGTGCTGGAGATGTCCAAGGAGGGCGAGGAGGGCAACAACAGCGCGGCCGTGGGCGTGGGTGAGTCGGTGTTCACCGTCATGGCCGTCGCGGTCAGCGGCGCGCTGTTCACCGCCGCCGCGCAGAACTACGCGGCCGGTCTTGCCTTCAGCGTCGCGCTGGCCGTTCTGGGCGTCATCCTGGCCCCGCGTTTTGTGCACTCCCCGGCAGCGGGCACTATGGAGGAAACCGCGTCATAAAAGGGGGGTACATGCCGCGAGTGCGGGAGCTTGAGGTTTTCCGGCTGGTCCTGCCATTCGGCAGGAGGTCGGAGAGCCTGCTCGTCAAGCTCACCGACCACGGCGGGATGACGGGCTGGGGCGAGGCCACCGCGCCCCAGGCGAAGACCTGGTCCAGGCTGGAGGAGTCGCTGGCCGCGCTGCTGATCGGGGTCGACTGGGAGCACCCCGACCAGGTGCCGAGCGGTGACTCCGCGGTGGACATGGCCTGCTGGGACCTGTGGACGCGGATGCGCGGGGTGCCGCTCGCCGAGGCGATCGGCGGCACCCGTACGTCCCTCATAGCGACTGTGCGGCTGGCGCCCGACCCGTCCGTGGAGAGCCTCGTGGCCCGGGTCAACCAGCAGGTCTGCGCCGGCTACGGGCACGTCACGCTGGACGTCCGGCCCGGCTGGGACGTGGAGCCCGTACGCGCGGTGCGGCAGGCGTACCCTGCCCTGACGCTGGCCGTCGACGGCGGCAACGCCTACACCGACCTCGAACAGCTCGTCGCCCTCGACTCCTACGGCCTCGAGGTCATCGAGCGGCCCTTCCCGGTCGCCGACACCCACTCCCACGCCTCGCTCCAGGACCAGGTGGCCGCCTCGGTGGCGGTCGAGGCCGGCTCGGCCGCCGAGCTGGACGACTACCTGACGCTGCGGGCGGCGCGGGTCCTGCTGCTGCGGCCGTCCTCGTTCCCGTCGTTGTCGGAGGCCAGGCGCGCGCACGACCGGGCCGCCGCGGCGGGCTGGGACATCCAGTGCACGGGCGGCCAGGGGGCCGGGCTGGCCCGGGCGGCCACGGTGGCGGTCGCCAGCCTGCCCGGCTGCACGCTGCCGTGCGACGTCACGCAGCCGCCGCGGCAGAACCAGATCGTCACGCCGATCGTGGGGGCGAACGCCGGGATCATCGCGGTCCCGCTGACGCAGTCGGGGCTCGGGCACGACATCGACGAGACGCGGCTGCGGCGGATGTCGAGGGAGTCCTTCCACGCGTGACGCCCGGGTGATCGGGCTCTCCTGCCGTTGACCCCAGACATCGGGATCTCAAGGGGGCGGGCCTTGCAGCTGACCCGAGGGCGGATCTCACGCATCCTGCTGACGAAGGACCTGGCTCCTGGGGTGCCCCGCCACGGACCTGGACGTCGTCGAGCCGGCGGTCGCCGGGGCTGCGCGCGCGAACACGTGTTCGCTCAGCGCGTGCTCGCCGGGGCCCTGGGCGACCGGGCCGACCTGGTAGAACTGTCCGCGAGGGCCGAACGAGGGGAGCCGTGGGGGCTTCCGCTGGGAGGGGCGATGAGCGGACGCGACCCGGATGCCGACGCCGTCAGGCTGGCCGGCGAGTCGCTGGCGGCCGGCGACCCGACCGGCTGGTTCGAGCGCCTCTACGCCGAGTCCGCGACCGGCGACGCGATCGTGCCGTGGGACTCGCGGACCCCGCACGCCCTGCTGGCGGAGTGGGGCTCGCCCGGCAGCGGCCGGGCGCTGGTCGTGGGGGCCGGGCTGGGCGACGACGCCGAGCACGTGGCGGGGCTCGGCTATGAAACGGTGGCGTTCGACGTGAGCGAGTCGGCCGTCCGGCTGGCCCGGGATCGCTTCCCCGGGAGCCGGGTGAGCTACCAGGTCGCCGATCTGCTGGATCCGCCCGGGGCGTGGCGGCGGGCGTTCGACCTGGTGGTGGAGATCATGACCGTGCAGTCCCTGCCGGAGCCGCTGCACGCGCGGGCCATCGCGGGCGTCGCCGGGTTCGTCCGACCCGGGGGCACGTTGCTCGTGATCGCGTCGGGCCGGGAGGAGGGCGGGCCGGTGTTCGCGCCGCCCTGGCCGCTGACCCCGTCCGAGATCGAGGCGTTCGCGGGCGACGGGCTGGAGGCGGGGGAGATCGAGGACCTGCGCGACGGGGAACGGCATCGCTGGCGGGCCACCTTCCACCGGCCCGCCTGAGCGTCACCCGCCGAAGAGCTGGGCCGAGAGATGGTCGCAGGCGATGACCTCGTCGGTGAACCGCCGCAGGTCGCGCTTGCCGCCGCGTTCGAAGAAGAAGACCTGCCAGACCTGGCCCTGCCTCCGGATGCACCAGGTGCTCTCGCCGGGCTGCTCCATGACCCGGAAGTCGCAGGGGCTGGCGCCTCGCCGCAGGAGCGCGGCCCGCAACCCGGCCGCCGTGCCGTCCGCGGGGCGGGCCAGCTGGTCGTAGAGGTGGTGGCAGGCCGCGCTCTCGTCCTTGAACCGCCGCGGGTAGAACGTCTGGCCGCGGTGGCGATAGAACACCTTCCACGCCTGCTTGGTCCGGGTGAGACACCAGGCGTCGTCGGCCGGGCGGTCCAGGATCCGGTGCCGGTCCGGGGGGATGCCGGCCGTGGCGAGCGCGCGGCGCAGGTCCTCGACGTTCATGGGCGCGAGACCTTCATGGGCGCGAGACCTTCATGGGTGGAAGACGTTCATGGGTGGAAGACGTTCATGGGTGGGCGACGTTCATGGGTGGGAGACAGGGTTCCCGTCCTCGTCCCATCGTTGCTCGCCGACCAGCTCGCCGCCGCCTCTGAGGTGCCTTTCGAGAGCGAGCCGGCCGTTGCGGTGCCACTCCCTGTGCAGGACCGGGAAGCCGCCTTCGTAGACGGACTCCAGCCTGAGCGTCTGATCCGGCCAGAAAGCGCGGGCCGGGCCGTTCAGGATGCCATGGGTGTATCGGGTCTCTCCCAGTAGCGTCCCGTCGGGGCCGGTTTCGGTGGCGACACCGGTGAACAACTCGCCGTTGTGGGTCACCCGCTCGTGGTCATCGACATCGGTCTCGGCCAGTGGCACGCGAGGCGTCGTCATGCTTCCACCTTTCCCGTCATGCTCCCGACTTTCCCGGAATCGAGTCGATAGGGCCCAGAATGGCGGTGCAGTTCGCGCAGCAGGGGGCGGGCAGGCCCTCCCCACCACCGAACAGGCGGCGGTTGTCCACGACGATCTCGGAGAGATGGGCCGCGTCGGTGGGGTGGCGGCCGTCGCTCTCCCTGGCCCAGAGAGCCTTGTTCGTCGCCACCACTTCGGAATGCGTGCCAGCGACATCGCCGTGAGGATAGCCACCCGAATATCCGGGCCCGTACTCGTAGGCATTCGGATTGCGCTCGGCGTACTCGCGCATCTCGTCGAGCGGTCCCTGCAGAGTCGGATGCAGATCGTCCGGCACGACGTGGGCAATGGTGCGGTTGTCGGCTTCGAAGAGTTGCCCGGTACGCCGGTCGAAGGCGATGGAGTGCATTCTGCCGATGTCGTTCGTGGTGAAGTGCGGCTGCCCGCTGTCGCGCATCTCCCGGTACAGCTGGTTGCGCTGGGTGGCGACGTCCTGGACGAATTCGTGCACCGGCCGTCCGTTCACCATGTCGATCAGGCCACCGCGCCCGCGTCCCAAGGTCAGTTCCGCCGGGTCGGGTAAGCGGTGCCCCAACTCCTCGAGACGTGAACGAGCCCCCGCCAGATCGGCGGCGGCCGGGGTGGGCTGGAGCGGGGTGCGGCGGCCGAAGAGGCGGCCCATGAGGCGGCCGGCGCCGTTGCGGACGGCCGTCGCGGCGCCCCGGAGGCCGCCGGCCAGCACCATCCCCTGCGCCAGCAGCCCCGCGCTCTTGCCGCCGGGGAACATGCCGATCCCGTCCAGGATGACCTGGCCGAGGCCCGCCTTGCCCTGGCGGTACTTGTTCAGCGAGTCGGCGAACACGATCGCGCCCGCGACCACCACCGCGCCCACCAGGAGCGCCCCGGCGAGCCCGCCGGTGCCGATGACCAGCAGGGCGATCCCGGCGACCATGGCCACGTTGCGGGCCAGGTTGACGAAGTCGTCCCAGGAGCGGAACGGGGTCGAGACCGTGTCCCATGCCTTGGCCAGCCACGACTTGTTCTGGATGCCGCTCCCGGCCAGCGCCCGCTCGATCTCCTCGACCGCCCGGGACTCGGCGTCCGCGCGCAGGGCGGCGGCCTCGTCGGCCACCCTGCGGGCCCGCGTACGGTCCGCGTCGGCGTTCCTGGCCCGCTGCACCGCCGGCCGTACCGTGGCCTGGACGGCGGGGTCGGCGGCGGTGACGGCCTGCTCGACGTCGGAGAGCGTGCGCAGCCCGGCGGCGGCCGGGAGGCGGGCGGAGACCTCGCGCAGCGCCCCCTGATACTGCTCGTGGGCCGCCGCGCCCTGCCGCAGCGCGACACCCGAGCGGGCCTTGGCCTGCTCCAGGCTGCCCGCGTACGTCATCAGCGCGTCCCCCGCGCCCCGGTAGGCCTTGCCCAGCTTGGCCAGCTCGGCCGGCAGCACGGCCAGCGCCTCGGTGTAGGCGGCCGCGTAGTCGCCGCGCATCCGCAGGGCGGAGCTGCCGCCCGAGACCGTGCTCAGCCGGGCCGTGTTGGTGTCGGCCAGTTCGGCCTGGTCGAGCAGGCCGCGGGCGAGCGTGCGCACCTGCCCGGGGTCGCCCGGAGCGGGATCGTCGGCGAACCCCAGCACCTGCCATCCCGTCGGCATCCCCATGACGCCCCCTCCACGTGGCCGCGCCTATGGAGGGGTGTACGCGTTCGCGGCCGCGCCGGGTTCAACGCCGGTGCGAGCAGGTATGGGGCCTCAGGACGGCAGCGAGTGCAGGCTGACGCCCCCGATGATGTCGGTCAGGCCGTAGAAGTGGGCGCCCGCCTCGATGAAGGCGTCGCGGATGTGGTGCACGCGATCCAGCAGCCCGCCTGTGGGCGTGCTCGCGGCGATCGGCGCGAGGGCGGTGACCAGGGCGGCGGTGGCGAGCAGGTGAGCTCGGCGGCGCATGTTCGGACCTCCTGAGTAACGTACGGTGACGACGTCGCCCAGGAGATCACGCTCCGGCGCGACCCCGGCGGGTACGCCACAGCGCCGAGGCCCGTTCTTTACGCACGGACACGCGCGGGCGCGCGCCCGCCGCTATGCCACCTTGGCGGACGAGGCCGTCCACGTGTTGCACGAGGCGGGGTCGCCGGTGGCGAAGCCCTGCTTGAGCCAGTGGCGCGTGGAGGACGCCTTGCCCCAGACGCGATCGCCCTTCTTGGAGTCGCCCGAGGGCAGGGACAGGAGATAAGACCAGTCCTTGCCGGTGCGCCCCTCCATCGGCCAGATGCTTTTCACGAACGCGCCCACGAGGCAATCCTTCTGCAGGTTGTAGCGCCGCCGCTGCTCCGTGCGCAGCGGTCGCCGTACCGGTTAAAGGGGCAATGGTGAATCGTAAGGAGAGGGTCCGGCATTTGAGCCGGTCAGCATCATCATCCTCATGTGGAGGAGAGTGGCTGGGCGGGAGTTCGGCTCCCTGCTGCGCGAGCCATCGGCGGGACGGCCGGGGGTGGGGAGGAACCGAGCGGCTGTACGAGACCTTCGCCGTGCCCGCCCCGAACCCGTGGAGCGAGACCAAGGTCCACGGCACCGCGGACGGCCGCGGCCCGCTGCTGCTCATCCCGGGTCACCGGGGAGCCATGCCGGGCATGCCGCGCGATGTCACCGTGAGGGTCCCCAGTCCGGTGGCGAGTACGCGCGGCGGAATCGCTCCTGCTCGAAGGGTCCGGCGTCCCGGTGAGGCGGGCGATCCTGCCCGCTTTCCCCGCCGGGAGACCTGCGTCAGGTCAGGGCGGCCTCCAGGAGCAGCGTGCCGGCTCCCTGGAGGGCCGCGTCCCGGCCCGCTCTGGCCGGCGCTATCTCCAGGTCCCTCGTCGCCAGCGGGAGGCAGCGCTCCCACACGGCGGCCCTGATCGAGGTGAGCAGGGGTTCGGCGGCCGAGAGGCTGCCGCCCACCGCCACCACGTCCGGGTTGAAGAAGTTCACCAGGACCGTCAGGACCTCGCCCATGCGGCGGCCCGCGTTGCGCACCAGGCTGGTGGCCTCCGGGACGGCGTCGTTGACCAGGGTGACGATGTCGGCCGGGCGGGTCACCTCGATGCCGGCCTCCGCCAGGGCGGACATGAGGGCGGCGCCGCTGGCGTACGCCTCCAGGCAGTCGGGGTGGCCGCAGGCGCACAGGATCGAGGAGTCCGAGCGCACCCGTACGTGGCTGATGTCCCCGGCCGCGCCCCTGCCCCTGTGCAGGTGGCCGTTGACGATGACGCCGCAGCCGATGCCGGTGCCGGCCTTGACGACCATCAGGTTCTCGCTGCCGGGCCACCATCTGGCCTCGCCGGCGGCCATCAGGTTGGCGTCGTTCTCCACGAGGACGGGCAGGTCGTATCGGGTGGCCAGGTGTTCGGCGACCGGGAACTCGTTCCAGCCGGGCATGCGGGACGGGGTGACGACCCGCAGGGTGGCGGGGTCGACGGGGCCGGGGATGCCGGTGCCCACCCCGCGCAGCGGGACGTCGGCCGGGACGTGCTCGGCCAGCAGGGCGTCGAACGCGTCGGCGATGCGGTCGAGGGTGCGGCGGGGGCCTTCGGCGATCTCGCAGCGGCGTTCCTCGATGACGATGGGGACGCCGCTGAGGTCGAGCAGGCCGAGGCGTACGTGATGCGCCCCCAGGTCGGCCACGGCCAGCACGCCCGCGCCGGAGGACAGGCGCAGGCGGCGGGGGCGGCGGCCGCCCCGAGAGGTGCCCGCGCCCTCCTCGGCCAGGAGGCCCGCGTCGATGAGCTCCTCGACGCGGAGCGAGACGCTGGAGGCCGCCAGACCCGATAAGCGGGCCAGGTCGGCGCGGGACTCGGCTCTGCCGGTGGCGACGAGTCGCAGCAGGTCGCCCTGTGCCCCCTGCACGGGCAGCCGCTGATTCATGTGAGATAACTACCATGTCCAGACTTCCGCCGACAACGTATTGACTTGCTACGAAATTTCCCACTACGGTCCCGCTTATCTTCGAAATCGAAGGAAGTGAGCTGTTCATGAAGAGATTCGTCGCCGTCGCCGCCGTCTCCCTGTTAGCCCTGGCGGCCTGCGGGGAGTCGAGCAGCCCAGCCGTACCGGGAGAGCCGAAGCAGCAGAGTGACGTGCTCGCCAAGGCACCCGTCGCGGCGGCCGCCGACATCCTGCCGGGCTCGACCATGGAGAAGATCAAGCAGCGTGGCGAGCTCCTCGTGGGCGGCTCGCTGGACGCGCCCCTGCTCTCCCAGCAGAACCCCGTCACCGGCGAGGTCGAGGGGTTCGACGCGGAGATGGGCAAGGCGCTGGCCAAGTACATCCTGGGCGAGCCCAAGGTCAAGATCGTCAACTCGGCGTCGGAGACCCGGGAGGCGCTGCTGGCCAACGGCACCGTGGACGTCGTCTTCCAGACGTACACGATCACCGAGGAACGCGCGAAGCAGGTCGCGTTCGCGGGCCCGTACTACACCTCGGGCCTGACGATCGCGGTGAAGAAGGGCACGACCGGCATCGCCAAGCCGGAGGACCTCAACGGCAAGAAGGTCCTGGCGGGCGCGAACACCCCGGCCATCCCGGCGATCAAGAAGCTGGCGCCGCAGGCGGAGATCATCACGTTCGGCAGCGACCCCGAGTGCGTCCAGGCGCTCAAGCAGGACCGGGGCGTGGCGTACGTGCAGGACGAGACGATCCTCATCGCCGACGCGAAGAAGGACCCGTCGATCGAGATCGTGACGAAGCCGTTCACCGTGGACCCGTACGGGATCGGCCTCAAGCACGGCGACGACCAGTTCAAGAAGTTCGTCAACGACTGGCTGAAGAAGACCCAGGACACCGGCGTCTGGCAGGAGATCTGGAAGAAGTCCATCGGCACCGTGGTGACCGGTGAGGCTCCACAGCCGCCGCAGATCGGCTCCGTTCCGGGATCCTGATGTCCGTCCTCCTCGAACACCTGCCGGAGCTGTGGCAGGGACTGATCGTGACGTTCCAGCTCACCGCCGCGTCGTTCGCCGGCGCGGCGGTGCTGGGCGTGCTGGTCTGTGCCCTGCGCGTGAGCCCGGTCGGGGTGCTGCGCGCGATCGGCACGGCGTACGTGGAGACGTTCCAGAACCTCCCGCTGCTGGTGCTGCTGGTCCTGGCCTTCTTCGGCCTGCCGGAGATCGGGATCAAGGCCGAGCCGCTGGTGACGGCGTTCGTGGTCATCGCCGTGTACGAGGCCGCCTACATCGGCGAGGCCCTGCGCTCGGGCGTGAACTCGGTGTCGAAGGGGCAGGGCGAGGCGGCCAGGGCGATCGGGCTGACGTTCGGCCAGTCGCTGCGGCACGTCATCCTGCCCCAGGCGCTGCGCACGGTCGTGCAGCCGCTCGGCAACATCTTCATCGCGACCACCATGAACACCGCCCTGGCGGCGGCCGTCGGCGTGGTCGACCTGACGGCGGCCGCGCACCGCGTGAACCTGGTCGAGGCCCAGCCCATCCCGATCTTCGTGGGCGCGGGCGTGGCCTACGCGCTGATCGCCGCCGCCGCCGGATTCGTGACGGGCCGGCTCGAACGCAGGCTGGTGATCCTGCGATGAGCGTGCTCTTCGACGAGCCGGGGCCGAAGGCGCGCGGGCGCATCCGGATGGCCACCGTGCTCGGCACGCTGGCCGCCGTGGTGCTCGTCGTGCTGGCCGTGCGGCAGTTCGCGGCCAACGGGCAGCTCGACGCGGCCCGGTGGCAGCCGTACGGGACCTGGCCGATGTGGCGCTACCTGCTGGACGGGTTGTGGTCCACGTTCCTGGCGGCGGTCGTCTCGGCGGCGCTGTCCATGGCGCTGGGCGTGGCCCTGGCGCTGGGGCGGCTGTCGCCGCGGGCGTGGGTGCGCCTGCCGTCGGCCGCGTACGTCGAGGTGGTCCGGGTCGTCCCAGCGCTGCTGCTGGTGTACGTGGTGCTGTTCGCGCTGCCGCGCTACGGGCTCGACCTGCCGCTGTTCTGGAAGCTGGTGGTGCCGCTGACGGTCTCGAACGCGGCCGCGTACGCCGAGATCTTCCGCGCCGGCATCGGCTCGATCGAGCGCGGCCAGATGGAGGCGGGCCTGGCCGTCGGCCTGACGCGGTTCCAGGCGATGCGCCTGATCGTGCTGCCGCAGGCGGCCCGCCGGGTGCTGCCGTCGATCGTCAGCCAGTCGGTGGGCCTGCTCAAGGACACCTCGCTCGGTTTCGTGGTCAGCTACGGCGAGCTGCTCTACAGCGGCAAGGTCCTGGCCGCCTACAACGGCCTGCTCATCCAGACGTATCTGGTCGTCGCGCTGATATACCTGGTGGTCAACGCGTCGCTGTCCAAGCTGGCCCGCACGCTGGAGGCCCGCCAGCCCGTCACGCTCAGAAGGAGAACCGCAGGTGCCTGACCTAGCCGTGCTCGCCGAGGTGGTCCGCTCGGGATTCGTGGAGAGCGTCCACTACGGCAGCGCAGTCGGCCTGGATCCGTCGGGACGCGCCGAGGTGGCGCTCGGCCGGGTGGAGGCGCCGGTGCTGCCGCGCTCGTCGGCCAAGCCGTTCCAGGCGCTGGCCTGCCTGAAGGCGGGTGCGGCGCTGGCGGGCCCGCGGCTGGCGATCGCGGCCGGCAGCCACACCGGCGAGGACTTCCACGTGAGCCTGGTACGCGAGCTGCTCGCCGACTACGGCCTCGACACCGGCGCGCTGGCCTGCCCGCCGTCGTGGCCGGAGGACCGGGCCACCATGGAGGAGCTCATCAGGCGGGGCCAGGACGTCTCCCGCGAGCGCATGAACTGCTCCGGCAAGCACGCCGCCATGCTGGCCGCCGGCGTGGCCAACGACTGGGACGTACCCGGCTACCTGGCGCCAGACCACCCCCTGCAGCTCGGCGTGCGGTCGGTCACCGAGGAACTGGCCGGGGAGAAGGCCGCGCACGTGGCGGTGGACGGCTGCGGGGCGCCGTTGTTCGGCCTGTCGCTGACCGGGCTGGCGCGGGCCGTGCAGGCGCTGGTGCTGGCCGCGCCGGGCAGCGCTCCGCGCCAGGTCGCCGACGCGATGCGCGAGCACCCCGAGTACGTCGGCGGCACCGGCCACCAGAACACCGAGCTGATGCGGGCCCTGCCCGGCGCCGTGGTCAAGGGCGGCGCGGAGGGCGTGCTGGTGGCGGCGCTGGAGTCGGGTCACACGGTCGCCGTCAAGGTCATCGACGGCAGCCCGCGCGCCACCACGGCCGTCGCGCTGTCCGTGCTGCGCCTGATGGGGTGCGACGTGAGCGGGGCGGCGGCGTACGAGCAGGTGGACGTGCTGGGCGGCGGCGTCCCGGTGGGACGGATCGTCACCCGTCTCTGACGCCCTTCCAACCCGGCTGCTAGCCCTTGGCCGACGAGGAGCCGCAGCCCTCCGTGAGCCCCTTCGTCGGGTCGTCCTCGCCGGGCTCCTTCTCCTGCTTCTTCGCGGTCCTCCGCGGTGAGGGAGAGACCGACGGCGAGGACGAGGGGCTGGCCGAGGCGGCGACGGGCGCCTTGGTACGGGCCGAGTCGCGCACCGCCTTCTCCGCGATGTCCCGGATCTTGTCCCAGTCGGGATAGCCGGTGTTGATCACCGGCGGCACGAACTGCACGCTCGACACCTCGGCGTTCTTGACCTTGAGCGCCAGCGGCACGAGGTGCTTGAGCATCGGCCGCGGGATGTCGGTCCTGATCAGCTCCTTGGTGGCCAGCGCGATCTGGTTGAACCTGGTCAGCACCGTCGCCGGGTCCGCCTGGGTGAGGATGGCGCCGAGCACGCACCGCTGGCGGCGCATGCGGGTGTAGTCGTCGCTGTAGGTGCGCGAGCGGGCGTACCACATGGCGTCGGCGCCCTTGAGCTTGCGCGTGCCGGCCTTGACCAGGCCCTCGTTGTACTTGCCGAACACGACGTCCTGCTCGACGGTGATCGTGACGCCGCCGATGGCGTCGATGAGGCGGGCGAAGCCCCACATGTTGACCAGGGCGTACCAGTCGACCTTGAGGCCGAGCGTGTAGCCGATCGTGTCCATCAGCACCTTGGGGCCCTGGTGCTGCTTGCCGCCGAAGATCTCCGGGTGCGCGTCTGAGTACTCCCAGACGCTGTTGAGCAGGTCGCTGCTGCCGCCGTTGGCGTCCTTGGGCAGGTCGAAGCCGTTGGGGAAGCGCCGTGCCATCGGCGTGCCGGGCCGGAAGCGGACGTCCTCCAGGTTGCGCGGCAGGCTGAACAGCACGGTGTTGCCGGTCTTCACGTCGACGCTGGCCAGGTTCATGCTGTCGGTACGCACGCCGATCCGGTTGTCGTCGGCGTCGCCGCCCAGCAGCAGGATGTTGACCCGCTCCCGCCCCGCCCAGGGGTCCTCGGGCTTGGGCTCGGGCGCCGGGCTCTCCCCCTCGTTCTCGGGCGTCTGGAAGATGTCGTTGAGGGCCTGCCGCGACGCGGAGGCGGTCTGCGCGGCCCACCCGAACGGCACCACCACCACGACGGCGAGCAGCCCCGCCATGGTGCCGGTGAGGATCTGCCCCGACTGCGGCAGCCGGCCGGGCCGCAGCACGACGAACGAGTGCACGATCAGCCCGAACCAGAGCAGCCCCAGCACGATGGTGCCGACCATGATGGAGGTGAGCCAGGAGTCCTGGGTCGCCGAGCCGGCCAGGGCGCCGATGTCGTTCATCAGGACGAACGCGAGCAGGCCCAGCAGCGCGGCGGCGTAGCAGGAGATGAGGACGAGGCCGGTCCTGCGCCAGCCGGCGCGCAAATGAGCGGCCCCAGGCACGAGTGCCGCCAGCACCAGCCACCCGAGGACCGCTCCGGCGCCCATCGGTTCCTTACCCTGCCGCACGCCTTCCCCGTTTCCCCGCGAATTCCACCATAGGCGCAAACTCCGCAACCTGCGGTGAACCGCATGGGTGCGGTCGCCTCAGGCCGCCATAGAGGCGGCAGCCTACGCATCAGATACGAAATATGTCTTTATCAGAGGGTGAACATCAGTAACCGAATAAGATTCGGGGCATGGCCTTCTCTGAGATCGAGTACGGGGTGACCGATCGCATCGCCACCGTCACATTGAAGCGTCCGGAACGGCTCAACGCCTTCACCTTTACGATGCGTGGAGAGTTGATCGAGGCGTTCGACCTGGCCGACGCCGACGACGACGTACGCGCGGTGGTGGTCACCGGGGCCGGCCGCGCGTTCTGCGCCGGGGCCGACCTGGGCGGCGGCGGGGGCACGTTCGGGCACCGGGGCGGGCCGGGCGGCGAGGGCGAGACCGTGGACGGCGCGCCGCGCGACGGCGGCGGCACGGTCGCGCTCAGGATCGCCCGCTCGCTGAAGCCCGTCATCGGCGCGATCAACGGCCCCGCCGTGGGCGTCGGGGTGACGATGACCCTGCCCATGGACGTCCGGCTGGCCTCCGAGACGGCCAAGTTCGGGTTCGTGTTCGCCCGGCGCGGCATCGTCGCCGAGGCCGCCTCCAGCTGGTTCCTGCCCAGGATCGTGGGCATCGCCCAGGCCATGGAGTGGACCACGACCGGCCGTGTCTTCCCCGCCTCCGAGGCGCTCGAAGGGCGGCTGGTCTCGCGCGTCCACCCGGCGGAGGAGCTGCTGCCGGCCGCGTACGCGCTGGCCCGCGAGATCGCCGACAACACCTCGGCCGTCTCGGTGGCCGCCATCCGCCGGCTGATGTGGTCGGGCCTGTCGGCGTCCTCGCCCTGGGAGGCGCACGCGGCCGACTCCCGGCTCATGGCCGAGCTGGGCGGGGCGCCCGACTCGATCGAGGGAGTGACGGCGTTCCTGGAGAAGCGGCCGGCCGACTTCCCGATGAAGGTCGGCAAGGACCTGCCGCCCGGTGTGCCGTCGTGGCCGGACGATCCCTATGGTGTCTGACATGTACGAGATCACCGTGCTGCCGATGCCCGACGACTTCGAGGGCGAGGTCGTGGCCACGCTGGTGTCCAGGAGAGCCGCGGCCCCTTCCCGCAGGGCGGTGCTCTACCTGCACGGATTCACCGACTACTTCTTCCAGGACCACCTGGCCGAGCACTACGTCCAGCGCGGCATCGACTTCTACGCCCTCGACCTGCGCAAATACGGCCGCTCGCTGCTCCCGCACCAGACCAGGGGCCTGATCAGGAGCATCACCGACTACTTCCCCGAGATCGACGAGGCCGTCCGCGTCATCCGCGCCGACCACGACGAGCTGACGATCAACGCCCACTCGACCGGCGGGCTGATCGCGCCCCTGTGGGCCGACCGGGTCCGGGGGCGGGGCCTGGTGCAGGGGCTCGTGCTGAACAGCCCGTTCTTCGACCTCAACGTGTCCACGCCGCTGCGGCTGGCCGCCGACCTGCTCAGGACGCCGCTGTCGTACACGCGCCGGGTGCTCCCGCTCGGCGTCAGCACCGTCTACGGGCAGACGCTGCACCGCAGCGAGCAGGGCGAGTGGGACTACGACCTGGAGCTCAAGCCGCTGGGCGGCTTCTCGGTGCACGCCATGTGGCTGGCCGCCATCCGGCGGGCGCAGCGGCGGCTGCACGCGGGCCTGTCGGTGGACGTGCCGGTCCTCGTCCTCGCCTCCGCCAGCGGGCTGCAGGTGAGCGACTTCGTGCCGGAGGCGCGCTCGGCCGACGTCGTGCTCGACCCCCGCCAGATCGCCCGCTGGTCCACCGCGCTCGGGCCCCACGTGACCTGCGTACGCATCCCGGACGGCCTGCACGACCTGGTGCTGTCGGCCGAGCCCGCGCGCAAGCAGGTGTTCGCCGAGATCGACCGCTGGATGAGCACCTATGTCTACCAGGGGAACGAGAACAGCCCGTAGTAGGCCGCCGCCACCAGCAGCAGCCCGTTGCCGCCGAGCACGCCCGCGACCGCCACGTGCTGCCACCGGCTCGGCTGCATGCCCTCGCGCAGCGCCGACACGAACGCCGCCACCGCCGTGACCTCCTGGATCAGCATCAGCACCGCCAGCACGCGCACGACCAGCCAGCCGGCCAGCACGGCGGGCCAGGCCCCGGCCTGGTTGACCGAGAACAGCACCAGCACCGTGATGAACGCCACCACCGAGGCCAGCAGGCCCAGGCCGGTCCACGCCATCCGGCTCAGCCGGCGCCTGATCGGCGGCCACAGCCTGGCGTTGGTCTCGACGGGGGTCTGCTTGCGGTGGCGCAGGCGTACGACCATGGCCGCGACCGGGCCGGCCACGTAGCCGACGGCGGCCAGGCAGATCGTCAGCCCCAGCATGGTGCCGCCGGCGTACCAGGGGGCGGCGGGCACGTCGCTGGCCTCGAACCGCTGGACGGGGGTGGCGCCCGCCATGTGCACCGTGGGCCGGGCCGTGTCCGGCAGTCCCTTGATCCAGTTGGCCAGGGTCTCCAGGTAGCCCTTGGTGAAGGGACCGCCGTGGACCCGCATGGCGTGGTCGCCGTCGGCCATGAAGCGGATCGTGTAGTTGTCGTTGCCCGCCTTGCCGAGCGCCGTGATGAGCGCCTTGGTGGACTCGACGAAGGGGATCGAGGGGTCGGTGGTGCCGTAGAACGCCAGGACCGGCTGCTTGACCTGGCTTAAGGCGGGCATCGCGTCGTAGCGCAGGAAGTGGAAGCCGACCCCGCCCATCGCCCTGGTCAGCAGGTCACGGGCGCCGATCGGGGCCCGCAGCCGCAGGAGCTGCTCGTTCAGCGCCCAGGCGACCTGGCGCAGCGGGGAGACGTTCGGGGACGACACCAGCACCATGAAGCCCACGGCCGAGCTCTTGGCCGCCGCGATCGGCACCACCCAGCCGCCCTCGGACACGCCCCACAGGCCGACGCGCGTGGGGTCGACCTCCGGACGCGTACGCAGGTATTCCACCATCCGCAGCGCGTCGTCGGCGAGCAGCCCGAAGTCCCGCTCGCGGAAGTTGTAGCCGATCGTGCGCTTGTCGAACGCGATCGTCACCACGCCCGCCTTGGCCAGGAACTCCGCCTGCGGCGTGAACTCCGTACGGGAGCCGTTGCCCGACCCCGACACGAACACCATCGCCGGATGCCGCCCGGGCGTGAGGGGCGCCCGGAGCGTGCCTTCCAGGCGCTGGCCCTCTCCCTGGAGGGAGATCTCCTCGCGGCGGATCGGATCGACGGCCACCACCGGCTTCAGCTCGCCCGCCGGCTGCGCCGGGATGGCCTGGAAGGCTGGATCGGCCTTGAGCGGCGGCGGGTCGAACGCGGGTGGCAGGACGTAACCGACCGACGCGAGAGCCACCAGCACCAGACCGGCGGCCACGCTCAAGGTGCCACGGCCAGTGCGCATTGGCCTCCCCATGTGCGTTGGTTTGCCCGCTGATCTTCCAGCGTACTCCCGGCGCGTGGGACAGGAGAGACCGTATTTGTCGGTGAGAGCTGTTAGCTTGCTGCGACATGCGGATCCTGCACACCTCCGACTGGCATCTGGGGCGCTCCTTCCATCGCGAGAGCCTGCTCGCGGCGCAGGCGGTGTTCGTCGACCACCTGGTGGAGACGGTGCGGGCCGAGCGGGTCGACGTGGTGGCGGTGGCCGGCGACGTCTACGACCGGGCGCTGCCCCCGGTGGACGCGGTGGCCCTGCTCGACGAGGCGCTCGGGCGGCTGCGCGCGGCCGGGGCCCGGGTGGTGCTGATCAGCGGCAACCACGACTCGGCGCTGCGGCTGCGGTTCGGCTCGGCGCTGTTCGAGGCCGCCGGGGTGCACGTGCGCACCGCGCCGGACCAGTCCTGGGAGCCGGTGCTGGTCGACGACGTGGCCTTCTACGGCATCCCCTACCTGGAGCCGGAGCTGGTGCGGGCCGCCTGGGAGCTGCCCGACCGCGGCCACACCGCCGCGATCACGCACGCGATGACGCGCATCAGGGCCGACGCGGCCCGCCACCGCGCCTCCGTGGTGCTGTCCCACTGCTTCGTGACGGGCGGGCAGGCCAGCGACAGCGAGCGCGACATCAGCGTGGGCGGGGTGGCCCACGTGCCGCTGACGGCCTTCGACGGGGTCGACTACGTCGCGCTCGGGCACCTGCACGGTCGGCAGCGCATGTCGGAGACCGTGCGCTACTCGGGCTCGCCGCTGGCCTACTCCTTCTCCGAGGTGGGCCACGTCAAGGGCTCGTGGCTGGTCACGCTGGGGGAGGAGGCCGACTTCGTGCCCGCCCCCGTGCCCCGCCCGGTCGGCCGGCTGCGCGGAGACCTGGACGACCTCCTGGCCGACCCCGCATACACCCGCTACGAGGACCACTGGCTCCAGGTGATCCTGACCGACGCCGTCCGCCCCAAGTCCGCCATGGACCGGCTGCGTGCCCGCTTCCCCCACACCCTCGCTCTCTCCTTCGACCCGGTCGGCGCCACCCCCGCCGCCCAGCCCGTGCCCGTCAGCGGGCGGCCGGAGGCGGAGGTCGCCCTCGATTTCGTCCGGGAGGTGCGCGGCGAGCCTGCCGCACCTGAGGAGGAAGACCTGCTAAGACAGGCCATCGAGGCATCGAGGGTGAAGGAGACGATGGCGTAGATGCGGCCGCACCGGCTTTCGCTGACGGCGTTCGGGTCGTTCCCGGGCACCGAGACGGTCGACTTCGACGCCCTGGCCGAGGCGGGCCTCTTCCTCGTCCACGGCCCCACCGGGGCCGGCAAGACCACGATCCTCGACGCGCTGTGCTTCGCGCTCTACGGCCAGGTGCCCGGGCAGCGCAACAGCGCCCGCAGCCTGCGCTGCGACCACGCCCCGCCCTCGG
Organism: Nonomuraea sp. NPDC049709; assembly: GCF_040674815.1. Lineage (NCBI taxonomy): Bacteria > Bacillati > Actinomycetota > Actinomycetes > Streptosporangiales > Streptosporangiaceae > Nonomuraea > Nonomuraea sp. NPDC049709. Next base: position 70,561 of record NZ_JBFANM010000014.1, read on the forward strand.
CCGGGCCGTCGGTCACGCTTGAGGTGACGATCCGCGGCCGTTTACTGCGCATCCAGCGTTCCCCGGCCTGGCAGCGGCCGAAGCTGCGGGGGTCGGGGTTCACGGAGGAGAAGTCCAAGGTCGTCCTGTCGGAGTGGCGGGGCGCTGACTGGCACGGGCTGACCACCCGCCTCGACGAGGCCGGCGACCTGGTGGGCGGGCTGCTCGGCATGAACGCCGCCCAGTTCTGCCAGGTGGCGATGCTGCCGCAGGGTGACTTCGCCAAGTTCCTGCGCGCCGACGGCGACGAGCGGTCGAAGGTGCTGGAGCGGCTGTTCACGGTCAAGATCTTCACCCAGGCCGAGTCGTGGCTGGCCGAGCACCGCAAGCTGGCCTGGCGGGAGGCGCAGGAGCTGCGGCAGCAGGTGGACTTCGCCATCAAGCGGGTGGAGGAGGCCGCGGGCGCCGACCTGCCCACCGCCCTCGCCCAGCCCACGGAGACTCCTTCCGACCCGCCCACGCCCCGGACACCGCCGGCCCTCTTCGACTGGCCAGCCTCAGGGGGCGGCGGTCCCGACCCGCGGGACGGCACCGCCGCCACACCGCAGCCGTCCGCCGGCCGGCAGGCCGCAATGACCTCGGATGGCGGCTCCGGCGCGCGGGACGGTGGCCGGGCCGGTGGGCCGGGGGGCGATGGGGGCGACGGAGACCCTGACGACGTGCCGACGCCTGACTCCGATCCGTTGCGGTGGGCGGGAGCGCTGCTCGACGCCGCGCGGGCCGTCGTGGGACGGATGGACGAGGAGCACGCCGCGGCCGGTCAGGCGGTGCGCGGGGCGCGGACGCGCTTCGAGGCCGCCGCCGCCCTGGCCGACCGTCAGCGCCGCCACGCCGAGGCGCTCACCCTGCGCCGGACCCTCGACGAGCGCTCCGACGAGCGCGCCGACCTGCAGGCCATCCTCGACGACGCGGCCAGGGCGGACCGCGTGGTCCCGCTCATCACGGCGGCCCGGCAGCGCGCGGAGGCCGCCACGAAGGCCCGCACCATGGCCGCCGACGCCCTCGCCCGAGCCCGCCCCCTGCTGACCGCCACCCGCACGACCCCGCAACGCCATGCGGGCACCCCCGCCACCGGCCCGACCACGAGCCCCGGCTTCCCTGCTGCGGGCCTCGGTGCGCCCACCACAGGCACCGGTTCGCCGACCGCGGGCATCGGTTCAGCGGTGGGGGGAGAGCCGTCCGTCGCGGAGCTCACGGTGTTGGAGCGGCAGCGGCAGGACGAGATCGCGCGCCTGTCGGAGCTGCTCACCGAGGAGGCCCGGCTGTCCGTCGTACGCCGTGACCTGCTCCGCGTCGAGGCCGAGCTGGCCGAGCTGGTCGGCGCCGACGAGGCCGTGGCCGCGCGGCTGGCCCAGCTGCCCGAGCTCATCGAGCGGGCCGAGGCCAGGCTCGCCGAGGCGCGGCTGGACGCCGCCAGGATCCCGGCCGCCCGCGCCGTACGCGACGCCGCCGCCCACCTGATCGAGATCGACGAGGAGCTGGCCCGGCTGGCGGTGGAGCTCGACGTGCTGGCACAGCGCGAGGCCGAGGTGGCCGCCGCCGAGGCCGAGCTGCCCGTACGCATCGCCGACGCCGGAGCCGCCCTGGCCGAGATACGCGCGCAGGCGGCGGCCGTCCCCGCGGCGGCCGCCGGTCTCGACGCCGCCCGGGCCGCCCTGGACGCCGCCCACCGCCGCGACGCCCTGGCCGCCGAGCTGGAGGCGGCCGTCGCCACCCACCAGGTGCTCGTCGACCAGGCACAGAGCCTGCGGGAGCGCTGGCTCGACCTGCGGCAGGCCCGCATCGACGGCATGGCGGCGGAGCTGGCCCGCGACCTGTCCGACGGGCAGCCGTGCGCGGTCTGCGGCTCCGAGCACCACCCCCACCCGGCCTCCCCGGCGCCGAGCGCCCCTTCCCCCGACGACGAGCACGAGGCCGAGACCGCCCACGAAGCCGCCCTCGCCGAGCGCGAGGCCGCCGAGCGGGCCCTCGCCTCGCTGGAGTCCCGGCACGCCGCCGCGGTCGAGACCGCCGGTGACCTCGACGTGGACACGGCCGGGGCGCGGGTGGAGCAGGCCGAGGAGGAGGTGGCCCGCCTCCGGGCGGTGGCCGACCGCGAGCCCGCCCTCACCGCCGCGCTCGAGCGCGTGGAGACCGAGCGGGAACGGGTCCGCGACCAGGCCAAGGAGCTCGCCGAAACCCTGGCCGCCCACCGCGCCCACCACCGCCACCTGCAGTCGGAGCGCGCCCGCGGCCACGCCCAGCTCGCCCGGGCGGGCGCGGGTGCGGACGAGGACGGCCGGTTCGCTGCCGAGGGCGCGAGTGGCGCCGAGGTGAGCGGGGCCGCGGTGCTGGCGGTGGCGGAGCGGGAGCTGCGGAGGCTGGAGGAGTCGGCGGGCAAGGAGCCGGCGCTGGCCCAGGAGGCGGCCGGGCTCAATCGGGAGCGGCAGGAGCTGGAGGAGAGCGGTCGCCGGGTGGCCGCGCGGCTGGCCGCGTGCCGCACCCGGCACGAGGAGCTGAGCGGGGACGCCGGGCGGCTCACCGCGCGGCTCGACGCGGCGCGCGGCGGCGACGACACGCTGACCGCCCGCCTGTCCAGGCTCAACGACGAGGCCGAGCTGCTGCGCGAGGCGCTGGAGGCCACGCAGGCGGCGGTGGCGGCCCGGGACGAGCTGGCCAGGGCCAGGGCGGTGGCCGAGGAGGCGGCGGCCGAGGCGGGGTTCGGGGACGTGCGGGAGGCGGAGGCCGCCTACCGGAGCGTGGCCGAGCGGGAGGCCAAGGCGGAGCTGCTGCGCAGGCTGGACGACGAGCATGCCGCCGTCAGCGGCGTGCTGGCCGATCCCGAGCTGGTCGCCGCCGCCGCGCAGCCCGCGCCGGACCTGGCGGCGGTCCAGGCCGAGCGGGACGCGCTGGAGGAGACGTACACGCGGTTGTCGAGCGCCCGCGACCGGGCGGCGGCCAGGGCACGGCGGCTGGAGGAGCTGCACGCCGAGCTGTCGGCCCACATCGAGCGCTGGCGGCCGGCGGCCGACCGGCACCGGCTGGCCGAGCGGATGGCGGCGCTGGCCAGCGGCACCTCCAGCGACAACCAGTGGAGCATGAGCCTGTCGTCGTTCGTGCTGGGCGAGCGGCTTCGGCAGGTGGTGGACGCCGCGAACGAGCGGCTCGACCACATGTCGGCCGGCCGCTACCTGCTGCGGCACGACCTGCGGAAGACGGCGGGCTCCCGTGGGCGCGCGGGCGGCGGGCTGGGCCTGCGGGTGGCCGATGGCTGGACCGGCGTCGACCGCGACCCGGCGACCCTGTCCGGTGGCGAGAGCTTCGTCACCTCCCTGGCCCTGGCGCTCGGGCTGGCCGACGTGGTCACGGCCGAGGCGGGCGGCGCGGAGCTGGGCACGCTGTTCGTGGACGAGGGGTTCGGCACGCTCGACGAGGACACGCTCGACAGCGTGCTGGACATCCTCGACGGGCTGCGGGACGGCGGGCGCGCCGTGGGCATCGTCAGCCACGTGGCCGAGCTGCGGTCGCGGATCACGGCGCAGCTCAAGGTCACCAAGACCCGTACGGGATCGACAGTGAACGCGGTGGGAGTCGGCTGAGCGGCTTGGCGTTACCCTGGACCGCGCCGAGATCTACTGAGGAGCTGGCCGAAATGCGCGTCGTCGTCACCGGAGCCCATGGCAAGGTCGGCAGGGCGGCCGTCAACGCCCTGGTCGAGGCGGGTCACGAGGTGACCGCCACGGACCTGACACGTCCGGTCTGGGAGCGGCACGACCCGGGCGCTCCCCGCTACGTGCAGGCCGACCTGACCGACGCGGGAGAGGCGTTCGCCGTGACGCACGGGGCCGAGGCGGTGGTGCACGCCGCGGCCATCCCCGACCCCACCGCCAACCCGCCGCAGGTGGTGTTCCAGAACAACCTGATGGCCACGTTCAACATGATCGAGGCCGCGGTGCGGTTCGGCGTCCCGCGGTTCGTGAACATCTCCAGCGAGACCGTGCCCGGGTTCTTCTTCCCCGAGCGGCCGTTTCTGCCCGACTACGCGCCGGTGGACGAGGAGCACCCGATCCGGCCGCAGGACCCGTACGCGCTGGCCAAGCACTTCGGCGAGCAACTCATGGACGCCGCGGTGCGCCGCTCCGACATCAGGTGCATCTCGCTGCGGCCGAGCTGGGTGCAGCATGAGGGCAACTACGAGCGCAACCTCGGCCCGCAGGTCCGCGACGCCGCCGAGATCGGGGCGGGGCTGTGGAGCTACATCGACGTGTACGACCTGGCGGACGCGATCGTGCTGGCCGCCGAGTCCGACCTGCCCGGCCACGAGGTGTTCTACATCGCCTCGCCGGACAACGCGGGCGGGCACGACTTCGCCGAGGCGTTGCGCCGATACCACGGCGACCGGATCGAGCTGCGGCCGCTGGCCCGCCCCGACGCCTCGGGCATCTCCTGCGCCAAGGCCCACCGCCTGCTGGGCTGGGCCCCGAAGCGGTCATGGCGCGACTACCTCGACGAGGACGGCCGCGCCCGCCGGCGGTGAGCGTCAGCGGCAGGGGTGGTAGCGCAGCCAGACCAGGCCGTCGGGCAGGCTCTGCGCGGCGACCATGGTGAGCGGCGCGGCGGCGGGGTGCTCGCCCCACCAGCGACGGGTGGCACCCTCGCCGGCCAGGAACGGGTGGACGAGCAGGCTGACCTCGTCCACCAGCCCGTCCGCCATGAGGGCGCCGATGAGCTCGCCGCCGCTGTCCACCCGTACGACGCCGATCCCGTCCTCGCGGCCGAGCGTGCGCAGCGCCCCGCCCAGATCGACGCGTTCGGCGCCCGTGACGAGCTCCCGCACCTGCCGGCCGGGCGGGCGCGGGGGAGTGTCGCGGCAGTGCAGGGCCACGACGCCGGACCAGTGGCCGGCCTCGCGCAGCGCGTCCCACGCGCTGACCCGGCCGCGGCCGTCCACGACGGCCAGCAGCGGTCCGTCCGCGGCCGGTCCGGGCCGCTCGGCCGTGGCCAGGGCCGGCTCCTGGGCGAGGATGGTGTCGGCCCCGGCCAGGGTGAGGTCTTCCTCCCAGGTCCGGGCGAGCTGGTAGAAGCTGGCGACATCCGGCTGGAATCCCGTGGTCGCTCCGTCCAGGGAAACAGCGACGTGCGCTACCACGTAGGGGCGTTCCGTACCTGAAGGCATGGCCTCACGCTACTCAACGCGGCCGATCAGTCGAGGGAGCCGATCAGGTCGGGCAGTGCGGCGGGGTGGTGGAAGAGCGTCGCGCCCAGGCCCGTCAGACGGGAGGCGGGGGTGAGGCCGCCGGCGAAGGCCAGGCAGCGCATGCCCGCGCTCACCGCCGCCGTCACCCCGAACGGGCTGTCCTCCACCACCACGCAGCGCTCCGGCTCGGCCCCCATCGTGGCCGCGGCGTGCAGGAACAGGTCGGGCGCGGGCTTGCCCCTGGCCACGTCCTCGGCGCTGAACACCCGCCCGGCGAACCGGTGAGCCAGCCCGGTCAGCTCCAGGCTGCGGCGGATCGAAGTGTGGCGGCCGTTGGAGGCCACGCAGAAGGGGATGTCGAGGGCGTCGAGCGCGTCCTCGATGCCCTCGATCGCGCACAGCTCGGCCTTGACGGCGGCCGCGTAGTCGAGATCGACCTGCTCGCGCCAGCCCGGCGGCGTCCGGCCGACCTGCTCCTCCCAGAATTCGGGAGTGCAGCCGACGAAGCGCTCGGCGTACTCGGCCTCGTCGATCGTCCAGCCCAGGCGCCGCAGCGCGGCCGTGCCCAGGCGTACGGAGATGGGCTCGCTGTCCACGAGCACCCCGTCACAGTCGAAGATCACCAGTTCGACGGCCAAATGATGTTCCCTCCGGGTATGTGAAACGTAACATTGCGCAGCTGGTAGCGTCTTCGTACCACTTCGCAAGACGCTAGTCCGCATAGTGAGACCCGCATGACGACTTCCCCCCAGACCGCGGCGCCGAGCCGGACGAGGATCGCGGCCGCCAGCCTCATCGGCACGGCGATCGAATTCTATGATTTCTACATCTACGGCACCGCGGCGGCCCTGGTGCTCAACACCGCGTTCTTCCCCGGCATGGACCCGGTGGCGGGCAGCCTGGCGTCGTTCTCGACGTTCGCCGTGGCGTTCATCTCCCGGCCGCTCGGCTCGGCCGTGTTCGGGCACTGGGGCGACCGGGTCGGCCGCAAGTCCATGCTGGTCGTGTCGCTGCTGGTGATGGGTCTGTCCACGGTCGCGATCGGGCTGCTGCCCGGCTACGCGGCGATCGGCGTGCTCGCGCCGGTGCTGCTCGTGCTGCTGCGCTTCACGCAGGGCATCGGCCTCGGCGGCGAGTGGGGCGGCGCGGCGCTGCTGGCCACGGAGCACGCGCCGCCGGGCAAGCACGGCCTGTACGCGATGTTCCCGCAGCTCGGCCCGTCGGCCGGGTTCATCGTGGCCAACGGCCTGTTCCTCATCCTCGGCGAGGTGCTGAGCGACGAGCAGTTCCAGGGATGGGGCTGGCGGCTGCCGTTCGTGGCGAGCCTGCTGCTGGTGATCGTCGGCCTGTACGTACGGCTGAAGATCTCCAAGACCCCCGTCTTCAAGGCGGCCATGGACCAGCACCGGATCGCCAAGGTGCCGTTCGCCGGGCTGATGCGGCACCAGTGGCGGCGCGTGCTGCTCGGCGCCGGCGCCATGACCGTCGCCTACACCCTCTTCTACACCGCCACCACCTACTGCCTGGCCTACGGCACCACGACGCTGGAGATCCCGCGGACCACGATGCTCGGCCTGACCATGGTCGGCGTGCTGTTCATGGCGGCGGGCACGGTGGTCTCCGCCATGGTGTCCGACCGGCTGGGTCGCCGCCGCACCCTGATCGCCGGAACGGCCGTGGCCATCGCGTGGGGGCTGGTGATGTTCCCGCTGATGGAGACGCGCTCGGTCGCCCTGGTCGGGCTCGCGCTGACGGGGGCGCTCGCGCTGATGGGGCTGATCTTCGGGCCGATGGGGGCGTACCTGCCGGAGCTGTTCAGGACCGAGTACCGCTACAGCGGCGCGTCCGTCGCCTACAGCCTCGGCGGCGTGCTCGGCGGCGCGGTGCCGCCGCTGGTGGCCACGAGCATGCAGGCGAGCGGGCACGGCGTGCTGGCGGTCGGCGGGTACGTCTCCGCGATGGCCTTGCTGAGCCTGCTCTGCCTGCTCGCCCTGCCGGAGACGGGCGACCGGACGTTGTGACCACGTCCGGCCCTTACCGGCGGACCTGTCGCGGAGCTCTTTATCGGCGGTTTCCCGGTAGATGTCACAAAACGCTGGCCCTGTTGTGTCCTTGTGGCGGAAAGCCCGAAAGGAGACAGGGCAATGAGGAAGCACATTCTGATCGTCGGTGGCGGATATGTCGGCATGTACGCCGCCAGGGGGCTGCGCAAGCTCATCCGTTCCGGTGAGGCGAGCGTCACTGTGGTGGACCCGCGCGGCTACATGACCTACCAGCCGTTCCTCGCCGAGGCGGTCGGCGGCTCGATCGAGCCGCGCCACGTGGCCGCCCCGCTCGGACAGGTGCTCAAGGGCGTGCGGGTGCTGACCGGGCGCGTCACGCGGGTGGACCACGGGGAGCGCACTGCCGAGTTCCAGCCGCCGCAGGGCCCGGCCAGGACGATCCCGTACGACATCGTCGTCATGGCGGCCGGCTCGATCACCCGCGCGCTGCCCATCCCGGGGCTGGCCGAGCACGCGGTCGGCTTCAAGACCATCGGCGAGGCCGTGCACCTGCGCAACCACGTGCTGGCCCAGCTCGCCGCGGCCGCCTCCACCGATGACGAGGGGGTGCGGCGCAGAGCGCTGACGTTCGTGGTGGTCGGGGGCGGGTTCGCCGGCGTCGAGGCGCTGGCCGAGATGCAGGGGCTGGCCGACGAGGCCCTGCGTTACCACGACGGGATCGAGCCCGGCGACCTGAGCTGGACCCTGGTCGAGGCCAACAACGGCATCCTGCCCGAGCTGCACGGGAACCTCGGCCGCTGGACCGTGGACGCGCTGTGCAAGCGCGGCGTGGACGTGCGGCTCGGCGCCCGGCTGACCTCGGCGGCCGGCGGGGCGGCGGTGCTCTCGGACGGGACCGAGCTCGACGCCGGCACCCTGGTGTGGGCGGCGGGCGGGCGGCCGAGCCCGCTCGCGGCGGCCAGCGGGCTGCCGGTGGACCGCATCGGGCGGATCACCGCGACCGAGTACCTGACGGTGGCGGGCGTCGCCGACGCGTTCGCGGCCGGTGACGGCGCCGCCGTGCCGGACCTGACCCGGCCGGGGGAGTTCACCGCGCCCAACGCCCAGCACGCGGTACGGCAGGGCAAGCTGCTGGGCCGCAACCTGGTCGCGTACGTGCGGGGCCAGCGGCTCAGGGCGTACCGGCACGCCTACCTCGGCTCGGTCGCCGGGCTCGGCCACCGCCAGGGGGTCGCCCAGGTGCACCGGATCAAGCTCACCGGCTTCCTCGGGTGGCTGGCGCACCGGGTGTACCACCTGGGCTGGGTGCCGACGGCGCGCAACAAGGCGGCGGTGCTGGCCGACTGGACGCTGGCCTCGCTCTTCCGGCGCGGGACCGTACGGCTGGAGGCGATCGAGCACGCGGACGAGGACTTCCGCCAGGCCCTGGCCGCCGAGCGGCCTGGCCCTCTGGGCGCCGGGCAGCCTGGCGGGGAGGTTCACCGGCCTCCCGCCGCGTGAGCGTCAGGCGTAACCGGGGAACATCAACGACAACTCACGCGGGTAGGCCGCGATCAGGCGCAGCTCGTCGTCCGTGAGCGGCCTGCCCGTCATCGCGTTGCAGAGCTGGACCAGCCGGAACGACAGCTCCTCATCGGCCACCTCGACCCCGAGGCCGTCCATGACGTGCCGGAACCCGGCCTTGCCGCCGTACTCGCCGGTCAGCACCACACGGCCCGGCCGCGCGTGCCAGTCCTCGGGGAACGGGCCCAGCGTCGCCTCGTCGTACAGCTCGTAGTTGCCGTGGTCCTTCAGCGCGCCGTCGGCGTGGATGCCCGACTCGTGCGCGAACGCGTTGCGCCCCACCCCGACCTGGTTGTACGGCAGCGGCTGCCCCAGCGCGTAACTCGCCCATAGTCCGAACCTGCGCGCCCACTCCAGGTTCAGCGCGTCCCCGATCTCGGCCCCGTCGAGCCCGAACCCGTGCCGGAACGCCAGGATCGTCGAAAGCAGGTCGGCGTTGCCGGAGCGCTCGCCGATGCCGTTCACGCAGGTGTTGATCCACGCGTCCTGCCCGGCGTCCAGGTCGCCGAGCGCGCCCGACACCGAGTTGGCCACGGCCATGCCCAGGTCGTTGTGGCAGTGGGTCTCGACCGGCATCGAGGTGCCCGCGGCCAGCTTGGCGAAGCGCTCGCGGATCCGGTCGGGCGTGTCGCCGCCGATCGTGTCGCAGTAACGTACGCGGTCGGCGCCCGCCTGCTTGGCCGCCAGCGCGAACTCCATCAGGAACCCGTCATCGGTACGCGAGCCGTCCTCGGCGTTCACCCCCACCGTCAGCGCCCCCGCGTCCTTGGCCACGCGGACCGCGGCGGTCATCTCCCTGATGATCGCGTCCCGGTCCAGGCGGCCCCGGAACTTGTTCTGGATCATGTAGTCGGACGTCGAGATGGACAGGTTGTAGTGCTTCAGGCCGAGCGGTGCCGCCTTCTCCACGTCCTGCGGCACGCCCCGGCACCACCCGGACAGCCTCAGCTCCCCGAACGCACCCGCCTCGCCCAGCGCGACCTGCGCCCTGACGTACGGGACCTCGTGGAAGAGGAAGGGGAAACCGATCTCGGACTGCGCCACCCCGAGCTTGGCCAGATAGAAGTTGACCATGGTCTTGCCGAACTTCGACAGCCCGGTGCGCGCGGTCTGCACGCCGTCCCGGTTGGTCACGTCGAGGAAATGGATTCTGGGCATGCCTCCACGTTGACATGCGCATTCAATGTGGATCAATATTGATTTTCGTCAACATGGAAGGCTTGGGTGCATGGTGGAGTGGATCGACGCGGCCACGGCGTCGGAGCGGCTCGGGGTGAAGCCCGCCACGCTCTACGCGTACGTGAGCCGGGGCGTGCTGAGCCGCCGGCACAGCGACGACGGGCGACGCAGCCTCTTCTCGGCCGAGGAGATCGAACAGCTGGCCCGCCGAGGCCGCCCGCGCAGCCAGCCGCCGGAGCTGGTCATCGAGTCGGCCCTGACGGCCCTGGGCGTGGACCGGCCGTACTACCGGGGCATCGACGCCCTCAGCCTGGCCCGTACGACCCCGTTCGAGATGGTGGCGGAATGGCTGTGGACAGGCGACCGCACCCTCTGGCACACCCCCCGCCCGTCACAGAGCGGCTCCCCACCCACCCACGACGGCGCACCACCGGTGCAGCCGCACGTCCGCGAGACCGCCCCGTCCAGTGGCCCGCCCGCCGGCGACGGCAGGCCGCCTGAGCAGTCGCGCACGCCCGGGGGCGACAGGCCGACCCTGCAGCCGGCCGTCGACGGCGCCGAGCCGTCCGTGAGGTCGGACGCCGGCGGCGGCGGTGGGCGGCCTGTGCGGTCAGGCACCCCCGAGGACCCGCAGCCGGGCGCCGACGACACCGAGCCGTCCGTGGGTTCGCGGGCCGGCAATGGCGGGCCACCGGCGGGGTCGCAGGGCAGCGCCGCCAGGCCGCCCTTGCAGCCGGGCACCCCCGGCGCCGACCGGCCATCCGTGCTGCCGGGCACTCCCGAGGGTGGGGGACCGTCGGTGCGGTCGGGCACCCCCGAAGGCGACGGGGGTGGGGGACCGTCGGTGCTGCCGGGCACCCCCGAAGGCGACGGGGCCGCGAGGGCGTGGGGTCCTGACGCGTGGCGGTGTGAGCCCGAGGAGGGGCTGCGGGCCGCCGTCGCCGCCCAGCGCGGCCTCCCCGCCGACCTTCTGCCCCTCGACCGTCTCCAGGTGATCACCACGGTCTTGGGCGCGTCCGACTCCCTGCGCTACCAGCTCGACCCCGCCTCGGTCGCCGCCACCGGCCGCCGCCTGATCGCGGGCCTGGTGGACGCGCTCCCCCTGGTCGGCGCCCCGCCGCAGGGCGGCTCGATCGCCGAACGCCTGTGGCCCCGCCTGTGCCCTCACCCCGCCACCCCGCCCCTGCTCGGAGCCCTGCGCGCCGCCCTGGTCCTGCTCGCCGACCACGAACTGGCCGCCTCGACCCTGGCCGCCAGGGTCGCCGCCTCCGCCAAGGCCGACCCGTACGCCGTGGTCCTGACCGGCCTCGGCGTGCTCGGCGGCCCGCTGCACGGCGGCGCCGCGTACGGCGCCGAACGCCTGCTGGCCGAGATCGCCGAGCCCGGCCAGGCCGCCCGCGCCGTCGCCGAGCGCGTACGGCGCGGCGAGCGCATCCCCGGCTTCGGCCACAGCGTCTACAAGAACGGCGACGGCCGCGGCGGCCTGCTGCTCGACCTGGTCAAGGAGGCCGCGCCCGGGCACGAGCGCATCGCCGCGGTGGACGCCGTGCTGGCCGAGATGCGCCGACGCCGCCTGCCCGACCGCAACATCGACTTCGCCCTCGCCGCCCTCGCCGCCGTCACCGGCATGGTGAGCGGCGCGGGCGAGGCGATCTTCGCGGTGGCCAGGGTGGCGGGATGGCTGGCACACGCGATGGAGGAGTACGAACGCGGCTCCCTCCTCCGCCTGCGCGCCTCCTACACGGGCCCGCCGATCGCCTGAACCCGCCTACACGGGCCCGCCGATCCCCTGAACCCGCCAACGCGGGCCCGTCGATCGCCTGTACCCGCCAACGCGGGCCCGCCGATCGCCTGAACCCGTCTCCCCAGCCGTCAACCACGCCCCCGGAGGCCTCATGTGAGGGCCGGTGCGGGCGGCGCACCGCGGTCGACGTACGCGGACAGTGCCCGCACCCGCTCGGCGTGCTGGTCGTGCCCGACGATCACCGGCGGTTCGTTGTACGGCATCGCGTCCGACGACCGCCGCAGCTTGATGTACTGCCCGCAGGCGTCGATCGCGTACGGCTCCATGTCGTCCTGCAGCGCCCCGATCACCGTGATCCCGTACGTCTCCCCGATCCGCCTGAACAGCGCCACCGCCTCCCTGCGGTGCTCCTTGCCCAGGTTGCGGCCCAGCTCGTCGAGCACCAGGCACAGGTGCCCGCCCCCGGACGAGGCGATGGCCGCCGCGCACACCAGTTTGACGGCCTTCTCGTCCATGAGCGCCGTGTTGGCCCGCCGGTTGTACGGCACGAACCCCTGCCCCTCGCCGCGCCGCCACTTCGGCGTCACCCGCCACTGCCAGCGCTGCTCGGGATCGGCGGGCGCGGGCGGCACCGGGAACTCCAGCGTCGCGCCGTAACCTCCGTACGACGTGTCGAGCTTGTCGAACTCCTCGGCCACCCGCGTGAGCCGCGCCTTGATCGCCGCCGTCAGCGCCGCCCGGTGCACGGCCGTCGACTGGGCCGCCTCCTCCGCGCCCCTGGCCGCCGCCGCCAGGTCGCGCTGCCGGGAGACGATCTGCGCCTCGATCTGCCGCCGCTGGTGCCGCTCGTACTCCTCCTGCCCCCGCAGGTACGACGCCAGCGACCCGCACACCGCCGCGAACGTCGCCTGCTCGCGCGCCGTGCTGCCCTCCCGCTCGCTCAGCAGGAAGCGCAGCTCCTCCGGGACCTCCGCCTCCTCCTCCGGGAACGTGTCGCGCAACGCCTGGTCGAGGTGGCGCTCGGCGATCCGCCACCACTCCTCGGCCGCGCGGGGCCGCTCCTCCTCGGGCAGCGCGGCGAGCCATTCGCGGGCGGTCTCGGTCGTGCCGCCCCAGTCGGCGGCCAGCGCGGCCAGCTTGAGCGCCTCCCGCTCCGCGCCGACCTTCGCCTCCTGCTCGCGCGCCTGGGCCCGCTCGGCCTCGTGCCGCTGCCGGCGGCCCTCCAGCCGCTCGATCTCCATGTCCCTGGTACGCGCCCGGAAGTCCAGCGAGCCCGCCTGCCGCTCGGCCTCGGCGACCTTCGGGGCCAGCTCCTCGATGGCCGCGTTCAGCTCGCCCAGCCTGGCCCGCCGCTCGCCGAGCTTCGCCTCCAGCTCGGCCAGCCGCACCCCGGCCCTGGCGCCCTCCAGCCGCCGCTGCGCCTCCGCGACGGCCTCCTCCCCATCGCGTACGGCCTGCGCGGCGCTCTCCTGAACGTCCTTGGCCCGGTTGAGCCGCTGCTCGGCGGCCTTGATCCGCGCCTCCCGCCCGGTCGCCACCCCGTCGAAGGCCCCGACGACGCTCACCCCGGCCGCGCTGACCAGCACGGACCCCGGCAGACCGGCCAGGGCGGAGGCGGCCGCGTCGAGCTGAGCGACATCCACGATCACCGCATGCTCGTTCGGCCACCCCCGCAACTCCCCGATCGCCACGGCCCCGGAACCGGCAACCCGCGCGCCGCCGTCAGCCGTGGCGGGTGCGGGTGCGGGTGCGGGTGCGGGTGCGGGTGCGGGTGCCTGCGCCTTGCCGTAGCGCGCCCTGAGCGCCTCACCCAGCGCCTGCCCGCCACCTTCGCCATCAGCGTCACCGCCGTCGGTGCGGAGGTGGGTGGGGGTGTGGGCGGAGTCGCGGGCCTGCTCGGCCACGTCGAGCGCGTCGAGCAGGCCGGTCGCGCCGATCCCCGCCGCCGCCAGCGCGTTGAGCTGTGCCGCCGCGGGCCCGCCCTCGGCGTCGTCCAGTGCCGCCTGCGCCGAGGAGACCTCCCGGTCGGCCACCCCGAGCGCCTTGAGCGCCTCGTTGAGCCGCAGGCGTATCTCGCCCAGCTCTCTCTCCGCCGTGGGCACGTCGCGCCCGTCCGCGAACCGGCGGGTCTCCTCCAGCGCCGGGATCAGCCCGCGCAGCTCGTCGGCGGAGTTCTCCGCCACGGCGCGGTCGGCGTCGAGCTTGGCCGCCCGCGCCTGCAGGGCCGTCAGCTCCTTGCGGGCCTGCGAGACCTGCCGGTCGAGGGTGTCCTCCCGCAGCGTGCCGATCTCCGCCTTGACCATGGCGATCGCCTCGGCGGCCGCCTCGCCGGCCGCGCGGTGCCGCTCGAGGTCGGCGGCCAGCGCCTCGTCCTTGCCCGCGGCGTCGGCCAGCTTGCGTGCCTGCCGCCCGCGCCAGCACCGCAGCGCGTCCGCCAGCCGAATCCGCGCCTGGTCCCGCCGGTCGAACGTGCTCAGCAGCGCCTTCGACTCCGCCTCGAACTCGGCCAGCCGGTCCGCCGCCTGCGCCGCGCGTACGCGCTTGGCGTGCTCGTCGCGCCGGGCCTCGCGCTCCTGCTCCAGCTCGGCGTCCAGGCCGGTGAGCGCGGCGATGGCCTCGAAGACGCGCTCGGGGGAGATCTCGTTGAGCGGCTGGGAGAGCAGGTTGGTGGCGACCTTGCTGCGTACGGACGTGGACAGGAACGACACGCACCTGACCCGGTCGCCGTAGAGCACCTTGGTCAGGTCGCGGGCCACGACGTCACGCCGCCCGGCCGACTTCGGCAGCGACGCCCAGATCTCGTCCGCCCGCGCCACTCGCTCGGCCTCGGACGGCGACGCCGCCAGATGCACCCCGTCCCGCCAGCGGATCTCGAGGTGCGGCGCCTCCTGGTTGACCTTCAGCCACACGGTCAGGGCCCCGCCGGAGGTGTCAGGCACCTCGAACAGCTCTCCCCCCGCCTCCGCGGCATCCCCGAGTACGAGCTCCGCGCCCGACCCCTCCCCGGACCCGCCTCCCGGTCCAGGGCCGCCGTCGACGGCCGCGCCGGCAGGCGGAGCGGGGGCGAAGCCGTCCATGCCGGGCGGGCCGAAGACGCCCACGATGTAACCGTGGTCGGCGCTCGCCCACTGCCGAGCCCCTGCACCGCTGGCCAGCTCGGCGTTGAACAGCAGCTCCGACACCGCCTTCGCGCCCGAGGCGAAGCGCCACTGCTCGTCACCGAGCAGCGCCGTGATCGAGGCGATGAACGACGACTTGCCCGCCCCGTTGGAGTCCTTGGGCCCCGCGCCCGCCACCACGATGAGCGTGCCGGGAACGGTGGGCACCGGATGGGTGGACAGCCGTGAGATGTTGACCACCTGCACGGCGATCAGCACCCGGTCCCCGACGACGTTCTCCACCTGCGACACCTCTTACCCCCGTAACCCTTCCATCCGTGTTCAACGCCGGCCTGCCCGTCAGCGGGCAGATCTTCGAGCCAGTACGGCGGCCGCCAGCGGCGTGCTCGGCCCCGCCGCCAGGATCAGCTCCTCCTGCAGCCGCCGCCGCGAGGCCGGGGTGAGCCGGTGGAACTGCGGCCCCGGCACGTAACCGCCCGCCTCCTCACCCGCCTTCACCTGGCCGAGCAGCCCCGCGTGCCGCAACGTCCGCAGCGCCGCCTCCAGCTCGCCGATGGGGAGCTGGGTGTGGCGGCGCAGCTCGTCGACCGGCGTGGGGTGCGGCGACAACCACGAGTCCTCGGGCAGCAGCCCCTCGGCCCTCGGGATGGCGACGGAGTGCACGAGCACGAGCGTCAGCACCGCCCGCTCGCTCACCCCGAGCCGGGTGCCCGCCGCCGCTTCGGGCGCGCCGATGCGGGCGGCGACGGTGTCGGCGTAGCCGGAGGTCCAGCGGTCGCGGTGCTGGATCAGCGTACGGCCGCGCCTGGCCAGCATCTCGCCCAGCGTGTGGCGCAGCGCCGGGTCGCGCAGGGCGGCGAACCGCACCTCCTGCACCGGCTCCGCGGCATGCTCGACCGCCATGAACGCCGCCACCAGCTCGGCCCGCCGCCGCTCGTCGTATCCGCCCAGCAGATCGTCGAACTCGGCCGGCCCCCCTTCGACCCGCCCCCCGGCACCTGCGGCCTCGCCACTGCCGGCCACCTCCCGAGCCCCGGCCGGACCGGAGCCGCCAACCGCCGCATCGAACCCGGGTCGGTCGTGCGCGCCTGCCACGCCGGGTCCGGGGCCGTGGTCGTCGCGTGCCGCGGACGGTCTGGGCCGGTCGTCCTCGCCGTCCACGGGCTGCCCGGGGCCGTCGGCCGCGCCGTCCACGGCGAGCTCGGGACCGGGGATGCCGCCCGTCGGGGTGAGCCCCGGGCGGGCGGCGGCGATGATGTCGGCGTCGCCGACCACCGTCAGCTCAGGGCGCACGGGCTCGGGCAGCCGGCGCACCAGCTCCTGCAGTTGCGCGTGCGACTCCACCGGCCACAGGGCGCAGCGCGGCCCGAGGACGACCAGACCGTCGTCCATCACGATCCAGGCGGAGTCGTGCAGCCGCCGCAGCGCGCCGACCGCCCAGTTGCGCATCAGGTCGTCGGTGCGGCCGATCAGCTCGCGGTAGGTGTCGAGCACCAGCTCCACGGGCGCCGGAGCCCCGGGCCACGGATCCACGGACAGGTCGGTCCAGCAGCACTTGAGCACCGCCGCCAGGACCCGCCGGGTCTCCCCGGACCGCTCCACGGGGAGCGGCGCCACCTGGTATTCGTCCAGGAGAGAGGGCGTCACCCCGTCGGGCCACATGGGCAGGGCCTCGCCGGTGGAGTCGGGCCGGGTCAGCCGCACCATCCCGGGCGCCGCCGCCACCCCGGCCCCGAGCCGCAGCGGCCCACCGGCCCGCGCCTGAGCATGCGCCAGGGCTCGGGTGCGGGCCTCAGGGTGCTGTCCGTCGGTCATCAGCTGCGCTCCAGGTAGCCGTGCGAGAGCCAGGCGGGCTCGCGATCCGGGTCGATCGTCAGCCCGTCCGCCCAAGCCAGCCGATAGGGCAGCTCAGGCCGCAGGTCCACGGTCGTCAGGTCGGCGAGGAGGCGGCGCGCCGAGGGCCAGTCGGAGCCGAGCACGTCGCCCAGCGCCACCCGATCGGCCGGCCCGAGCAGCGACTCCGCCACCTGCGTCAGGCGTTCGAGGGCCGCGTTGGGCGAGGAGTCGAGCGCGGACTCGGGCCCCGGATCGGGGAGGTTGGAGCGCGGGGGAGTGGGCTGGGCGGGGGCGGGGCGCGGGGCCTCGTCGACGGCGCGGGCGATGGCGGCCGGGTCGTGCCACGGCGCCGGCGCGTCGAAGACGAACCCGTCGAGCACCGCCGCCAGCCGCTCCCTGGACGCCGTCTGTGCGAACGTGCGCCACGTCTCCGTCGGCAGCAGCGTCAGGTTGCGGGTGGTGCCCGCCGAGTCGGCCAGGCGGCCGGCGGCCCGGCGCGAGGCGTCGCTGTAGGCGTAGATGGCCGCCCGCAGGTCGGTGCAGGTCCGGTCGAGCTCGGGCCAGCGGGTCAGGATCGTGCCGTGCAATCCCTGGGCCCGCCGCGCGATCTCCTCGGTGCCCCACAGCTTGGGCGCCTGCTCGCGCAGCTCCTCGATCGTGCCCGTGCTGAGCGTGATCAGTTCCAGCGCCCACAGCCGGAAGGCGCGCGCCAGGTTGACCGCGCTCTGCCGGGCCTCCTCCATCGTGGTGCGCGGGTCGGCCACGTTGAGGTCTTCCAGCGCCAGCAGCCGGTGCATCTCCGACTGCCCGCCGTCGTCCATCATCCGCCGGATGAACATCAGCCCGACCACGCTGGTGAACGAGGCCCGGTAACGCAGCTGGTTGGGCTTGGGGAACACCTCGCGGATCGCCCCGAGCCCCTTGAGCACCCGCAGCCGGTTGTCGAACTGGTCGGCAGGGTAGGCCCGGCAGGCGAAGCGCATCTGCTCGTGGGTCAGCCACTCCTCGCCCGCCTCCGCGAACGCCGCGAACAGCGTCTCGGCGATGTCGACCAGGGCCGGGTCGTCGACCACCGCCCCGCTGTCGCGGGCCAGCGCGGCGAACATGCGGCGATAGGTCGACAGGACCGCCTCGTCGGTGAGGACGGAGTCGAGGGTCAGGGGCTGTTCGGACACGGGCACTAAGGTACGGCGTCACACCGACACTCTTGGCACTCGCGCACCATGACGCCCGCTGCTACCAGCCAGTACCTACGCGTGAGGGACTGCTGAACGCTAGGGTGATGCCCGATAATACGGGGGCAAACGCTTAGTAATCGTACATACGGGGTGAGTGACGGTGCGCGTGCTCCGAGGCGATCGGATCACGGCGGTGATCGCCGGTGCGGTGGCCGCGATCCTGGTGGCCGCGGCGGCCTGGTTCGGCGTGGGCGTGTCCAGCGCCAACCCCAAGCTGGCCGACGTCGGAGCCTGGCTCTGGACCAAGACCAAGGGCAAGATCGTGCACGTCAACGGTCTGTCCGGTGAGGTCGACGGCTACCTCGACGACAAGGCCGGCCGCCGGCTGCGCGTCGTGCAGGACGGCGGCAACGTGCTGCTCGTCGACGACGGCACCGGCTACGTCAGCCGCATTGAGCCCAGCCAGCTCAACGTGGCCCAGACCCGCGACTTCGGGGCGGCCGGGCTGCAGCTCGCGGTGTCCGGCGCCGCCGCGTACGCGGTGGACCCGGCGGCCGGCCGGATCCAGCAGATCGACCCGCTCACGCTCGACTCCGTAGGCTCCCCGGTCACCCTGCCCGGCCCGCTCGGCGCGGCCCGCATCGACAGCGGCGGGCGGCTGTGGGTGCCCGTGACGGCCAAGGGCGAGGTCGTACCGGTGGCCGGGGGCGTGGCGGAGAGCCCGGTCAAGGTGGGCGAGCCCGGTGAGGAGCTGTCGGTCACCATCGCCGGCGACCTGCCCGTCGTGGTCAACACCCGGGCCGCCACCGCCACGATCATCGGCGCGGACGGCGGCGTCGGGGAGATCACGCTGCCCAAGGGCGTGGCCCAGGCCGCCAAGGGCGGCGTGCTCACCCCGGCCGCCACCGAGGGCGCCCTGGTGCCGATCCTGACGTCCGGCGACTCGGGGCTGCTCGTGGTGATCGACACCGGCTCCAACTCCGTGCTCAGCACCAAGTTCGCCGTGGACGACCCGGCCGAGCTGGGGGTGCCGCAGGTGCTGGGCTCCAAGGTGTACGTGCCGCACCAGGGCCGCGGCTCGCTGATCGTCTGGGACAGCGCGGCCGGTGGCCAACCGACCACGCTCCAGGTGACCCAGAGGCCGGGCCCGGTGGACGTGTTCGTCAAGGACGGCCTGCTCTGGGCGAACGACGAGAACGGCGACAAGGCCGTCGTCATCGACCTCGAGGGCCGCAGGCACGACGTCGCCAAGGACGATTCCGACGTACCGGGGCCGACCAACACCCCCAAGCCCACGACGCCGCGCCCCGAGCCCACCAGGACCGAAACCCGGCCCGACCCGGACCCCGAACCGGTGCCGGAGCCGGACCCGGTCAAGACCACGGAGCGGCCCCGCCCCACGCCGACGCGCGAGCCCACCAGGGAAGCGACCCCCAGCCCGACCCCGACCCCGTCGGCGAGCGCGCCCTCCGCGCCCGGCGCCGTCAGCGCCAGGTCGGGCCCCGGCAAGGTGACGGTGACCTTCAGCCCGTCCACCGGTGGCAAGGTCGAGCGGTACACGCTGAAGCCGTCGGGCGAGGGCAGGTCGGTCCCGCAGTCGGTGGACGCGAACGGGCCGTTCCAGTTCGAGTTCACGGGCGGGGACTGCGCCGACGAGTACACGTTCGTGGTGGTCGCGCACTGGCCGGGCGGCGAGGTCGAGTCCGAGCCGAGCCCCGGGGCCAAGCCGTGCGTGGCGCCCGGCTCGCCGACCGGCTTCGCGGCCAAGGCCAAGAACCGGGGCGCCGAGCTGAGCTGGACCGCCCCCGAGGGCGCCGACGACGCCACCACGTACGAGCTCACCGGCGCGGCCACGAACAACGCCGTCAAGGGCACCACGTTCACCGTGGACGGCCTGAAGAACAACCAGAAGCACACCTTCAAGCTCAAGGCCAGGAACGCGGCCGGCGAGAGCCCCGACGTGGCCACCACCGAGGTGGACCTGGCCTACCCGAGGCAGCAGTACAAGAACGCCAGCAACGAGGACACCAACACGCTCATCCGCCCGGGGCCGTCGCCCAGCGGGGAGGCGGGCAGGATCCCGCAGAAGGTGTACATCACCCTGACGGTGATCTGCCAGGTCAAGGGCGCCTCGTACACCGACACCTCCACCGGCAGGTCCAGCGACGTCTGGAACCGGATCGAGAGCCAGTACGGCAACGGCTACCTGAACGACACCCTGGTGGCGACCCCGGACGGCGGTTTCCCCGAGGGACCGCTCTTCGAGTGCACCGACTGAGAAGGGGACTCAGTTGACCCACTACAACTACCCGGACCAGCAGCAGCCGCAACCGCCGCAGCAGCTCGCCGGCCAGTTCGCCCAGCGGTTCCAGCTCCTGGCCACCAACATCGAGCGCATCATCCGGGGCAAGCACGAGGCCATCGAGCTGGCCCTGATCTGCCTGTTCGCCGAGGGGCACCTGCTCGTGGAGGACGTCCCCGGCACCGGCAAGACCACGCTCGCCCGCTCGCTCGCGGCCAGCGTGGACGCGGAGTGGCGGCGCATCCAGTTCACCCCCGACCTGCTGCCCAGCGACATCACCGGCGTGTCGATCTTCAACCAGGCGCACCAGAAGTTCGAGTTCCACCACGGGCCGGTCTTCGCCAACATCGTGCTCGCCGACGAGATCAACCGCGCCTCCCCGAAGACCCAGGCCGCGCTGCTGGAGGTCATGGAGGAGCGCCGGGTCACGGTGGACGCCGAGCCGCACCCGGTGCCCCGGCCGTTCCTGGTGGTGGCCACGCAGAACCCGGTGGACATGGACGGCACGTACCCGCTGCCCGAGGCCCAGCTCGACCGGTTCCTGATGAAGATCTCCGTCGGGTACCCGGACCACGTCTCCGAGGTCGAGGTGCTCAAGGGCATGCCGACGGGGCCGCAGGTCGAGCGGCTGCCGGTGGTGGCGCGGGCGTCGGACGTGGCCGGGATGATCGACTTCGCCTCGCGGATCCACGTGGCCGATCCGGTCTACGACTACATCGTCGCGCTGTGCGGCGCCACCCGTACGAGCCCGCACCTGCGGCTCGGCGCCAGCCCCCGTGGCAGCCTGGCGCTGCTGCGCGCGGCGCGCGTCAAGGCCGCCGCGGCCGGGCGGCACTTCGTGGTGCCGGAGGATGTGAAGGCGCTGGCCGTACCGGTGCTGGCGCACCGCCTGATCCTCACGCCGGAGGCCGAGCTGCGCGAGGTCACCGGGGCCGCCGTGCTCGGCGAGATCGTCGCCGGGATGCCGGTGCCGCAGGCGGCCTAGGTGCACCCCTCGCCACCCGCCGTCCGGACGCGGCTCACCGCGGTGCTGACCCCGCTGGGCTGGGGCACGCTGGCCGGGGCCGTCGTGCTGTACGCGGCGGGGTTCGCGCTCGGCTACCCCGAACCGGTCGTGCTCGCCACCGGCGCGCTGCTCGCGCTGGCCACGGCCCTGGCCTGGACCGCTCCGCGGCCCAGGCTGGAGGTCCACCGGGAGGTCACGCCGCTGAAGGTGCCCCGCGGGGACGCCGCCGTGGCCGTCCTGAACGTGACCAACCTCGGCCGCCGCGGCCTGTCCGGGCTGCGCGCCCAGGACCGGATCGGCGCCTCCGAGCACACGATCGACCTGCCCAGGCTGCCCAAGGGGGCCGGCCGCACGGTCACGTACGCGCTGCCGACCGGGGCGCGCGGGGAGATCCCGGTCGGGCCCCTCATGCTCGTCCGCGCCGACCCGTTCGGGCTCACCCGCCGGGTCCGCGAGTACGGCCTGCCCGCCACCCTCCTGGTACGCCCCCGCACGGTCGCCCTGCCCGTCCCGCCCTCCGGCAAGGCCCACCACCTGGAGGGCCCGGTCAGCGACAACGCCCCCAGCGGCACGGTCACCTTCCACACCCTGCGCGAATACGTCCTGGGCGATGACCTGCGCCACGTCCACTGGCGATCCAGCGCCCGCACGGGCACGCTCATGGTCCGCCAGCTCATCGACGCCAGCCTGCCGACCACGACGATCCTGCTCGACACGCGGGGCCTGACGGAGCCCGCGGTGGACGCCGCCGCCTCGGTCGCGGTGGCCGCCGCCCGGGCCGGCTTCCCCGTACGCGTCCTGACCGGCGGCGGCGCCCCACCGGACAGCAGGCCGGACAGCAGGCCGGACGCCGAGACGGTCCTGGACCGGCTGGCCCTGGTGGCGGCGGGCACGTCGGGGGTCTCGGAGGCGCTGCGGGCGGCGCGGGGCGGCGGCTCGCTGGTGCTGGTGACGGGCGATCCCTCGGAGGCGGGCCGGGTCGCGGGGGTGCGGCGCCGCTTCGACCGCGTCATCTGCGTGTACGTGGGCACCGCCCCCGCCCCGGCCGCCCCGCCGGGCGTGCGGCTCATCCGCATCACGTCCCTGGACGAGCTCCCGCTCGCATGGGGGTCCCGATGACGCCGGGCGGCCACGGCCGGGCGGCCTCGCGCCGCCGCCCGCCGACCGGGCCGCGGGCGCGCGAGGGGTCGATGTGGCGTCGCCTGGCCGGGCTCGCGCTGGTCGCGGCCACGGCCGCCACGGCCGGATGGGGTTTCCACCGGGTCTTCCCGGGCGCCGAGCTGCTGCTCGCCGTGATCCCCGCCGCCACGGCCCCCGCGATCGTCGCCGCCCTCACCCGCGCCCGCCCCCTCTGGCTGGCCCTGGCCCTGGACCTGGTCCTCTGGGTGGCCGGAACCGTCCCCCTCTACCAGACCCTCACCCCCGCCCTCCTGGCGGACGTCGCTGACTCCTGGCACGCGCTGCTCACCACGCTCCTCCCCGCCCAGCCCGACCCCGAGCTCCTGGTCCTCGTCCACACGCTCGTCTGGGCGGCCGCCACCATCGGCGCGGAGACCCTGAACCGCACCGGGACGAGGATCGCCGCCGCCGTCCCCGCCCTGGTCGTGTACGGCGTGGCCCTCCTCCTCGGCGTGGACGGCGCGGGCTCCAACGTCCTCGTCACGGGCGCGCTGTTCGTGCTCATCGCCGCCCTCGCCCTCCTCCGCGACGACCGCCCGCCGGCCTGGCTGCCGGCGGGGATCCCGGTGGCCGCCGCCCTTGCCGCGCTCGCGCTGGTCGCGGGCCCCCTCCTGCCGATCGCCGCCCAGCCGTACAACCCCAGGGACGACGCCGACCTGCCCCCGCCCGTGCGCGTGGACAGCGTCAGCCCCCTCGACCGCGTCTCGGCGTGGTTGCAGATCCCCGACCGCGACCTGTTCACCGTCAAGGCGGACAAGCCGCTCAACTGGCGGCTGGCCGTGCTCGACCGGTACGACGGCGTGCGCTGGACGTCCGCGGCCCGCTTCCAGCCCACCGGCGGCCGGGTCCCGGCGGGGGAGTGGACGGGCGAGGCCGACGTCGTACACCAGAAGGTGACCTTCGACGGCCTGCCCGGCACCTGGCTGCCCGCCGCCGAGCGGCCGCAGGAGGTCACCGGCGTGCGCGGCCTGGCCGTGGACCCCGGCAGCGGGGCGCTGCTGGCCGCCGCCAAGCCCGCCAAGGGGTCCGGGTACGAGGTGACCTCGCGCGTGCCCAAGCCATCCAGGCAGGACCTGCTCGCCGCCACCCCCGTGTCCGACCCGGCCCTGACCGCCTTCCCCGACGCCCCCCAGGAGCAGCTCTTCCGCAGGCTCGCCCAGGAGGCCACCAAGGGCGCCGACGCGCCGATCAAGCAGGCGTACCGGCTCCAGAGCTACCTGCGCACCAACGCCACCTACGACGTCACCGCGCCGCCCGGCCACTCGCTCAAGGGGCTGGAGTTCTTCCTGCAGACCACGCACCGGGGGACGTCGGAGCAGTTCGCGGCCACGTTCGCGCTCATGGCCAGGACGCTCGGGCTGCCGTCGCGGGTGGTCGTGGGGTTCCGGCCGGGGCAGGTGTCCGGCGGGGTGTACCACGTCAAGTCGGGGCACGTGATGGCGTGGGCGGAGATCAAGTTCGACAAGCTGGGCTGGCGGCCGTTCTATCCCACGCCGGGCCGCGGCGGCGCCAAGGACGACCACGACGTCGTGTCCTCGGCGATCGAGGAGAGCGAGGAACTGGAGGACGAGTTCGCCAAGGGCGGCAGCGACCGGCCCACGACGTCCCGGCCGCAGGCCACGGGCCAGGACGAGCAGGCCGCGCCGGGTCTGTCCCCGTGGACGGTCGCGGCGGTGGCGGGCGGCGGGCTGCTGGTGGCGTACGCGGTCGTGGTCGTCGTGGTGCCGTGGCGGCGCCGGCGCAACCGCCGCCGGGCACCGGGACCCGAGCAGCGGGTGCTCGGCGCCTGGCGGCAGACGTGCGACGACCTGGGGCTGACCAGGGAGCCCGCGCTGACGGCGGGCGACGTGGTGTCCCGCGAGCCGGGCGAGATCTCAACACATCTCCGGCCGTTGGCCGAGATCTCCAACTTCATCAGGTACGCCCCCGAATCCGGCACCGAGGCGGCGGCCACCGAGGCGTGGCGGCACAGCGACGCCATCCGCCGGGCCGTACGCGCCCGCACCCGCGTCATGACCCGCCTGCGCGACCGCCTTCTCCTGAGATGATGCGCGCGTGAGAAGCGTCGAGGCCCAGCTCCTGCACCGCCCGCCCGGCCTGGCCCCGGGCGAGATCGTCCGGCGCCTGGCGGCCATGCAGGCCCAGGACGTCCCCTCCGCGTTCCTCGCCTTCCGCGCCCGGTCGGCCACCCTCACCCCGGCCGACGTCGAGGCCGCCTGGCAGGCCCGCGAGATCGTCAGGACGTGGGGCCCGCGCGGCACCCTGCACTTCGTCCACGCCGACGACCTGCCGTGGATCCACGCCCTCACCCGGCCCGCCACGAACATCCTGCGCCGCCTCGCCGAGGAGGGCGTCACCGGCGACGACCTGCTCCCGCTGATCACCCGCGCCCTGGCCGGCCAGGGCCCCCTCACCAAGGCCGACCTGGAGGACCGCCTCAAGGGCCGGGCCCAGGGCCAGGGCATCGTGCACCTGGTGGCGCTGGCCGCCCACCACGGCCTGGCCGTCCTGGGCCCGCTGCGCGCCGGCAAGCCCACGTACGTGCACGCCGCCGACTGGCTCGGCGCCCCCGTCGCCCCCGAGCCCGACCGGGAGCGCGCGCTGAAGGAGCTGGCCACCCGCTACCGCCGCGCCCACCACCCCGCCACCCCCGAGGACCTGGCCGCCTGGTCCGGCCTGCCGCTCGGCGAGTCCCGCACCGCCTGGCGGCTGAGCGGCCACCCCACGCCGCCCCCGGAGGAGCCTCCGGTGGTCCGCCTCGCCCCGGCCTTCGACGAGTACGTCATGGGCTGGCGCAGCAGGGACCCCATCCTGGCCGCCGAACACGCGAGGAAGGTGTTCCCCGGAGGCGGCATCCTGCGCCCGGTCGTGCTGGTGGACGGCGTGATCAGGGGCGTGTGGGGGCGGAAGGGCGCCCAGGTGACCGTGCAGCCGTTCGGCGAGCTCCCCGACCTGGCCGACGAGACCGCCGACGTACGCCGCTTCCTGGAAGCGTGAAAGCGAATCCGTGTATCGGGTGATAACAGATGACCACTGATACATCGGAAGGTTGCACATGACGGGGGAGACCATCGCGGCCACGGTGCCCTGGGCGGCCCGCGCGTCCGGGACCCTGGACGACACCCTGCACGATACGGAGGCGTTCGCCGCCGTGTTCGACGCCCACTTCGGCGAGATCCACGCCTACGTCGCCCAGCGGCTCGGCCCCGACATCGCCGAGGACATCGTCGCCGAGACGTTCCTCACCGCGTTCCGCAAGCGCGCCCAGTACGACCCGTCCCGCGCCGGGGTGCGCGCCTGGCTGTACGGCATCGCCACGAACCTCATCGGCAAGCACCGCCGCCTGGAGGCCCGTACCCTGCGCGCGCTCGGACGCTTCGGCCCCGACACCGACTCGCCGGGCCACGAGGAGTCGGTGGCCGTGCGGGTCAGCGCCCAGAGCCTGCGGCCGGAGCTGGCCGCCGCCCTGGCCGGCCTGGACCGGCGCGACCGCGACGTCCTGCTGCTGGTCGCGCTCGCCGGGCTCAGCCACGACGAGATCGCCACGGCGCTCGGCATCCCGTACGGCACCGTCGGCTCCCGGCTGAACCGGGCCCGCAGGAAACTGCGCGCCCTGCTCGGGGAGGTGGCCGTCGGTGGATGAGCTGATCCGCGAGCTGTACGGCGAGCCGCGCCCGGACCCGCGGGCCCAGCACCGGGTGTGGCGGCGGGTCACGACCCGGCGCCGGCGCCGGCGGCTGACCTGGCTGGCGATCCCCGTCGCCGCGGCCCTGACCGGGATCGTCCTGTACGCGACCCCGCCCGAGCAGCCGATGGAGGCGGGCCGGACGATCCTGCTCACGGCCGCCACCTCGGCCGCGTCCACCGCTTCCGAGGGCACCTACTGGCACGTCAGGAAGCTGCACGACGGGGGCAGGGAGACCGAGCTCTGGGTGACCAGGCAGGGCCGGGCGTGGACCGCAGAGCAGGGCCGGGTCAGCCGGGTCAGCGGCCGGTCGCCGTTCAGCATGGCGGGGCGCGACCTGACCTACGAGCAGATCCAGGCCCTGCCCTCCGACGCCGCCGCGCTGCGCGAGCGCGTGGCCGCGATGTTGCCCCCGGGCTCGGACGGGCTGCTCGCCGACGCGCTCGGCGGCCTGCTGTGGACCAAGCCGTCCGCGCCCGGCGTGCGCGCCGCCGCCTACCGGGCGCTGGCCGACCTGCCCGAGGTTCGCTACCTGGGCGCCGCCACGGACGCGCGGGGGCGCGCCGGGGAGGCGTTCGCGTTCGGCCTGCCCACCGGCGTCGAGCGGACCCTGATCATCGACCCGGCCTCCTCACAGGTGCTGTCCAGCGTGGACGGCACCGGGAG
Organism: Nonomuraea sp. NPDC049709; assembly: GCF_040674815.1. Classification (NCBI taxonomy): domain Bacteria; kingdom Bacillati; phylum Actinomycetota; class Actinomycetes; order Streptosporangiales; family Streptosporangiaceae; genus Nonomuraea; species Nonomuraea sp. NPDC049709. The sequence goes on from NZ_JBFANM010000014.1 coordinate 97,236, forward strand.
CTCCGAGATCGTCCTCACCGCGGGCTGGACCGACCAGGGTCCCGCCTGAAGCCCGCTTTCTGACGCGCCGCGCGCGGGACGGTGGGTCTCGCGCGCCCTGAAACAGGAGCCAAGACGTGTTCTGGCGTGCCCGCACGACCTCCGGCAGGGCCATCTGCCTGAGCGACCAGTTCCCACTGACCAAGGTGGAGGAGGTGATGCGCGGCCTGGTGACGTTCGTCGGGCTGCCGCCCGTCCAGCTCGGTTCCGGCGGGGAGATCGACTGGACCGCGAACCCGCACGGCAACCGCTCCTGGGCCCTGAACCTGCACGCGCTGCGCTGGCTGGGCCGCCTGGTCGCCGAGTACGAGCGTACGGGCGCCCAGGCGTACCTCGACCGCGCCGCCACCGTGGCCGACCACTGGCTGCGCTCGAACCCCCGTGGCGCCCGCGGCATCAGCCCGTGGGCGTGGGCCGAGCACGCGGTCGCCCTGCGCGCCCCGGTGCTGGTGTGCCTGAGCGAGCACGTACACACCGGGCGCCTCTGGGATGGCCTCGCCGAGCACGGCGAGATCCTGGCCGACCCCTCGCTCTACCGCGAGGGCCACAACCACGGCCTGGACCAGGACATCGCGCTGCTGGTCGTCGGCTGCCGCCTGGGCCGGGCGCGCTGGCGGGACCTGGCCGTACGCCGGATGACCGCCTCGGCCGAGCTCGCCATCGACGCCCAGGGCGTCCTGCACGAGCAGGCTCCCCGCTACGGCCTCTACGTGCACCGCCGCCTCGGCGTCGCCCTGCGCGCCATCCGCGAGAGCGGGGCCGAGCTCCCGGAGCGGCTGGTGGCCAGGCGGCGGGCGCTGGAGACGTACGTGGCGCACGCCACCCAGCCCGACGGCCGCCTCGTGCCCATCGGCGACAGCCCCGCCGGCACCCGCGCGGCCGGCTTCGCCACGTCGGGCCCGTCGGTGCGGGTCTTCGACGGCGGCTACGTCTTCGGCAGAACCGCCTGGAACGACCCGGCGTCCACCCACTACTCGATCAGATTCGGCCCCGGCCGCCGCCTCCACGGCCACGAGGACCACCTGGGCATCACGTACTTCGCCCACGGCCGCCCGATCCTGGTGGAGGCCGGTTTCCACTCCTACGAGCGCACCGGCTACGTCGACTGGACCCGCTCCCCGGAGGCCCACAACGTCCCCATCCCCACCGCCACCCCCTTCCACCCCGGCACCCCCACCGACCTCCTGGCCTCCTCCGTCACCCCGTCACACCAGTCCTTCACCCTGGCCGACGACGCCTACGCCGTCCGCCGAACCCGCCACATCCTGATCACCCACAACCCGCCCATGCTCGCCGTGGCCGACTCGGTCCCCTCAGGCGCCCTGCGCAGCCTGTGGCACTTCGACCCGACCCTCAGAGTCCTGTCCCAGCGCGACGGAGCGGTGGTCCTGGGGGACGACGGCGGCTTCCGGGTGACCCTGCTCCAGTCCCCCGGCCCGGGCCAGACGATACGGCCGGGCCTGGTCGCGACGGGCTACCTGCGCACGGCCGAGAACGTCACCGTGCTGTCCCCGGAGGCGGCGACCGTGCTGACGGTGATCGTGCCCCATCCGCCCGGGTAGCCGCGGGGCGGGGTCAGAGCCAGTTGCGGCGTTTGAAGACCGTGTACAGGACCAGGCAGACGGCCCCCATGAGCACGACGGCGAACGGATAGCCGAACGCCCAGTGCGTCTCCGGCATGAAGTCGAAGTTCATCCCGTAGATGGTCCCGACCAGCGTCGGGGCGAAGAGGATGGCCGCCCACGCCGAGATCTTCTTGACCTCCTCGCCCTGCTGGATGCTGGCCTCGGTCATCCGCGCCATCTCCGCGTTCTGGGCCTGCGTCACCAGCGTCGAGTTGACGACCAGGATGTTCTGCAACATCTGGCGGAACGAGGAGATCCGCTCGGTCACCGTGATCGCGTGGTCGGCCACGTCACGCAGGTAGCTCTGCAGCTCGTCGGTCACCCCGTACTTCCGCGCCCCCGCGATGAACCCGTGGATCATCCCGACCAGCGGCGCCGTGGCCCGCTGGAACTCGATCACCTCGCCCGACAGCTCGTACACCCGCCGCGACACCGACGGGTCGCCGCCGAAGACCTGGACCTCGATCTCCTCGATGTCCTTCTGCAGCCCGGCCACCACCGGCGCGTAGCCGTCGACCACGGCGTCGAGGATGGCGTACAGGACGGCCTGCGGGCCCTGCCGCAGCAGGTCGGGGTCGGACTCCATGCGCCTGCGCACGGACTGCAGGTTGGGCGCCTCCGCGTGGCGTACGGTGATCACGAAGTTGGGGCCGACGAAGACGTGCACCTCGCCGAACGCGACCTCCTCCACGTCGTCCAGGTAGCGGGCGGCCCGCAGCACCACGAACAGAGTGTCGCCGTAGCGGTCGGCCTTGGGCCGCTGGGAGCCGACGATGGCGTCCTCCAGCGCCAGCTCGTGCAGCTCGAACTCCTCGCCGAGCTTGACCAGCTCCCGCTCCTTCGGCCGGTAGAGCCCGATCCAGGCCATGGCCTCGGGCATCTGCTTGAGGCGTTCGAAGGCGTCGGCGAGCGAGCCGGGATTGTCGACCCGCTCGCCGTTCCGGTAGATCGCGTTGTCGATGACCGTGGGCCGGTAGGGTCGGTCCTCCGTGGCACGCGGGTCCATCGAGTGCTCGGGCGCTTCCTCGCGTACGTCCCCGCTGCGCCTGAACCCCTTCACCCTGGCCATGGAAAACCCTCCACTAACGCCTCATGACGGACGGAACTCGTCGAGCTGCCGCGTCGCGCGGTCCCTGATGGTCTTGCGCCACATGGGCGTCCAGCCGAACAGCAGCCCGTGCGGCCTGCCCAGCGCCATCTTCGACCACCGCTTGAAGTCGAACTCGTCGTGGTGGCGCACGATCAGGTCGTCCTCGAACCTGAACAGCGCGTCGATCTCGTTGACGACCTCACGTCCGGTGCTGGAGAAGGTGTAGTGGGCCGTCCAGTGCGCGGTGCCGCTGAAGTCGTCGGCCGTCACCCCGCGGTATTCGGACTTCAGCCCGTTACGCACTCCGAGCTGCAGCCGCCACATGCTCATCACCCTGTCGCGCCCCTCGACCTCCTGGAAGATGGGATCACCGAAGCTGACCTCAGGGTGGTAGCAGCGCTCCATGGCCGCGAAGTCAGCGCGCCCCAGAGCGTCGTAGAAGGCGCTGATGAGCGCCACGTGCCGATCGTTCACCCCTCTATCAGATCATGGCCGCACCGTTGTCCCAGCAGACGGCCCGTAGCCAGGCGTCGCCGAGATCGAGGCGGGCCAGCGCGTCGAGCTGATGGGCATATGGGTACGGAATGGTCGGGAAGTCACTGCCGAGCACCACCTTCCCCGCCAGCCCCAGATCAAGCAGCGCGGGCCGCAGCCGGGCCGGGAACGGCATGCCCCGCTCGCTGAAATCGGTGAACGCCATCGTCGTGTCCAGCGCCACCCGCTCGTAGCGCGCGGCCAGCTCGAAGAACGCGTCGTACTCCGGCATCCCCAGATGCGCGATCACCACCCGCAGCGCCGGATGGTCGCGAAGCACCTCGCCGATCGGTCCCGGCCCGACGTACCCACCCGGTACGGGCACCGAACTGGCGTGCACCACCACAGGCACCCCCGCCTCGGCCAGCAGCCCCCACACCTCGGCCAGCTCGGGAGCCCGCGGATCGAACCCGCCCACCTGCAGGTGCACCTTGAAGATCCTGACCCCGTCCGAGAGCGCCCGCCGCACGTACGCCACCACCCCAGGCTCGGGGAAGAAGGTCGCCGACGGGAGGCAGCCAGGTGTACGCCGGGCGAAGTCCAGGGTCCAGGCGTTGAGATCGGGCGCCATGTCCGGCTTGTGCGCGTAGGCGAGGGCGGGGAACGAGCGCACCCCCAGCTCCCGCAACCGCTCGACCCGCTGCTCGACCGGCCACTGGTACGCGATCCACCACCCGTCTCCCATGAGCGGCCCGCCGTGGTCGAAGTGGTGCCACACCCGCCGTTCCATCCGCTCGGGCAGGAAGTGCACGTGCAGATCGATCAGCCCCGGCAGGCCCAGCCCGCCCCACCAGCCGGGCACCCGCGCGTCAGAATCCGGTTCTGTCACCACGGTGCCGACCTTACCGACACGCCCCTTGCGGGAGCGCCCTTCTCATAGGAAGGTCCGAGCCCGGGAAGGGTGCCGAGCGGCTAGGGTTTCTCCTCGATGGACAAGTTCTGGGCGCACCTCATCAAGGTTCAGCCTGACCCCGACCCCTGGATCGTGGGGGTCTCGGCGCTGGCCGCGTTAGTGATCGTCGGCTTCCGCATGCCCTGGCAGGTCTCCAGGGGGCTGATCACGATCGCCCACGAGGGCGGCCACGCGCTGATGGCGCTGGTCACCCGGCGCAAGCTCGAAGGCATCCGCCTGCACTCCGACACCTCCGGCGTGACGCTGACCAGGGGCAGGCCCACCGGCCCCGGCATGGTCCTGACCGCGCTCGCGGGCTACCTGGCGCCGCCGCTGCTGGGGCTGGCCGCCGCGTGGCTGACCGAGCAGGGCCGCATCACGCTGCTGATCTGGACGGTGCTGCTGTTCCTGGTCTGCATGCTGCTGCTGATCCGCAACCTGTACGGCGCGCTGATCCTGCTGGTCACCGGTGGCGCGGTGTTCGCGTTGATCATGTACGCGCCGGCCGACGTCCAGCAGGTCGTGGCCCTGGTCGCGGTGTGGTTCCTGCTGTTCGGCGGGATCCGGCCGATCATCGAGCTGCAGCGCAAGCGGAGCCGGCGGCAGGCCAGGGACTCCGACGCCGACCAGCTCGCCCGGCTGACGTTCCTGCCCGGCGGGTTCTACGTGTTCTTCTTCCTGCTGATTTCTGTAGTGTCCATGGCATTCGGCGCGTACCTCATGAACCCGCTCTAGTCTCGAAATTTCGCACTAAACTCCTCAGCAACAGGGGGAGAGTGGAGTGCTGCCAGCCGAGGACGCACCCGGCTACCGGGTCCTCGATCAGGCGGGTCAGGGCGGGTTCGCCGTCGTGTACCGCGCCTACCAGGAGCGTCTCGACCGGGTCGTGGCGCTCAAGGTGCTGTCCGTCGACCGGGTGGACCAGCGCACGATGCGCAGGTTCCAGCGCGAGTTGCAGCTCACCGGCCGCCTCACCGGGCACCCGAACGTCGTGACCGTCTTCGACACCGGCGTGACGCGTTCCGGCAAGCCGTACATCGCGATGGACTTCTTCGAGAACGGCTCCCTGCGCGACAAGGTCCGCAAGGAGGGGCCGCTGCCGGTGCCCGACGTGCTGCGGGCCGGGGTGAAGCTGGCCGGCGCGCTGGCCGCCGTACACGAGGCCGGGGTCCTGCACGGCGACATCAAGCCGCAGAACATCCTCATCTCCCGGTACGGCGAGCTCGCGATCGCCGACTTCGGCGTGGCCAGGGTCGTGGACGCGGCGGAGGTCTCGGCCACCTCGCAGGCGTTCACCCCGCTGCACGCCGCCCCCGAGGTGCTCACCGGCCGGCCCCACTCGGCCTCGACCGACCTCTACTCGCTCGGCTCCACCCTCTACCACCTGCTGGCCGGCCGGCCCGCCTTCCACAACCCGGCGGACCCGTCGATCGCGCCGCTGATGTACCGGGTGCTCAGCGTCGAGCCGCCGCTCATCAACCGCGCGGACGTGCCACCGGCGATGTTCGCCACGATCGTGCGGGCCATGTCCAAGCAGCCCGAGCTCCGGTACGGCTCCGCGCGGGAGCTCGCCCGGCACCTCCAGGAGCTCCAGGCAGAGCTGGGCCTGTCGGTGACGGACCTGGTCGGCCAGGACCCGGGCCCCGGGCCGGGGATGTCCACGGTCCCCCGCCCGCGCCACGACCCCGCCACCCCACCCCCGAACACCCCCTTCGCGCCCACCACCGGCAGCCCCCAGCCGCCGGGCGCCGGCGCGCTTCCCACGACGGGCAGCCACCTGCCGCCGGGCGGGAGTGCGCTTCCGACCACCGGCAGCCACCTGGCGCCGGGCGGGAGTGCGCTTCCGGCGACCGGCCACCACCTGCCACCGGCCGGGAGTGCGCCTTCGTCGACGGGGAGCCCCCAGCCGCCGGGCGGCAACGCCCATCCCGTCCCCGGCCATCACTTCCCGCCCGCCCAACCGGGCACGCACGCCGCGGGGCAGGTGCCGACCGTCCCTCATTCCGCACCGAGCGCGCACGCCCCCGGCCAGGCGGCGACCGTCCCGCCGTCCCCCTCCCGCGCCCGCGCCCGCAAGAGCTTCCTGATCAGCGGCGCGGTGGCGGCCGTGGCCGCGACGGGCACGGCGCTGGCCGTGTACCTGTCGCTCGAGCCGCCAGTCACCCCCCAGGCCACCCCCCAGACCACTGCCGCGACGGCCACCGGCACCGCCCGATCCCAGCCCCCGAGCAGCACCGCCATCGACGAGCAGGACATCGCCGCCCTGGCCCCCAAGCGGGTCAAGGTGACGGCGGACCAGGGCGCGCTGGTGGAGCTGCGATGGACGCTGCCCGCCGACGCCCGCCGCTACCCGGTGGTCGTCCAGCGCTCCCCGGTCAAGCAGGGTGAGCAGGCCATCACCGCGCTCGGCCAGGGCGCCACCTCGACCCGCGTGGCCGGACTCGACCCGGACAGCGGCTACTGCTTCCTGGTGGGCGTGCCGCTGCGCATCTCCGAGAACTCGACGGTCGCCTGGTCGAAACCCGCCTGCATCAGGGGCGCGGTGGCCAGGTCAGCCCAGTAGCTTGCGCGCCGCCTGCTCGATCTCCTCCTCCGACAGCAGCACGTGATCGGCTGCCCCGCCGAGCGGGATGAAGCTGTCGGCCGAGGTCACCCGTGCGATCGCCCCGTTGTACCCGGCGTCGAGCAGCTCGGTCATGATCCCCTCGGAGACGCCGCCGGTGTGCCGGGTCTCGTCCGCGATGAGCACGTTGCCGGTCAGCTCGGCCGCCCGCAGCAGGTCCTCGACCGGCAGCGGGGCCAGCCAGCGCAGGTCGAGGACGCGGCAGCCGTACCCCTCCTGGGTCAGCCGCACGGCGGCCCGCAGGCTCATCCGCAGCCCGTTGCCGAACGTCACGATCGTCAGGTCGCGCCCGTCGCCGTAGGAGCGCGCCCGCCCGATCGGCACGTGGGTCTCCGGCCAGCGGGCGGGCGGCGCGTACGGCGCCAGCCAGCCCCCGTCGCCCGCGTCGAACAGGTCGCGCGTGTGGTAGAGCGCGATCGGCTCCAGGAACACGCAGACGGAGCCGGAGGTGCGGGCCGCCGCCAGGCACGTGCGCAGCATGGCGGAGGCGTCGTCGGGACGCGCCGGTGAGGCGATGACCAGCCCGGGGATGTCGCGCAGCGCGGCCACCGCGTTGTCGTTGTGGAAGTGGCCGCCGAACCCCTTCTGGTAGGAGTATCCGGCCACCCGCACCACCATCGGGTTGGTGTAGGCGCCGCGCGAGAAGAACGACAGCGTGGCCGCCTCGCCGCGGATCTGGTCGAGCGCGTTGTGCAGGTAGGCCAGATATTGGATCTCCGGCACCGGCAGCAGCCGCGTCACGCCGGAGCCGAGCGCCAGCCCCAGGATGGCCTGCTCGTCGAGCAGCGTGTCGAACACCCGCGCCGCCCCGAACCGCTTCTGCAACCCCCTGGTCACACCGTAGACGCCGCCCTTCTTGGCGACGTCCTCGCCGAACACCGTCATCTCCGGGTAGACGGCCAGCGCGTCGGCGAGCGTGCGGTTGATGGACTGCGAGAGCGTCATGGGCTTGTCGTTCTCGGGCAGCGCGCCGGCGAACGCCTTCTCCCTGGCCGAGGCCGAGGCCGCCATCGGGCTGATCTTGGCGATCAGCTCGGGCCGGCGCGGCGCGATCGGCTCCATGATCTCCTTGGCCGTGCCGAGCCGCGGGCTGCGGGTCGTCTCCAGGGCGATCCGCAGCACGTGCTCGCGCGCCAACTCGTACATCTTGAGCAGCTCGTCCGGTGTCTCCAGCCCGGCCTCCACCAGCAGCGCCGCCGTGCGCAGCAGCGGGTCGCGGGCGAGGTCGCCCTTGATCTCGCGCTGCGTGCGGTACGCCGACTCGACGTCGGACCCGGCGTGCCCCATGAGCCGCACGGTCGACAGGTGCAGGAACGCGGGGGAGCGCCGCTCGCGTACGTGTTCGGCGGCGCGGACGGCGGCGTCGTAGGCGGCGGGCAGGTCGCAGCCGTCGGCGGCGAAGTATTCGATCCCGGGGCGCCGCGCGGCCGCCTCCACCCAGCCCTGGGGAGTGCGGACGCTGATGCCGATGCCGTTGTCCTCGCACACGAACAACAGCGGCAGCGCCTGCCCCTGGTAGGTGGCGTAGGAGGCGGTGTTGAAGCCGGACAGGGCGCTGGCGTGGTTGATCGAGGCGTCGCCGAAGCTGCACACCGCGACCGCGTCCTCCGGCCAGGCCGATCGGACCCCGAGCGCCCGCGCCCGCTCGATGGCGAACGCCACGCCGACGGCCCTGGGCAGGTGGCTGGCGATCGTGGAGGTCTGCGGGATGACGGCCAGGTCGGGATGGCCGAACACCTTGTGCCGCCCGCCGGCGATCGGCTCGTCGGCCGCCGCGGTCAGACCCTTCAGCACGTCGCGCAGGCCCTGCTCGGGCAGCCGCCCGGCCTGCTCGGACCTGGTCAGGTAGAACGCGCCGGAGCGGTAGTGGAGCAGCGCGGGGTCGCCCGGCCGCAGGGCGGCGGCGACGGCCGCGTTGCCCTCGTGACCGGCGGAGCCGATCGTGTAGTAGCCCTCGTCCTGCTCGCGCAGCCAGCGGGCCGCGATGTCGAGCAGGCGGCTGTCGAGCTGGCGGCGGAACAACGTCCGGCACTGCTCGCCGGTCAGCGTCGTGCCCTCGCGGACCGGGAGCCCCGGATCTCGCGCGGGGCCCGTCTCCAGTGTCGCAACCGCCTGGGTGAAGTGAGTCTCAACAGTGTCGCGCGCCACACCTCGATTATGTCTTTGATCGGCCCTGACGTCTGCCGGACGCCGGTGACACGTTGTGGACCGGTCCGTTTGACACCCGCCTATAACGGTTTGTCAGAATCCACAACCTTCCCCGGAGGCTGCACGTCTACTTATATGACACACGTGGCACCCTCAATGCCGCGTTGAACCAATGGGGTCTCCAGAAAGGAACCCGCATGTTACAACGCATTCGTGTCGCCGCACTCGCCCTCGTACTCGCCGCCGGGGCACTCGCCTCGGCCCCCGCGACCGCGACCGCGACGGCGGCACCCGCCCCAACCATCAGCGATGTGGGCATCAGCCCGGCCCCTCCGATCGTCGTCTTCGACACCGACGTCAGCGTCACGTTCACGTTCACCACGACGAACGCGACCACGGCCGACCTCAAGCTCAACGGGGACCCGGTCACCGTCACGTCGGCGGCGGTCTCCGGCGGCCTGAAGTGGACCGGCACCAAGTCCTTCGGCGCGGGCGCCGTCGGCAAGTGGAGCTACACCGCCACCGCGCACGGTGACGGGGACGCCTCCAAGTCCGGCACGTTCGACGTCGTCAGGGCACTCGACACCAAGATCGCCGACTTCGACGCCAGCCCCGACCTGGTCGACAGGGGCGACACCATCCGCGTCACCGGCCGGCTCCTGGCCGGCGGCAAGGGGTACGACGGCCAGTCCGTCTCCATCACCTTCCGCGGGCGCGGCTCCGACTCCTACCGTGAGGTCACCAAGGTGACGACCGGCCGTGGCGGCTGGTTCGGCGCCCGGGTGCGGGCCGACGCCACCGGCTGGTGGCGTGCCGAGTTCGCGACCACGGCCACCGCCAGAGGCGCCGTCAGCGACGCCGACAGGGTGGACGTCAGGCGTGGCAACCGGGCCAGCAGCATCGCCGGCTTCGACGCCCGCCCCGAGCCGGTGGACAAGGGCGACAAGCTCACCTTCACCGGCGCCCTGCGGGTCGAGGGCCGCGACGGCGTGTCCGGCCAGCGCGTGGCCGTCTACTTCCGGGCGGACGGCTCGCACCGGTGGGAGTACGTCACGAGCGCGGTGACCGGCCGCCATGGCCGCTTCTGGGCCTCCGCGACCGCGCAGACCTCCGGCTGGTGGCGCGCCGAGTACCGGGGCGCCCGCGGCGTCAACGGCTCGGTCAGCGACGCCGACTGGGTGCGCGTCGTGCAGCCCGCCCCGCCGCCGTCGGTGGACAAGGCCGACACCCGGCTGATCAAGTTCAACGCCTACCCGGAGCCGATCAAGCGCGGCAAGTACCTGAGGTTCAGGGGCGCGCTGCAGATCGACGACGAGGGCTCGTGGGAGGGTTACGCGGGCAAGGTGGCGCTGTACTTCAAGCCGGTGGGCTCGAAGAAGTGGCAGTACGTGAAGTCGACCTGGTCCGGCGACAGCGGCCGGCTCTACACCAAGGTCCGGGCCTGGAAGTCGGGCCACTGGAAGTTCGTGTTCGGCGGTGACGAGGACACCTACGGCGACGACAGCCGCCGTGACTACGTCCGCGTGAAGCGCTGACCATCCGGCACGATCGAGGCCCGGGGCACACCACCCCGGGCCTCGTCTTCGTCTGCGGCCTAGTTGGGGTGCTGGTCGGTCAGTTTGGCGTCGATGCGGACGAGGATGGACTCGAGCCGGTCGAACCGTTTGTCGTGGCCGTCGAGCCGCTGGTCGATCCGGTCGAACCGTTCGTCGTGGCCGTCGAGCCGCGCCTCGAGCTTGTCGATTCTGATGTCGCGGAGACCACTGTCGTTGTGGATCGTCTGCACGAGCCCTGACACCTTGGTCATCTCCGCTTGGACCTGGTCGAGGCGGCCCTCGACCCGTGAGAAGCGATCGTCGACCTCACCGAAGCGCTCGTTCATGGTCAGCTTGACGTCCGCGACCTCCTGTCTGACGTCGCTTACGTCTTGTCTGACGTCGCTTACGTCTTGTCTGACGTCGCTTACGTCCTGCCGGACGTCGCCGAGCTCCTTCTCGAGCTTCGCGAAGCCCTTGTCCATCTTGTCGAGGATGTTCTGCCCGACGGTGTCCAGACGGTTGTGGAGCTCGTCGAAGCGTTCTGCGATGCTGCTGCCAGGCACGCCACTAACAGTAGTCTTCTCCAGCCTCGAGACCCTGATTTCAAGGTCACGACACTTCTCCCGGAGATCGAACATCGGAACTGCGCTCCTTTTCGGGTGGAGGGAAGAGAGCCGCGCGGCGACATCCGGAAAGCTACCCTCCGTGCAAGATCCATCGCAGTCAGATGCGAAAGCCAGTCCTATTCCGCCCGCTTGAACTCCGCGACCCCCACCGCCAGCAGCGCCGCCCCCAGGGCCGCCACGATGCCCAGCTCCAGCGCCACCGGCACCTGGAAGTCGAACCACCGCACCCCGGGGTTGAGCACCGCGTTGACCGCGGCCGGCACGTTCAGATGGGAGAACACCGCCTCCCGCATCGGGTCCACCGCGTACGTCATCGGGTTGACGACCGTCAGCACGTGCAGCCACGAGGGCAGGTTGGCCAGCGGGAACATCGCCCCGGACAGGAACATCATCGGCATGATCGCCATCTGCATCAGCCCGAAGAAGGTCTGCATGTTCTTCATCCGGGCCGCCAGCATGACGCCGAACGCCGTGATCGTGAACGCCGCCAGGAACATCTCCGCCAGCAGCGTGGCGAACAGCGTCGGCGAGTACGGCACCCCCACCAGCCCCGCCATCGCCAGGATGACGACGCCCTGCCCGGTGGCCACGATGGCGCCGCCCAGGCACTTGCCGATCACGATCGCCCCGCGCGAGACGGGCGCGACGAGCATCTCCCGCAGGAAGCCGAACTCGCGGTCCCACACGATGGAGCCCGCCGAGAACATGCCGGTCATGATCACGGTCATGGAGATCATGCCGGGATACATGAACGTCCGGTAGTCGACCCCGGGGATCGAGCCCTGCACCAGCGACCCCAGCCCCGTGCCCATGACGAACAGCCACAGCACGGGCTGCATGAGCATGGACAACATGCGGGTGCGGTCGTTGACGAAGCGGAGCATCTCCCGGTGCAGCACGACCTTGACGGCCCGGAGGTCGTGCCCGGCGCTGCGGCCCGGCACCCGGACGCTGATGGCCTCTGTCGCCATGACTACCGCCTCGCCATCGCTCTCATCCACGCCATGTTGCCGTCGCCGGACTCGGCGTCGCGGATCGTGGAACCGGTGTAGGACATGAACACGTCGTCGAGGGACGGCCGGGAGACGCTCACCGACCTGATCGGCATCCCGAGCTCGGCGAACAGCCGGGGCACGAACTCCTCACCCGAGGCCACCGCGAACGTCACCGCGCCCTCGTGCACGGCCGCGTCCAGCCCGAACCGCTCCCGCAGCGCCTTGATCGCCTCGGTGTCGTCGGCGGTCTGGATCTGTACGCGGTCCTTGCCGACGCTGGCCTTCAGCGCCTCTGGGGAGTCGATGACCACGATCTCGCCGTGGTCGATGATCGCGATCCGCTCGCAGTACTCGGCCTCGTCCATGTAGTGGGTGGTCATGAAGATGGTGATGTCCTCGGTGAGCCGTAACTGGTTGATGTACCCCCAGATGGCCGAGCGGGTCTGCGGGTCGAGGCCGACGGTGGGCTCGTCGAGGAACAGCACCCTGGGGGAGTGCAGCAGGCCACGGGCGATCTCCAGGCGCCGCTTCATGCCGCCCGAGAACGTCATCACCTTGGCGTCCTTGCGGTCCCACAGCGCGACCATCTCCATCACCTGCCGGATCCGGTCGCCGACCACGCGCTTCGGCACGCCGTACAGCTCGGCGTGGAAGCGCAGGTTCTGCTCGGCGCTCAGGTAGCCGTCCAGGGTGGGGTCCTGGAAGACGAGGCCGATGTTCCTGCGTACCTCGTCGCGCTCCTTCACCACGTCGTGCCCCGCGACCGTGGCGCTGCCGCCGGTCGGGTTCACCAGCGTGCAGAGCATGCTGATGGTGGTGGTCTTGCCGGCGCCGTTCGGGCCGAGGAACCCGAACACCTCGCCGGGGCGCACCTCGAAGTCGACGCCCTTGACGGCCTCGACCTTGCCGTACGTCTTCTTCAGCCCGCGTACGGCGATCGCCGGGTCCGCGGTCATTCAGTCCTCCGCCAGGATCTGGAAAATGGATCTGCGCGTCTGCTTGATCAGTTTCTTGGCCGCCTCCACCTGCTGGTCGCTGGCCGTGTGCGCCAGGAGGGTGAACGCCTCGTTGAGCTGGGCCCAGAGCAGGCGGAGCTCGTGATGGTCGTCGGAGACCGTGCGGGCGACCTCCTCCCAGGGCGCGTCGTCCGCGTGCCGGGCGGCCTGCTCGCGGCCCCGCTCGGTCAGCCGGTACGTACGGCTGCCGCCCGACTCGTCGCCGGTCACCAGGCCCTCGTCCTCGAGCTGCTGCAGCGCCGGGTAGACCGAGCCCGGGCTCGGCCGCCAGACGCCGCGGCTGCGCTCCTCGATGCCCTGGATCATCTGGTAGCCGTTGCGCGGCTCCTCGTACAGCAGGGCCAGCAGGGCCGCCCGGACGTCGCCGCGGCGGATGCGCGGCGCGGCGACGTTCCCGTGGACGGCGAAGTGTAGGTGCGGCGGCGGCCCGGGGAACGGCGGGCCCGGCGGCGCTCCGGGCGGTCCGGGCGGGAACGGGGGCGGTGCGGGCAGGGGCGGAGGAGAGTCCCAGAAGTCGGGTTCACGCATGATTGCCTCCAACTATCGAGATACCGTGACGATATATCTAGATAGTTGGCGCAACAAGGCCCTCTCGCCGAGTGGCCGGTAAGTTAGTGAGCCTTAACAGAGGCGTCCACGGCCGCCCGGGCCATCGCGTGCAGCAGCGGCCGCATGTCCTGCGCGGGCAGCTCTCCGGCGCTGTGCGGGGTCGAGTTGAGCAGCCCGAAGACGGCGTGCGTGGCCGCGCGCAGCCGCGCCGCCGGGCACGCTGGATGCAGCTCGGCCAGCACCGTCACCCACTCCTCGACGTACAGCCGCTGCAGCCGCCTGATCTGCCTGCGCTGCGGCTCGGGCACGTTGCCCAGCTCCCGGTCGTGCACCGTGATCAGCGCCGGCTGCTCGATCGCGAACGTGATCTGCACGTTGAGCAGCGCGTCCAGCGCCTCCTTCGGGCCGGGTGCGGAGGTGACGACCGCCACGGCCGACTCGCGCAGCCGCGAGCTGACGTCCAGCAGCATCTCCGACAGCAACGCGTCCTTGCCGTCGAAGTGCCGGTAGAGGGCGGGCCCCGAGACGCCGACCGCGCCGCCGATGTCCTCGATGGAGACCCCGTGGAAGCCGCGGGCGGCGAACAGCCGGGCGGCCGCGTCCAGGATCTCCGCGCGCCTGTTGCGCCGATTACGGGTAGGTGTGGTGGAGGCGGTGGTCACGTCTCACATGCTAGACGGTTACGTTAATGATGACTAACATCCGTGCCATGAGAGGGGACTCATGAGCAGCGACTGGCCGGTCCTGAAGTCGGCCGCCGAGCCGGCGAGCGAGGCGTACAAGAGCAACGCCGAGCTCAACGAGCGGCTCGCCGCCGAGCTGCTGGAGCGCCTGGCGACCGCCGCGCTCGGCGGTCCCGAGCGGTCGCGCAAGCGGCACGTCGAGCGCGGCAAGCTGCTGCCGCGCGACCGCGTGGACGGCCTGCTCGACCCGGGCTCCCGCTTCCTGGAGCTGTCGCCGCTGGCCGCGAACGGCCTGTACGACGACCAGGCGCCCGCCGCGGGCATCATCACGGGCGTCGGCCGGGTCTCGGGCCGCGAGTGCGTGGTCGTGGCCAACGACGCCACCGTCAAGGGCGGCACCTACTACCCGGTCACCGTCAAGAAGCACCTGCGCGCGCAGGAGGTGGCCCTGCACAACCACCTGCCCTGCGTCTACCTCGTGGACTCCGGTGGAGCGTTCCTGCCCAGGCAGGACGAGGTGTTCCCCGACCGCGAGCACTTCGGCCGCATCTTCTACAACCAGGCCACGATGTCCGCGCGCGGCATCCCGCAGATCGCCGCGGTGCTCGGCTCCTGCACGGCCGGCGGCGCGTACGTGCCCGCGATGAGCGACGAGGCGGTCATCGTGCGCGGCCAGGGCACGATCTTCCTGGGCGGCCCGCCCCTGGTGAAGGCGGCCACCGGCGAGGAGGTCACGGCCGAGGAGCTCGGCGGCGGCGACCTGCACTCGCGCGTCAGCGGCGTCACCGACCACCTGGCCGAGGACGACGCGCACGCGCTGGCCATCGTCCGCGACATCGTCTCCACGCTGGCCCCGCGCGCCCCGCGCCCCTGGGAGACCGTCCGGCCCGAGCCGCCCCGGCACGACCCGCGCGACCTGTACGGGATCGTGCCCGCCGACACCCGCCAGCCCTATGACGTGCGCGAGGTGATCGCCAGGATCGTGGACGGGTCGCGGTTCCTGGAGTTCAAGGCCGAGTACGGGTCGACGCTGGTGACCGGGTTCGCCCACGTGCACGGCCACCCGGTGGGGATCCTGGCGAACAACGGCATCCTGTTCAGCGAGTCGGCGATGAAGGGCGCGCACTTCATCGAGCTGTGCGACCAGCGCCGCATCCCCCTCGTCTTCCTGCAGAACATCAGCGGCTTCATGGTCGGCAAGGCTTACGAGGCGGGCGGCATCGCCAAGCACGGGGCCAAGATGGTGACGGCCGTGTCGTGCGCGCGGGTGCCCAAGTTCACGGTGGTGATCGGGGGGTCGTTCGGGGCCGGGAACTACGCGATGGCGGGGCGGGCGTACTCTCCCAGGTTCCTGTGGATGTGGCCGAACGCCCGCATCTCGGTCATGGGCGGCGAGCAGGCCGCGAACGTGCTCACCACCGTCGGCGACGCCGACCCCGAGGCGATCAGGGCCCAGTACGAGCACCAGGGCAACCCCTACTACTCCACGGCCAGGCTCTGGGACGACGGCGTGATCGACCCGCTCGACACCCGTACCGTCCTGGGCCTGGCGCTGTCCGCGGCGGCCAACGCCCCGCTCGAGCCCGCCGGTTTCGGCGTCTTCCGGATGTGAGGCATGTGTTCGACCGTGTTCTGATCGCCAACAGGGGCGAGATCGCCGTACGGATCGCGCGCACGCTGCGCGGGCTCGGCATCACGTCCGTGGCCGTGCACACGCCGTCCGACGCGGGTGCCCGTCATGTGCTCGAAGCCGATGTTGCTCTCCAGGTGCCGAAATATCTGGATATTGAGGCGATTGTGGGGGCGGCTCGGGATTCGGGGGCGCAGGCCGTACATCCCGGGTACGGGTTCCTCGCGGAGAACGGCGCGTTCGCCCGCCGCTGCGCGGAGGCCGGGCTGGTGTTCGTCGGCCCGCCGGCCGAGGCCATCGACGCGATGGGCGACAAGATCCGCGCCAAGGCCACGGTGTCGGCCGCCGGGGTGCCCGTGGTGCCCGGCGGGACCGAGCCCGGGCTGGCGGGGTGGAGCGACTTCCCGGCGCTGATCAAGCCGTCCGCCGGGGGCGGGGGCAAGGGCATGGTGCTCGTGCGGTCGGCCGCCGAGCTGCCCGACGCGCTCGAATCGGCCCGGCGTACGGCGACGGCGGCGTTCGGGGACGGGACGCTGCTGATCGAGCGCTATGTCGAGAACCCGCGCCACATCGAGATCCAGGTCCTGGCCGACACCCACGGGAACGTCGTCCACCTGGGCGAGCGCGAGTGCAGCCTGCAGCGCAGGCACCAGAAGATCATCGAGGAGGCGCCGTCCCCGTTCGTGAGCCCCGAGACGCGCGCCCGCATGGGGGCGGCGGCGGTGGAGGCCGCCCGCGCGGTCGGGTACGTGGGGGCGGGCACGGTCGAGTTCATCGTGGACGGCACGACCGGCGCCTACCACTTCATGGAGATGAACACCCGGCTGCAGGTCGAGCACCCCGTCACGGAGCTCGTCACCGGGCTCGACCTGGTGGAGCTGCAGCTCAGGGTGGCGGCGGGCGAGCGGTTGCCGTTCGCGCAGGAGGACGTGCGGCTCGACGGGCACGCGGTGGAGGCCCGCGTGTACGCCGAGGACCCCGCGCGCGGCTTCCTGCCCAGCGGCGGCCGGATCCTGGCGCTCCGGGAGCCGCAGGACGTCCGGGTGGACTCCGGGCTGGTCGAGGGCGGGGTCGTGGGCAGTGAGTTCGACCCGATGTTGTCGAAGGTCGTCGCCTGGGGTCCCGATCGGGCCTCGGCGCTCAGGACGCTGGACCGGGCGCTGGCCCGCACGGCCGTCCTGGGCGTGGTCACCAACGTCCCGTTCCTGCGGGCGCTGGCCGCGCACCCGGCCGTGCGGGCGGGCGAGCTGGACACGGGCCTGGTCGAGCGGGCGCTGCCCGAGCTGGTGCCGGGCGTCCAGGTGCCCGAGGAGGTGCTCGCGGCGGCGGGGCTCGTCTTCCACGCCCTGCCGCGCGGCGACGACCCCTGGGAGGTCACCGACGGGTGGCGGCTCGGGGAGCGGGCGTGGACGACGTGGCGGCTGGAGTCGCGGGACGGCGTGCACGCGGTCCAGGTGCGCGGGCTGCCCGAGGAATCCGCCGAGGTCCGGCTGGACGGTACGGCGGTGGCGGCCCACATCCGGCTGGACGGCGCTCCCGCCGGGGGTGCCGAGCTGGTCGTCACCATCGGCGGGCGCACCGAGCGCTACCTCTGGGCGCGCCGCTCCGACACCCTCTGGCTGGGCAAGGACGGCGCCTCCTGGTCGTTCACCCGGCACCTCATCGGCGACCCGGGCGACCGGGCCGGCGCCGCGGCGGCGGGCGACGGCGTGGTCAGGAGCCCCATGCCCGGCACGGTCCTGGTGGTCAAGGCGCAGCCCGGCGAGCGGGTGAGCAAGGGGCAGCCGCTGGTCATCGTGGAGGCCATGAAGATGGAGCACACGGTCACCGCCCCGTGCGACGGCGTCGTCTCCGAGCTGCCCGTGCAGGCGGGCCGGCCGGTCGACATGGACGCCGTCCTGGCCGTGGTCACCCCAGTGGCCGGCCCAACGGTCGGCGCAGAGGAGGCGTGATGCCGTACCCCGTGCAAGGTCTTCCGCAGCAGGTCACGATCTACGAGGTGGGCCCGCGCGACGGGCTGCAGAACGAGTCCTCGGTCGTGCCCGTCGAGGTGAAGGCCGAGTTCATCGACCGGCTCGCGGACGCCGGTCACAAGATCATCGAGTCGACCAGTTTCGTGCACCCCAGATGGGTGCCGCAGCTCGCCGACGCCGACGAGCTGCTGACCAGGCTGCACCGGAGACCGGGCGTACGCTACCCCGTGCTGGTGCCGAACCCGCGCGGCCTCGACCGCGCGCTCGACCTGGGCGTGGACGAGATCGCGATCTTCGCCAGCGCCACCGAGACGTTCGCCGCGAAGAACCTGAACCGGAGCCTGGAGAGCCAGTTCGACATGTTCGAGCCGGTCGTGGCCAGGGCGCTGGACAACGGGATGAAGGTCCGGGCGTACGTGTCGATGTGCTTCGGCGACCCCTGGGAGGGGCCGACGCCGATCGCGCAGGTGGTCTCGGTCGGGGAGCGGCTGCTCGGGCTCGGCTGCTACGAGCTCTCGCTCGGCGACACCATCGGCGTCGGCACGCCGGGTCACGTGACGGCCCTGATCGGGGCCTTCCGCCGGCCGGATCGGCTCGCCGTGCACTTCCACGACACCTACGGCCAGGCGCTCGCCAACACCCTGGCCGCGTTGAGAGCGGGCGTGACCACGGTCGACGCCTCCACGGGAGGCATCGGCGGGTGCCCCTACGCCGAGTCCGCCACCGGCAACCTCGCCACCGAGGACCTGGTCTGGATGCTGCGTGGGCTCGGCATCGAGACGGGGCTCGACCTGGGCAAGCTCGTGTCCACCAGCACCTGGCTGGCGGAGCTGCTCGGCCGCCCCAGTCCGTCCCGCGTCGTACAGGCGCTTTCGAAAGGCTGACATGCTCAAGGACGAGTACGAAGAGTTGCGCAAGACGGTCGAGGCCTTCTCGCGCGAGGTGGTCGCGCCGGTGATCGGCGACTTCTACGAGCGCGAGGAGTTCCCGTACGACATCGTGCGGCAGATGGGCGCGATGGGGCTGTTCGGGCTGCCCATCCCCGAGGAGTACGGCGGGATGGGCGGCGACTACTTCGCCCTCTGCCTGGCCCTGGAGGAGCTGGCCCGGGTCGACTCCAGCGTGTCGATCACGCTGGAGGCGGCGGTGTCGCTGGGCGCGATGCCGATCCTCAGGTTCGGCACCGAGGAGCAGCGCGAGACCTGGCTGCCCAAGCTGGCCTCGGGGGAGATGCTGGGCGCGTTCGGCCTGACGGAGCCGGGCGGCGGCTCCGACGTGCCGGGCGGGATGCGCAGCACGGCCGCGCTCGACGGCGGCGAATGGGTGATCAACGGTACGAAGGCGTTCATCACGAACTCCGGCACCCGCATCACGGGCGTCGTCGGCGTGGCCGCGCTCACCGGCGAGCGCGAGATCTCCACGATCCTCGTGCCGAGCGGCACGCCCGGGTTCACGGTCTCGAAGAAGTACTCCAAGGTCGGCTGGAACGCCTCCGACACCCGCGAGCTGTCCTTCTCCGACTGCCGCGTACCGGCGGAGAACCTCCTGGGCGAGCGCGGCCGCGGCTACGCCCAGTTCCTGCAGACCCTCGACGAGGGCCGCGTCGCGATCGCCGCGCTCAGCGTGGGGCTGGCGCAGGGCTGCGTGGACGAATGCCTCAAGTACGTCCGGGAGCGCAGGGCGTTCGGCCACCCGATCGGCCACTACCAGGCCATCCAGTTCAAGATCGCGGACATGGAGGCCCGCGCCCACACCGCGCGCCTGGCCTACTACCACGCGGCGGAGCGGATGCTGGCCGGTCTGCCGTTCAAGAAGGAGGCGGCGATCGCCAAGCTGGTCTCCTCCAACGCGGCGATGGACAACTCGCGGGACGCGACGCAGGTGTTCGGCGGGTACGGGTTCATGAACGAGTTCCCCGTCGCCCGCTTCTACCGCGACGCCAAGGTCCTGGAGATCGGCGAGGGCACCAGCGAGGTGCAGCGCATGCTCATCGCACGTCAGCTCGGGCTCGGTGACCTGTGAGCGAAGTTTGCGCCGGTGGCGCGGGACGATCTAGTGTCGTTGGTCATGACGGCTGACGATCTTCTCATCAGGAGGGCGGAGAAGGCGGACGCGGACGCGGTGTTCGCGCTGGCCCGCGAGTTCGGGCTGACGTTCAGGCCCGAGCGCGAGGCATTCGACGCCGCCCTGCCCGCGCTCCTGGCGAACGACGACGCCCTGCTGCTCGCCGCCGTCGTGGGCGGGCGGGTGCACGGTTACCTGCTCGGGTTCGTCCATCTGACGCTGTTCGCCAACGGGCCGGTCGCCTGGGTGGAGGAGGCCATGGTCCAGTCCGGGTTGCGCCGGCAGGGGATCGGCCGGTCGCTGCTGGAGGAGTTCGAGCGGTGGGCCCGCTCGCGCGAGGCCGGCTACGTGGCGATGGCGACCCGGCGGGCGCCCGAGTTCTACCACGCGCTCGGTTACGAGGCGTCGGCCACCTTCTTCCGCAAGGTCCTGCGCTGAGCCCCTGCGCTGAGCCCCTGCGCTGAGCCCCTGCGCTGAGCCTTGCGCGGGCCGCCACCGCTGATCGCCACTTCACCCCACCGGCTGTTCGCGTCGGGCGGCGGGCGGTTCTGTCGGCGGGGGATGGCATCCTTGGGGCGTGAGTATCCACGCCGTGAGCCCCTTGTTCGTGGGGCGTGCCCGCGAGCTCGCCGCTCTCGGGGACGCCCTGGCCAGAGCGCGCGCAGGGGTGTCGTCCACCGTGCTTGTCGGCGGTGAGGCCGGGGTCGGCAAGACCCGGCTGGTCAACGAGTTCACCGGCCACCGGGCCGGCGACGCGCTGGTGCTCGTCGGCGGCTGCCTGGAGCTGGGCACGGAGGGCCTGCCGTTCGCGCCGTTCACCGCCGTGCTGCGCGGGCTCGTGCGCGAGCTGGGCCGCGACGGCGTCGCCGCGCTCGTGCCGGGCGGCAACGCGGGCGGGCTGGGGCGGCTGCTGCCCGAGTTCGGAGAGCCGGGCAAGGAGGGGGCCGAGGCCAGGGCGCGGCTGTTCGAGCAGGTGCTCGGGCTGCTGGAGCGGCTGGCCGAGGAGCGTCCCGTGGTGCTGATCGTGGAGGACGCCCACTGGGCCGACCGCTCCACCCGCGACCTGCTGACGTTCCTCGTCCGCTACCAGCGCACCGCGGCCCGCCTGCTCATCGTCGTGACCTACCGCACCGACGAGCTGCACCGCACCCACCCGCTGCGGCCGTTGCTCGCCGAGCTGGGCCGGGTCGAGTGGGTGACCAGGGTCGAGCTGCGCAGGCTCACCCGCAGGGAGGCCGTGGCCCTCGCGGCGGGCATCCTGGAGCACGAGCCGTCCCCCGGGGACATGGACCTGATCTACGCGCGCAGCGAGGGCAACCCGCTGTTCGTCGAGGCGCTGCTCAGCGAGGCGGGCGGTGGCGAGGCGCTGCCCGAGTCGCTGCGCGACCTGCTGCTGGCCAGCGTCGAGCGGCTGCCGGAGGAGACGCAGGAGCTGCTGCGCGTGGCCAGCGCCGGCGGCCAGCGCATCGAGCACGACCTGCTCAGCGCCGTGGCCGGGCTCGACGAGTCCGCGCTCTCCCGCGCGCTGCGGCCCGCCGTGGCGGGCAACGTGCTGGTGGTCGACGGCGAGGGCTACGGCTTCCGGCACGCGCTCATCCGCGAGTCGCTCCACGACGACCTGCTGCCCGGCGAGCACACCCGGCTGCACACCCGCTACGCCGAGGCCCTGGAGCACGACCTGTCGATCCTGCCCGCCCCGCGCGGCGCGATCGAGCTGGCCCACCACTGGCACTCCGCCCACAACTCCACCTGGGCGCTGGTCAGCGCCTGGCGCGCGGCGGCCGCCGCCCGCAAGTCCACCGCCTACGACGAGCAGCTCCGGATGCTGTCCAGGGTGCTGGAGCTGTGGGACCAGGTGCCCGACGCGGTCGAGCGCATCGGCCGCGACCGGATCGACGTGCTCAGGCAGACGGCCACGGTCGCCCACCTGGCCGGCGAATACGAGCGCAGCATCGCCCTGGCCAGCGCCGCCCTCGACGAGCTCGACCACGACGCCGACCCGATCAGGGCGGCCACGGTGCTGCGCCAGCGCGGCCTGACCCGCTACGACCTGAGCCGCCCCGGCTTCCTCGACGATCTGCGCCTGGCGGCCGCGCTGGTGCCCGACGACCAGCTCAAACTCCGCGGCCAGGTGCTCGAGACCCTGTCCCGCATGCTCCACCGGCCCGAGGACCGGCCGGAGCGGAGCGCCACGGCCCGGCTGGCGATGGAGATCGGGCACGCGGTGGGCGACGCCAACGTCGAGGCTCACGCACTGATCAGCCTCACCTGGGGGCACACCTGTTACTCCGAGATCGAGCTGGAGATGGAGAGGTTCGCGGAGGCGCGCCGCATCGCCGTCCGCGACGAGGCGTACAACGCGCTGATGCGCTGCGCGATCTCCGAGTCCGACGCGCTGGAGGGTGCGGGCCGGCACGAGCGGGCCGCGCAGGTGGCCCGCGAAGGGGTCGAGGAGGCCGGGCAATACGGCCTGGCCCGCACGTCAGGCACGTTCCTGTCGATCAACCTGGCCGAGCCGCTGGTGTCGCTCGGGCGCTGGGACGAGGCGCTCCAGGTGGTCGAGCACGCGCTCGACCTCGCACCGCCGGCACCCTACCGGGCGAGCCTGCAGGGGCTCGCCGCCGACATCGCGCTGGCGCGCGGGCAGTTCGACCGGGCGGAGAAGCTGCTGGCGGCGTCGCGCAGCGTGCTGTCCCGGGGGACCTTCCGCGATCAGACGGTGCTGCCGCACCTGTGCAGGGAGGTCGCGCTGCTGCACGCGCGGGGCCAGACGGGCGAGGCGGTGGAGGCGGCGGCGCGGGCGCTGGAGGAGCACGACCTGCTGGTCACTCCGCGCTACTCGTGGCCGGTGCTGGTGACGTTCGCGCGGCTGATCTGGGCCGTGGTGCCCTCGGGCCGGCTCCTCGCGGCCCTGGCGACCCCTGCGCTGTCCGGCGGGGACGGTCCGGCGGGCGGCGAGGCCGATTCGCGCGGTTCGGGCGGTTCAGGCGGTAGGTCGGGAGAGGCCGCCACCGTCGGTCCGGCGCGTGGGGCTGCTTCCGGCAGCGGAGGTCATCCGGTGGACACGGTGGCCGCTCCGGGTGGTGGAGGCCACCCGGTGGACACGGCCGCCGCTTCGGGCGGTGGGGGGCTCGGGTCGCTTGCGCGGCTCGCGCTGTCGCTGTTGCCGCGGCTCCGGGCGATCGCGCAGAAGCTCGAGGCCCAGGGCGATCTGCAGCGGGCGCACCAGCTCACGTTCACCGCGCTGACCGGGCCGGTGGAGGACGCCGACGAGCCGGCCGCCTGGCAGTTCAAGGCATGGGACCTGGCGGCGGGGGCCTGGGCGGCGCTGCGGCAGCCGTACCCGGAGGCGCGGGCTCTGGTGGGGGTGGCGCAGGCGGCGCTCGCGTCGGGCGACCGGCAGGAGGCGGCCGCGCGGCTGACTCGGGCGCGGGAGCTCGCCCGCGAGCTCGGTGCCACGCCGATGCTGGAACAGCTCGACGTGTTCGGGCGGCGGGCCAGGATCGGCGGCTCCGAGGAAGCCTCCGACGGGCAGCCCTTGGGGCTGACCGCGCGGGAGCTGGAGGTGCTGCGGGAGGTGACGAACGGGCGCAGCAACCGGGAGATCGCCGAGGTGCTGTTCATCTCGATCAAGACGGTGAGCGTGCACGTGTCGAACATCCTGGCCAAGCTGGGGGTCGCCACGCGAGGTGAGGCCGCCGCCACCGCCCACCGCCTGGGCCTCTTCGACGCAGCACCATGACGGGCCGGTAGCGCATCCGGGGCTCGGCACGCCCGCGTGGGCTCGGCGGTTGGCCAGTGTGGGTCCGGGGCTGGCGTGCCCCGCTTGGGCCCGGAGGTCGGCACGCTCGCCTGAAAGCCCTGGCGGTGCTTCAGGCGTTGAGCCCCGCACGACCCCTGCCTGCCGGCGGCGAACCGCGACCAGAGCGCGTTCGAGCATGTGGGCGGGCTGGAGCGCCGCGTGCCCCTCGGCCCGTGCCGGCCCGGCCCGCCTCCGGGCTTCTGACGGGTCCCGTTGCGCGGCCTGATGGTCATCTTCGGCCGCCCTTCCGCCTTCCCGGTGCGAGCTCGGGTCGGGTGGGCGGTGTCGGCCATGAGCGCAGTGCGGCTGAGCCGGCCTGAGTGTGTGTCTGAGTCGGCCGTGGGTCATGCGGCTGAGTCGGCGTGGGCCATGGCGGCTGAGTCGGCCCGTGTGCCTGGGTCGCACGTTGGGTCGATTCGGGTGGGGCCTGTGCCGGTGTGGTGGGTCAGCCGGTTAGTTGGGCTTCGAGACGGTAGCCGTCGACCGTGACGTAGACCTGGTCGCCCGGGCGGGCGTTCAGGCGCATGAGGACCGGCTGGAGTGAGTCGAAGACCGGCTGGTGGCCCTGCCAGACCAGGACGATGGCGTTGTCGCCGGGGCCCGTCACCGACAGGAGGGTGCCGGGGCGCATGCCGAGCTGGGCCGCGTACCCCTCCGGCACCGGTACCGGGCCGCCCCTGAGGTGCTCCGGCGTGACCTCGATGCGCTGCCAGCGGCGCGGGTCGGAGGACGGGCTGGGGAGCGGGGGTGGCGGGGTGGACGGGGCGCCCGCCAGGCTGCCGGGGAGCATCGCCGCGCGGCCGCCCGACAGCGCGGACAGGGTGGCCAGGGCGGCGGAAGGGTCGATGGAGCCCGCCGTCGCCGCAGGGATGGGCTGGCCGCCTCGGTGGTGGTGGCCGTTGGCCCCCGGGGTACGCCGGGGGAGCGGCTGGGCCGGGGACGGGGCCGAGGCCGCCGGGTCCGGGCCGGTCTCCGGGGGCAGGGCGTCGAGCCAGGCCTTGGCCGAGTGGGCGCGGATGCCCAGCTCGCCCATGAGCTCCACGAGATCGGCGTCGGGCGGGCTGGCGGCCAGGAGCTGCCGCGTACGTGCCTGGAGGCCGTGGATGTCGCCCACCACGAGCCAGCCGTCCTGGAGGCGGCGGTCCGGCATGAGCGTCACCAGCACGCGCCAGAGCGGCGTACGCAGCGAGGGGACCATCACGGGGTGGGCCGGGTCGGCACCGATGAGCTGGTCCTCGGTGGCCGCCGCGCCGAGCCATTCGGTCAGCCGGAACATGTGGCCCGTGACCGGGGCGGACTCGGAGGAACGCAGCCAGTGCAGGATGCGTTCCTCGGCGGTGCGCTGGGCCTGGGAGAGGGCGTCCCGCTCGACCAGCAGCTTGTGGGCGAGCGTACGCAGGCTGACCGGATCCTCCGCGAACAGCCGGTGCACCGCCACCGCGAGCTCCAGCTTGTCCAGGCCGCGGAAGAGGCTGTCCACGACGCGGACCATGGCGTGGTCGGTGTCGGAGGGGGTGGGGGCGGCCGCGGGGCCGGGTGTCGCCGGCGCCGGGAAGGCGGGTGTGCCGGGGGCGCCTTTCGGGGCGTCGGCGGCCGGGATGGGCGGGAACGAGCCGGTGTGCGGGCCGCCGCTGGAAAGGGGGCCGTTCGACGTCGGGTTGCCGGTGCCGGGGGCCGGGGTGGAGGCGGGGCCGCCGCCCGGGAGCGAGGGGCTGCCTGGGAGGGACGGGCTGCCGGGGAGGGAGCCGGTGTCCTGGCGGCCGGATTGCGGGCCCGTGGGGCGCTGCGGGAGGCGTTCGGACTGGCCGGGGGCCGGGCGCTGCGGCAGGCCCTCGCCCCCGAAGCCCTGACGCGGCCCCCCACCCTGGGGCTGGGCCGGGAACGAGCCGCTCTGCGCGGGGAACGAGCCGGTCTGGCGCTGCGGGGTCGCGTCCGGGGAGGACTGCGGGAATGGGACGCTCTGGCGTTGCGCGTCCGAGGACTGCGGGAAGGAGCCCGGCTGGCGCTGGCGGGTGTCCTCGGAGGACGGCGACGGGAACGAGCCCGGCTGGCGCGGTCCGGACCCGTTGTCGGCCGCCGAGGGTGCCGGGAAGGAGCCGGTCTGGCGCTGCCGGGTCTCCTCGGAGGAGGGCTGCGGGAACGCGCCGCTCTGGCGTTGCGCGTCCGAGGACTGCGGGAAGGAGCCGGGGCGCTGGGGGAGGCCGTCGCGGCCCTGGCCCGCGAACGGGCCCGTCTGCTGCGGCTGCGCGGTGGGGTCCGGCTGGGCGGGGAACGGGCCGCTCTGCGCGCCGGCCTCGGACGGGCCCGGCTCGGAACGGGCGGAGTCGGAGCGGGCGGAGTCTGGGCGGGCGGAGTCTGGGCGGGCGGGCTCGGAAGGGGCGGGCAGCGCGGCGCTCTGGGCGGCGAAGGAACCCGTCTGCGGCTGAGGCACTCCTTGGGGCTGGACCGGGAACGAGCCGGTGCCCCGTTCCGGCTGGGCCGGGAAGGAGCCGGTGCCCCGTTCGGGCTGGATCGGGAAGGGGCCCGTGCCCTGGGACGAACCGGGCTGGCCGGGCGCCTGGCCGCGTTGCAGCGGGCGGGTGACCTCCGGATGACCCATTGGGGCGGCGGCGGGGGCCTCGCGCTGGGCCGGGATGCGGCCGAGGATCTCCCGGAAGACCGAGCCGATCACGACCTCGGGCGTGGCCGACGGCGTGCCCAGGTCGCTGGGGGACAGGCGGCGCAGCCGCTGCCATCCGCCGAGACCGGTGATCGCCGTACGGGTGGCCTCGGGCCAGCCGGGCAGCGCGGGATCGATGTGGTGAACCGTCAGCGCGGGCAGCAGGTCGGCCAGCGGCAGGTGGTCCCAGCGGGAGGAGGCCAGCCGGGCCAGACGTTCGCAGATCCAGTCGAGCCCCGCCGTGCCGAGTGCCTTCGACAGCGAGAGGGAGTGCCACCACCCCGCCGGCAGGCGTGGATCACCGAGCGCCTCGGCCACCTGCTGCGGGCGGCTCCAGCGCAGCGCAGGGACTAGGTCGCTCAGGCAGATCGATGACTCGACTTCCATCGGCGGACCTTATCCTCCCCAGTGAGCCGCGTGGTGCTGCCCGTAACGCATGTGGCTAATGGTGCAGCCTACGCGGCAAGCTATCAATCAGTGTGAATAGGGTAAAGACGGTTCAGATCCAAACCGTACCGTGGACGGCCGCCCACCTGGGCCACACATTCGGCACCAGCACGGCAACCTGCTTCCAATCCGGCCTGTACACCGTAGCCTCGCAAGGTTGCGGCGAGGTAGCCGGCGGCGAACGCGTCTCCCGCCCCGGTCGAGTCCACGACCTCGGTCGACACCCCCTGCGCGGTCGCGACCACCGCCCCGTCCACGGCTGCCAGCGCCCCGTCCGCTCCCAGCTTCACGACCGCTGTGCCGTATCTCTCACTCAAGACCACGGCCGCCCGCTCCGCCGTCGTGGCACCGCTGAGGAGGAGGGCCTCGTCGAGGTTGGGGATGATCAGGCCGGTCGGGGCCGTCTCGCGGGTGAAACGTTCAACGCCGAACTCGCGCAGCGGACCCGTGGAGGCCGGGTCGATGCTGATAGTGACGCCCGCGGCCGCCGCGTCCGCCATGGCGCGCCTGGCCAGGCGCAGGCCGGGTTCGGCGAACAGGACGTACCCGGACAGGTGCAGCCGGGCGACGCCGGTCAGCAGGGACGGGTCCCAGTCGGCTTCGGAGATCAGGCTCCCGGCGCCGCGGTTGGTGAGCATGGAACGCTCGCCGCTCTTGTCCACCATCGCGATCACGACGGCCGTGGGGTGCGTGGGGTCCACGGTGACGTGCGGGTGCACGCCCGTCTTGACCAGTTCGGTGGTGTGCCACTCGCTGCTGTCGTACCCGAGCTTGGCCAGCAGGTGCACCTCGGCGCCCAGGCAGGCGGCCCACGCGGCGGTGTTGGCGCCCGAGCCGCCCGGGCGGAGCACGATGTCGGCGGCCGTGTCAGTGCCGGACATGACCGGAGAGCCGTGCAACGCCACCACATCGGTGACCACGTCACCGATGATCAGGAGGGCGCCGTCGGTCACGATCGGGCCCAGGACACGGCGATCCGGGCGGCCAGGGCGGTGTTGCCGCGTACGGCGGCCAGGTTCGCCTCCAGGGACGCTCCGGAGGTGCCGTCCACCAGGTAGCCGAGCAGGAACGGGGTGATCGCCTGCCCCTTGACGCCCTCCCGCTCCGCGGCGGCCAGCGCCTCGCCGAGCACGCGGTCGTGCAGCTCGGGATCGAGCTGCTGCTCCACGGGGACGGGGTTGGCCACGATCAGCGCAGTCTCCTGGCCGCCCAGCGCGTCCTGGCCGCGCATGATGGCCGCGGCCTCGTCGGGCGACTCGATCCGCCAGTCGATCGGCTGGCCGGAGGAGTGAAGGTAGAAGCCGGGGAAGGTGTCCGTGCCGAAACCGACGACGCTTACGCCCCGTGTCTCCAGCCGCTGCAGCGTGGCCGGCACGTCGAGGATGGACTTGACGCCCGCGCAGACCACGGTGATGCGCGTACGGGCGAGCGTGTCGAGGTCGGCGGACTCGTCCTGGTCCTCCGCCCAGCCGCGGTGCACGCCGCCCAGCCCACCGGTGGCGAAGATCCGGATCCCGGCGCGGGCGGCCAGGAACGACGTGGCCGACACGGTGGTCGCGCCGCTCGCCTTCAGCGCCGCCGCCACGGGCAGGTCCCGCTGGCCCAGCTTGCGCAGGCCGGACTCGGTCGCGATCCGCTCCAGCTCCACCTCGCCGAGGCCGATGCGGGGCACGCCGTCCAGCACGGCGATCGTGGCCGGCACGGCGCCCGCGGCCCGTACGACTCCCTCCAGCTCCCGCGCGACCTCCAGGTTGCGCGGCTGCGGCAGCCCGTGGGAGATGATCGTGGACTCAAGGGCCACGACCGGAGCGCCGGTTGCCAGGGCCTCGGCGACCTCGTCGGACGGCTGGAGAACGGAGTCGGTGGCGCTGCGCATGGTGAGTTTTGTGCTCCTTGAGTGGTCTGACCTGCTTAGGCGGAACGGTGGCTTTCGCGAGATTTGTTCCGAACGGAGCAGGGTACGGGCCCCCGGCCCGGCCGTCCACT
Source organism: Nonomuraea sp. NPDC049709 (assembly GCF_040674815.1). Taxonomy (NCBI): domain Bacteria; kingdom Bacillati; phylum Actinomycetota; class Actinomycetes; order Streptosporangiales; family Streptosporangiaceae; genus Nonomuraea; species Nonomuraea sp. NPDC049709. The sequence continues at coordinate 126,155 of NZ_JBFANM010000014.1, forward strand.
CGAGGATCACACGAGGAGTGCGACCCCCGCCAGGGACGTGGCCGCGATGATCGCCGTCGCGATGCCGCCGAGCAGCACCACCCGGCCGCCCTTCGCCAGTTTCCGCACGTCGATGCCGGTGCCGAGGCCGAACAGCGCGGCGGCCATGAGCACGTTCGTGATCACCGGCACCGCGTCGGTGACCACCGCCGGAACCAGTCCGGTGCCCCGCACGGCCACCATCACCAGGAACGCCGCCACGAACAGCGGCACGACCGGCGGGCGTGCCCCGCGGGCGGGCCGGTGCCGGTGCCGGTGCGACATCAGGGCGACGAGCGGCGCCAGGAGGAGCACCCGGGCCAGCTTGACCGTCACGGCCCCGGCCAGCACGCCGGAGGCGGCGCCGATCGCGGCCACCTGGGCCACCTCGTGCACGGCGGCGCCCGTCCACACGCCGAGCTGGGCCGGTGACAGGTGCATCAGGGAAGCCAGCAGGGGCACGAGGGCGATGGCCCCGGTGCCGTACAGCACCACGACCCCGAGCGCACCGGCGGCGTCGTCCTCGTCGGGCAGGTCGGTGCTCTCGCGCATGGCGGCGATGGCCGCGGCGCCGCAGATGGACACCCCTGTCGCGACGAGCAGGGACGCGCCGGGGCCGACCCCCAGCCGGCGGCCGATCGCAGGCGTCACGGAGAACGTGAGCCCCGTCGCGACCGTCACGACGGCCAGGGTCTGCCAGCCGAGCGCGAGCACCTGGGGCAGGGCGATCTGCAGGCCGAGCAGGGCGATCGCGACGCGCAGCACCCGCCTGGACACGAACGCCAGACCGGGTTGAAGCCGCTCCCGCACGCCGGTCCGGCGACCGCCGCCCGCCGGACCGGGGAGGAGCCGCTCGCGGACGCCCGCCAGGTTCGCCAGTGCCGCGCCCGAGGCGACCGCGACGACGGCGGGGCTGAGCGCCGGGACGTACCGGTTGACGAGCAGCGCGAACGCGACCGCCAGCGCGGTCACGGCCAGCCCGGGCCAGAGGGCGCGGGTCGCGGCGGCGGGAGCCCCGGGGACGGCGGGTCGCGGGGTGGGCGGCAGGGTGGGTGGCAGGGTGGGTGGCATGGCGGATGGCATGGCGGGTCGCTGCGTGCCGGCGGTCATGATCTCAGTCTTCTGGGCGCCGGGAACGGCCGGTAGCCGCTGCTTGCCTGGGAGGTCATAGCCTGTGGCTATGAGTGCGCTGCCCGACCTCGACTCGCTGAAGCTCCTCGTCGACGTCGGCGAGCTGGGCAGCCTGGGGCGTGCCGCCAGGGCCGCGGGCATCGCGCAGCCGTCGGCGAGCAAGCGGATCGTCCAGCTCGAACGCCGCCTCGGCCTGCCCCTGATCGAGCGCACCCCGCGCGGCTCCGCGCTCACCTCCGAGGGCAAGATGGTGGCCGGCTGGGCCACGCAGGTGCTCGCCGCCGCGGAGGAGCTCATGCGGGCGGTCCAGGCCGTACGCCACAGCGGGGCCGCCCACCTGCGAGTGGCGTCGAGCATGACGGTGGCCGAGTACCTGGTGCCGCGCTGGCTCGGCGAGCTGCAGCACCGGGAGCCCGACGTGCAGGTGGGGCTGGACGTGGTCAACTCCACCGACGTCGCGGCGCGGGTGCTGGCCGGGGAGGTGGAGCTGGGGTTCGTCGAGGGACCGAGCGTGGCCGACGGGCTGGCCGGGCGGGTCGTGGGGACGGACCGGCTGGTCGTGGTGGTGGCGCCGGAGCATCCGTGGGCCCGCCGCCGTACGGCGCTGAGGGGGCCGGAGCTGGCCGCGACGCCGCTGGTGGTGCGCGAGCCCGGGTCGGGTACGCGGGAGACGCTCGACGTGGCCTTCGGCGGCCTGCACCGGGCCGGCCCGCGGCAGGAGCTGGGCTCGAACTCGGCGGTGAAGGGCGCGGCGCAGGCGGGGGTGGCGCCGGCGGTGCTGAGCGGGTACGCGGTGGAGGCCGACGTGGCCACGGGGCGGCTGGTGGAGGTGCCGCTGACGGGGATCAACCTGGTCAGGAGCCTGCGGGCGGTGTGGCGCCGCGGCCGCCCCCTGACCGGCCCGGCCGCCACCCTCCTGGCCATCGCCACCCGCCCCTGACCCCGCAGCCCCTCACCCTGCCGCCCCTGACCCCGTAGCTCCTCACCCCGCCGCCCCCTGACCCCACCACCCTGACCATGGCGTCTGACCCCGCCCCGCCCTGGTGGCGAGGGTGGGGTGGGTCGTAAGGTGCGAAGGGTGGGAGCGTATGACGTGGTGGTGGCCGGAGGCGGGCACAACGGGCTGGTCGCGGCGGCGTACCTGGCCGGGGCCGGACGGCGGGTGCTGGTGCTGGAGCGGTACGCCCACGTGGGCGGCCTGGCGATCTCCGCCCGGGCGTTCGCCGGCGTCGACGTGCGCCTCTCGCGCTACTCCTACCTCGTCAGCCTCCTCCCCACCAGGATCGTCCGCGACCTGGGCCTCGACCTGGAGCTCCGCCGCCGGCGCTACGCCTCCTACACCCCCAAGGGCGACACCGGCCTGCTCGTCGACAACGAGGACGACCTGCGTACGGCGGCCTCGTTCCGGAGCGTCACGGGCGGCGAGGCCGACCACGAGGCGTGGCGGCGCTTCTACGCCATGACCGCCGAGGTGGCGCAGGCCCTGGCCCCCACCCTCCTCGAACCGCTGCCCACCCAGGCCGAGGTCGAGCGGCTGGTCGGGCCGCAGGCGTGGCGCGACCTGTTCGCGCAGCCGATCGGCGAGACGGTGGCCGAGCGGTTCCGCGACGACCTCGTGCGCGGGGTTGTGCTCACCGACGCGCTGATCGGCACGTTCGCCGACCCCGCCACCGACCTGCTGGCCAACCGGTGCTTCCTCTACCACGTGATCGGCGACGGCACCGGCGAGTGGAACGTCCCCGTAGGCGGCATGGGCGCGGTTTCGGGCGCGCTGGAGGCGGCGGCCAGGCGGGCGGGCGCCGAGATCAGGACCGGCGCCGAGATCGTCGGCATCGCGCCGTCCGGTGAGGTCACGTACGTGGCGGAGGACGGCGAGCACACGGTGAACGGCCGCCACGTGCTGGTCAACCTGCCGCCCGCCGTGCTCGACCGGCTGCTGGGCCGGCCCGTGGCGACGCCGGAGGGCGCGCAGCTCAAGGTCAACATGGTGCTCACGCGGCTGCCCCGGCTGAAGGACACGTCCGTTGACCCGAGGGCGGCCTTCAGCGGTACGTTCCACATCAACGAGGGGCACGACCAGCTCGCCACCGCGTACGCGCAGGCAGACCGGGGAGAAATTCCGGAATTGCCGCCCGCCGAGGTCTATTGCCATTCGCTGACCGACCCGTCCATTCTCGGCGCCGAGCTGAGAGGCCGGGCCGAGACGATGACGCTGTTCGGCCTGCACATGCCCGCCCGACTTTTCCGGAAAAACCCAGAGAAAGCCCGGAAAATGGCGCTGGACGCCACCTTCGCCTCCATCAACGCGGTCCTGGCCGAACCCATCGAGGAATGCCTCCTCACCGCCCCCGACGGAACCCCGTGCGTCGAGGCCAAAACCCCGGTCGACCTCGAACGGGACGCCGGCCTCCCCGGCGGCCACATCTTCCACACCGACCTGAGCTGGCCGTACGCGGAAAAAGGCGGATGGGGCGTGGAAACCGAGCACGAACGCATCCTCATGTGCGGCGCGGGCGCCCGCAGGGGCGGCGGCGTCAGCGGAATCGGCGGCCACAATGCCGCGATGGCCGTGCTCGGCCGTTAATCGTCGGCGATGAGCTTGGTGGCCACCTCCATCGCCACCTCGGCCCGCTCCGCGTCGCCCAGTTCCAGGTCGAAAAGGAGCGGCATGCTCCCGAGGATCACCGCGAGCACCGCCAGCCTGGCCTCGAACTGCTTGACCGCGTCCGCCCCCGGCACGCTCAGCAGCGACAACATGCTGAGCATCCCGCTCTGCAGCCGTTCACCGGCCGGGTTCTCCCGCATGGTCCCCTGGTTCACCTGCGCGAACCTGAACAGCGGCCGCCACTGGTCCTCCAGCAGCCCCGAGATCCGCCGCAGGATCTCCAGCCGGGCCTCGGCCGTCTTCGGCTGCTCCCTGGCCCACGCCACCAGCTCGTCGATCGACTCGCCCAGCCGCTCCACCACGCTGGCGAGGATCGCCTCCTTCGTCCGGAAGTGGTAGTAGAGCGCCGGCCTGGTGATCTCCAGCCGCTCCGCCACCTCCTGCAGCGTGGTCTTGTCGTATCCCCGCTCGGCGAACAGCTCCAGCGCCACCTGCTGGATCCGCTCTCGTGTGTCCGTCCGCCGCCCGGCCATTCCACTCCCTCGCTTGACGACCGGCCCCTCCATTGCTTACTTTCGCGTAAGTAAGCAATGCGATCCGGCTTGTAGGGAGCAGACTATGGCTCAGACCTTCCCTGTCCAGCGCACGTGCCCGTTCGCGCCGCCGCCCGAGTACGAGCGGATGCGCGAGCAGGCCCCGCTCGTACGGGCCGCGCTCCCCGGCGGCGACGTGTGGCTCGTCACCCGCCACGCCGAGGCCAAGCAGGTCCTGGCCGGCGCGGGCATCAGCACGAGCCCGGCCACCCCCGGCCATCCGAACGCCGCCTTCAGCCCCGAGCCCCCGACGCCCGAAGAGACCGCCGCGTACGAGCAGTTCGCGATCGGCCACTTCATCGACCTCGACCCGCCCGAGCACGGCAGGTTCCGCCGGCTGCTCATCCCCGAGTTCACGGTCAGGCGCGTCAGGGACCTGCGGCCGGGGATCCAGCGGCTCGCGGACCGGCTCATCGACGACATGCTCGCCCAGGGCCGGGAGGCGGACCTGGTGGCGGCGTACGGGCTGGCGCTCCCCTCGCTGGTCATCTGCCAGCTCCTCGGGGTCCCGTACGCCGACCGCGAGTTCTTCCAGTCGCGTACCCGTACGATGATCGACCCCGCGTCGGACCCGCAGGCGCGGCACGCCGCCATGTTCGAGATCAGGGGCTTCCTCGACGACCTGGTCACCACGGCGACGGCCGCCCCCGGCGACGACCTGCTGGGCCGCCTGATCGCCGGCGGGCAGCTCACCCGCGACGAACTCGTCGGGGTGATGTTCCTGCTGCTCGTCGCCGGTCACGAGACGACCGCCAACATGATCCCGCTGGCCGCGCTCACCCTCCTGCGCCACCCGGACCAGCTCGCCGCCCTGCGCGCGGACCCCGGGGGCTGGCCGGCGGCGGTCGAGGAGCTGCTGCGCTACCACTCGGTCGTGGACTGGGTGGCGTTCGACCGCGTGGCCACCGAGGACCAGGAGATCGGCGGGCAGCTCGTCAGGAAGGGCGAGGGCATCTTCGTGCTCGGGGCCTCCGCCAACAGGGACGAGCGCGCGTTCGAGCGGCCCGACGCGTTCGACGTCGAGCGCGGCGCCCGCCACCACGTCGCCTTCGGGTACGGCGTGCACCAGTGCCTGGGCCAGAACCTGGCGCGGGCGGAGCTGGAGATCGCGCTACGGACGCTGTTCGAGCGTGTTCCCGGCCTGCGGGTCACGATGGCCGACGAGGAGCTGCCGGCCAAGTACGATGGGGCCATCTTCGGGCTCGAAGCGATGCCCGTCATGTGGTGATCCTCACGAAACCCGAGTGAGGTCCTTCATCACGTTTTCATGATGAAGCCCTAGCGTTTGTAAGCATGAGTGAGCCCGCACGGTTGCTGGTGGTTGACGACGAGCCCGCGTTGCGCGAGGCGCTGCAGTCGAGCCTGGAGTTCGAGGGCTACAAGGTCGTCACGGCCAACGACGGGCAGGAGGCGCTGGCCGCCGTGGGGGCGGAGCCCTACGACGCCGTGCTGCTCGACGTCATGATGCCGCGTCTCGACGGGCTGACCGCCTGCCGCAGGCTGCGCGCGTCGGGCAACCACGTCCCCGTCCTCATGCTCACCGCCCGCGACGCGGTCGGGGACCGGGTGTCGGGGCTCGACGCCGGGGCCGACGACTACCTCGTCAAGCCGTTCGAGCTGGACGAGCTGCTGGCCAGGGTGCGGGCCCTGCTGCGGCGGGGCGCGCTCAGCGCGGGCACCCCCGAGGGCGACTCGCTCTCGTACGGTGACCTGCGCATGGACCCGGCCACCAGGGAGGTCACGCGCGGCGAGCGCCGGCTCGACCTGACCAGGACCGAATACCTGCTGATGGAGCTGTTCCTCGCGCACCCGCGCCAGGTGCTGACCCGGGACCAGATCCTGAGCGAGGTGTGGGGTTTCGACTTCGAGCCGACGTCCAACTCGCTCGACGTCTACGTGATGTACCTGCGGCGCAAGACCGAGGCCGGGGGCGAGCCGCGAGTGATCCACACCGTGCGCGGGGTGGGTTATGTGCTCCGGGCCACGCAGTGAGCGGCGGCGGCCGGCGGGCTCGCCTCACGGCCCTGGCCAGACGCGGCAGCCTGCGGACGCGGCTGACGCTCCTGGTCACGGTGGCCGTGGCGGTGGCCATCGCGACGTGTGCCGGCGCATCCTACTTCATCCTTCAGGACCGGCTCCGGGGCAACTTCGACCAGAGCATCCTGGAGTCCCTGAGGCAGGGCGACAAGGAGTTCCTGGAGCGCAACTGCACGCCGGAGGGCACGCGGGGCCCGTTCGCCGACGGCCTGGCGACGTTGTTGTTCGCCGATGGGACCACCTGCTCGCTCGGCCACTCTCCGATCGTGCCCGACTACCAGCAGGACGCGCAGGCCTTCGAGCCGTGTGAACCGGTCTACCGCTACGGCACCACGCGTGACGGCAAGTACGTCCGCGTGGTGACGATCAACTTCAGACCCGGCGTGGCGGTCATGGAAGCCAGGCCCTTCGGGTACATCCAGCGCACGATGCGGATCGCCGGTTTTACGCTGGTGGGCATCACCGTGCTCGGCGTGCTCGGCGCGGCCATGGCCGGGCTCGCCATCTCCCGCTCCGCCCTGCGCCCCGTCGGCGACCTGACCAGGGCGGTCGAGCACATCGCGCAGACCGAGGACCTCGACACGCGCATCCCCGTCACGGGGACCGACGAGATCGCCCGCCTGTCCTCCTCCTTCAACGCCATGACCGCCGCCCTGGCCGGCTCACGCGAGCGCCAGCAGCAGCTCGTCGCCGACGCCGGACACGAGCTGCGCACCCCGCTCACGACCCTGCGCACCAACATCGACCTGCTGCTGCGCAGCGAGCAGACCGGCCGCAGCCTCGACCCGGGCGCCAAGGAGCGCCTGCTGGTCAACGTGAAGGCCCAGTTCGCCGAGCTGTCCACACTCGTCGCCGACCTGCTCCAGCTGGCCAGGGGCGACGCCGACCACGAGCCGCACGTCGAGCTGGCCTTCCACGAGGTGGTCACCGCCGCCGTGGAGCGGGCCAGGCTGCGCGGCGCCGAGGTCACCATCGACCTCACGCCCTGGTACGTCGTGGGCAGCGCCACCTCGCTCGAACGCGCCGTGCTCAACCTCATCGACAACGCCGCCAAGTTCAGCCCCGGCGGCCAGGTGGAGGTGCGGCTGCGCGACGGCCGCCTGACTGTGCGCGACCACGGTCCCGGGTTGCCCGAGGAGGAGCTGCCGCACGTCTTCGAGCGGTTCTGGCGCTCGCCGTCGGCCCGCGGCCTGCCGGGTTCCGGACTGGGGCTGGCGATCGTGGCGCAGGCCGTCGCGGAGGCCGGCGGTACGGTGCGGCTGGCCAACGCCCCAGGTGGTGGCGCTATCGCGACCATGGATCTGCCGGGAACTCTCATCCGTAGCTCAGAAACGGATAAGTCACCTTAAAGGCCCAAAAAGTGTCCTTACCGCATGGAGACAACAGCAGTACGGACACGCCTGGTCGAGTGGCCAGAGCCGGGGCAACGGCGGCTCCGGGGGAGGTGGGGGCGGCGGCTTCGGCGGCTTCGGCGGCGAGTCCGGGGCCGGGCGGCTGTTCAACGACATCCTGGCCGGGCAGATCTCGTGGCTGCTCCCGTTCTGCGTGGTGGCGCTGGCCTTCGCGACCCTCGTCCGGCTGCGGCGGCTGCCCTTCAGCGGACCCTCCGGGGCGGCCTGGCTGGTGTGGGGCGGCTGGCTGGTCGTTCACTACGTGGTGTTCAGCTTCTCCAGCGGAACCTTCCACCCGTACTACACCACGGCCATGGCTCCGGCGGTGGGGGCGTTGTGCGGGATGGGGGCGGTGGTGATGTGGCGGGCGTACCGGGGGTCGCGGGCTTGGGCCTGGGTTCTGCCGCCGGCGGTGGCCGTGACGGGGGTGTGGTCGTTCGTGGTGCTGCGCCGTACGCCGGAGTGGGTGCCGTGGCTGGCCTGGGTCGTGCTCGGGGCGACCCTGGTGGCCGTGGTGGCGCTCGTACTGGCTCGGGTGCGGGCCCAGGTGACGCTGCGGGTGGCGGCGATCGCGCTGACCGCCGCCGTGGTCGCAGGCCTGGCCGGGCCGGCGGCGTACGCGGTGACGCCGCTGCGGTCGCAGATCAACGGCTCCAACCCGACCGCCGGCCCCTCGACGGGCGGCGGAACGGGCTTCGGGCGCCCAGGGGGAATGCCCGGAGGCGCCCAGCTCCCCGGCGACCGGAGCACCCAGCCGAACGACACCGCCCAGCCGAACGACACGACCCAACCTGACGGGGAGCCCCAGCCCGACGCTCAGAACGGACAGCCGGGCACCACGGGCACCGAGCAACCCGACAGCAGCCGGAACGGGCAGCCGGGCACCACGGGCCAACCCGGCGGTGGCCGGTCGGGCTTTACGGGCCGCGGCGGCCCCGGCCCCGGCGGCGGCGTCAGCGACTCGACGGCCGAATACCTGGTGGCCAGCCAGGGCAACGCCACGTGGCTGGTTGCGGTGAACAGCGCTCAGCAGGCGTCCGGGCTGATCCTGTCCACCCACAAGCCCGTCATAGCCATGGGCGGCTTCACCGGCAGCGACCCCGCCATGACCGTGGCCCGCCTGCGGTCCCTGGTCTCCTCAGGCCAGCTGCGGTTCGTCATGTCGGGCACCAGCGGCAGCGGCGGCGGCCCGGGGCGGGGCAACACCGAGGTGTCGAGCTGGGTCCAGGAGCACTGCACGGCGGTGGACGGTCAGGAGGGTCTGTACGACTGCGCAAAATAGGCGATGGCGGGGCGCCGTGACGGTGCCCTGCCCATCGTTGTCGAAGAGTGGATACTGTCGGGTATAACAGCGAAAATTCTTCGCCTATTTATAGGGAGATTCGTCCGAATTTATGATCCTAAATAGCCCCTGACCAGGGGAATCTTTTTTCGATCAGGGTCGCCGGCCAATGCCTGGAGGCGTATTCTCTAGGCAAAGAAGCGGGACCGGAGATCACTACCATCCCCGGTCCCTTACCCTCACGGTAAGGGAGATCATCTTGAGCTTCAAGGAAATCGGCCTCCAGGTTTGCACGGCGGTGGACAACGAGTTCGTCCGGCTCCGCGCGGACCAGATCGCCATGGGCGAGCAGCTCAACGGACGGATCGACAGCGTGGCCACCCAGCTCAACGAGCGGATCGACGGGGTGGCCACCCAGCTCAACGAGCGGATCGACGGGGTGGCCACCCAGCTCAACGAGCGGATCGACGGGGTGGCCGAGCAGGTCAAGCTCCTCGACGGCAGGGTCGGCGTTCTGGAGACCAAGGTCGACAACCTGGAGGTCAAGGTCGACAGACTGGACGCCAAGGTCGATGGGCTGCAGGAGGGTCACACGGAGATGATGCACATCCTCATCGCCATCCAGCGCAAGCTCGACGTCAACTGACCAGACCCCTCCGGTAGGGCGGGCCCGCGCATCAGGCGGACCCGCCCTTCCGTTTCTCGCGGGACTCCGGTCCGTTGTGCGAATCGCGGGGCGCGAATGCAGTTGGTGGGTGGTTTGGGTTGACAACGATGTCAGGGCGTTTCTTGATGGTCGTATGGCCGTACCGTTGATCGACGCCCGCGGGATCGTGAAGAGCTACGGCCAGGTCGAGGCGCTCCGCGGGGCGGACTTCAGCCTGGGGGTCGGCGAGGTCGTCGCGTTGATCGGGGACAACGGGGCCGGCAAGTCGACGCTGGCGAAGATCCTGTCCGGTGCCGAGCGGCCGGATGGCGGGACGATCGAGTTCGGTGGCGAGGCCGTGGTGTTCGGGGCGGTGGAGGATGCCCGGAAGATCGGGATCGAGACCGTTTATCAGGATCTGGCGTTGTGCGCTGATCTCAGTCCGGCGGCCAACTTCTTCCTGGGGAGGGAGCGGCTCAAGCCGGGGCTGCTCGGGTGGTTCGGGGTGCTGGACAACGCGGGGATGCGGCGGGAGGCGCGGGAGGCGTGTGAGCGGCTCGGCGTGCGGCTGGCGTCTCAGGGGGCGCCGGTGTCCACCTTGTCGGGTGGGCAGCGGCAGGGGGTCGCCGTGGCGCGGGCCGTGACGTGGGCGCGGCGGGTGGTGTTCATGGACGAGCCGACGGCGGCGCTGGGTGTGGTGCAGACGCGGCGGGTGCTCGATCTCATCCGCGGTGTGCGGGACTCGGGTGTGTCGGTGGTGCTGATCAGTCACAACATGCCGGATGTGATGGCGGTGTCCGATCGGGTGGAGGTGTTGCGGCTGGGGCGGCGGGTGGCCAGGTTCGAGACCGCGCGGGTGTCGATGGAGGAGCTGGTCGGGGCGATGACCGGGGCGATCGAGCAGCAGGCCGGTGTTGAGGGGCGGGAAGGGCCCGGCTTCACGCGGCCGGAGGGGCGGGCGTGAGGCGGCCGGTGGGGGGTCCGGGCCGGGTGGCTGGTGGGGCGGGCGTGCGGCGGTTGGGGGAGTTGCAGGTCGTGTGGATCGGGCTGGTGCTGGTCGCGCTGGTCGTCGCGTTCTCCGTGCTGGCGCCGCGGTCGTTCCCCACCTCGTTCAATCTGCTCAACCTGGTGAGTGATGCGGCCATCCTGCTGTTGCTGGCCACCGGGATGACGTTCGTGATCATTACGGCGGGGATCGATCTGTCGGTGGGCGGTGTGCTGGTGTTCTCCGCCGTGGTGGCGGTGAAGGTGGTCGAGGGGACCGGGTCGCTGCTGCTGGGGGCTCTGGGGGCGCTGGTGACCGGCCTGGGGTGGGGGGTGGTGAACGGGGTGCTCGTCGCGCTGGGGCGGATTCCGGCGCTGATCGTGACGCTGGGGACTCTGGGGATGTCGCTGGGCGGGGCGCTGCTGCTGACCGGGGGAGTGGATCTGCGGGCGCCGGGGGAGCTCAATCTCGGGCTGGGGCTGGCGCGGTGGCTCGGGGTGCCGCTGATCGTGTGGATCTGTGCGGCGATCACCGCGGTCCTCGCCCTGGCGCTCGCGTACACCCGGTTCGGGCGCCACACGTACGCCATCGGCTCCAACGCCGAGGCCGCCCGGCGCGGCGGCGTGGCCGTGCGGCGGCATCTGATCAAGGTGTACGGCCTGGCCGGGTTGCTGGCCGGGCTGGCGGGGCACCTGTCGCTGGCCAAGTACGGCATCACCGGCGTGTCCGCGCACTCCACCGACAACCTCCAGGCCATCGCGGCCGTGGTGATCGGCGGCACCTCCCTGTTCGGCGGGGTCGGCACGGTGGCTGGCACGATCATCGGCGTGTTCATCCCCGTCGTGCTCCAGAACGGCTTCCAGATCCTCGGTGTACGGCCGTTCTGGCAGCAGGTGGTGGTGGGCGCCGTGCTCGTCGCCGCCGTCTACGTGGACCAGTGGAGGCGCAGGGCCCGCGACCAGTAGGAACCAAGGAGGCACCACCATGCGCAAGGCCATGGCCGTTCTCGGAGGAGCGCTGTTGATGATCACCGCGTGCGGCGGTGACGGGGGTGGTGGTGGTTCCGGCCAGGTCAGGGTGGCGCTCGTGCAGGGGCTGGCGGGCGAGGAGTTCTACGAGACCATGGCGTGCGGGGCGCGGGCCAAGGCCAAGGAGCTGGGCGTGGCGCTGGACGTGCAGGGGCCGCAGAAGTTCGACCCCACGTTGCAGACGCCGATCGTGAACTCGGTCGTGGCGGGGCGGCCGGACGCCCTGCTCATCGCGCCGACCGACGTCAAGGCCATGATCGCGCCGCTGACCCAGGCCAAGCAGCAGAACATCAAGATCATCCTGGTGGACACGGTGGTCGAGGACCAGAGCATCGGCCTGTCGAGGATCAGCACCGACAACCTCAAGGGCGGCGCGGCGGCGGCCAAGGCGCTGTCGGAGCAGGTCGGGGGCAAGGGGAAGGTGCTGGTGATCTCCACCGATCCGGGGGTCAGCACCGTGGACGCGCGGATCAAGGGGTTCGAGGACGAGATCAAGGCGAGCCATCCGGGCATGTCCTCCCTTGGGGTTCAGTACTCGCACAACGACGTCGGTGAGGCGTCCAGGATCGTGAACGCGGCCCTGGCCAAGGATCCCGACCTGGCCGGCATCTTCGCCGCGAACCTCAACTCGGCCACCGGGGCGGGCTCGGCGCTCCAGCAGGCCGGCAAGCTCGGGCAGGTCAAGATGGTGGGCTTCGACGCGGGGCCGGCGCAGGTCAAGCAGCTCAAGGACGGCGTCGTGCAGGCGCTGATCGCGCAGCTCCCCGGGGACATCGGGGCGAAGGGGGTCGAGCAGGCGGTCGCGGCGGTGAAGGGGCAGCAGGTCACGCCGTCGATCCCGACCGAGGCCACGATCGTCACCGCGGACAACGTGGATCAGCCCGAGGTGCAGAAGGTGCTCTACAAGGCGGGCTGCTAGCGGCGGTGCCCGTGACCACCGGGTGAGGGGGAACGCCGGTAATCTACGGCGGCATGGGGACGGGGCATGATCTCACTACGGACCAGGGTGCACCACTCATGGGAGGAGCGGCGGCGCCCGCCCCTCCCTGGCGGGCACCCACCGAGATCGAACACCGCCTGTACGACGCCAAGGCGCACGGCGACTGGGCCGCGTACTTCGACGTCCTCGCCACCGCGAACCTCTATCACGCGATGACGCGCGCCCAGGCCGACGCGAAGCCCGGCTGGATCCGTTTCAACGCCGCCCACTGGGGCCCCCGGCACGGCGCCAAGTGCCTCGCGTTCTTCACCGACGGGATGCTCCCGGCGCCCGTGCCCGATCCGGTCTTCTTCCTGACCGATCTGGCGCAACTCGTGCAGGATTGGCCTCAGGACGACGAGTGGCTGGCCGTCAACCCCGGCACCCCCTGTGAGGCGTTCTTCCCCGCGACCGCCGCCCATCGGCAGACCTGGCGCCGGCACGCCGAGCGTGCGACGTATCCCCGCCGCAACCAGTTGCGGACCCTGTGGTCCGGAGGCCCGCTCCACGGCCCGGTGGCTCACGGGCTCGCCTGCGGGGCGCTCCTGTGCGTCAGCAACGGCTCCCTCTGGAACGCGATGGGCTGGCACGGCACCGGCTACGTCCGTGAGCGCAGGCGTCTGCGGGAGTGGTGGGACATCACCGGCCGGGAAGGGTGGCAGAGCGCGCAGGAGGCCCTGCTCGGCGGCCGGATGAGCAGCCCGGTCTGGGAGTTCGTGCTGGGCGTCCGCCGGACCCTGGCCCGCGACTTCGGCGGCGTGGTCGAGGTGGACCACTGGCGGAACGTGACCTCCCGCGTCCTCCGGAGCCGCCTGAGCGACGACACTCCCGGGCCCGCCCCTCTCGGCGACGCCGAGGCGGAGGCCCAGGTGGCCGGGGCGCAACGGCTCATCGGACGCATCACCCGATATGAGGCGCGGTTCCGTGCGGACGGGCTGCTCGCCGAGGGCAGGTTCGTCCAGTCGGTGGAGGCGTGGGACTACGGGCGGGCCTCGAAGATGGCCCGCTGGGGACTCGGCGCCCGCTACTGCAGCCTGGAGGAGGCCGAGCGGGCCGTGCTGCACGCCGGACGGGTCAGCCGGATCAACTACCGGTCCTGGGAGGACTTCTCGGCCGCCTACATCCTGGGGCGCTGCCTCCACTTCGACGAGGAGGAGTTCGGTGACTGGTACGGCGAGATGCTCGACGCCCATCGGATCCTGACGACCGACCCGAACAGCCCCTGGCTCAACATCCCCTTCAGGACACCGTGACGCCGCCCGCTCAGGCGGGCAGCGCGGCCAGGAGGAAGGCGAGGCGGGCGGCGGCGGACTCGACGTCCTCCGTGGTGCCCAGGCGGTAGCCCCACGACGTGATGAAGGCGCCCTCGTCGGAGCAGGTCACGGTCTCCGCGAGGGTGGCCGAGAAGCGATTGCGGACCGACACGTAGGCGGGGTCGCTCGACAGCGCGAGGCGATGGACCGACAGGTCAGCGTGACGACCCGCGTGCCACGCGAACCGCTCGAGGCAGAGCGCGGTATCAAGCATCATGCGTCACCTCCGCAACGTCTCGCACAGAATTGCACGATCTTGCGGTGGGAGGCAAGCAATTGCTGCGGTTAATGTGGAGTTTGTTTCCGGTATTCGTGAAGAATGTCGATGATGACCTCCCGGCCGGTTTCCTCGAACTCCGCCACCTTGGCGTAATCGTCGAAGGCTCGCACGTAGAAGGCGATGTCATCGGGGTCGCGCAGGATCAGGTCCTTCGTCATCGTGGCGACGGCCACCATGGCCTCGTTGTAGATCCAGAACCCGTTGATCGGGTTGGCCGGCAACTCCGTGCCGAACGGGATCACCCCGAACTCCACGTTCGGCAGCGTGCTCACCGCGAGCAGGCGGTCGAGCTGGCCGCGCATCACCTCGGGCGGCGCCAGGGCCGTACGCAACGCCGCCTCGGTCACCACGAACCTGAACGTCCGCGTCCGGTCGTACAGGATCTCCTGGCGCTGCATCCGCACCCGCACCGCCGCGTCGATCTGGTCGGCGGCGCTGTAGAGCCGCTTGACCTTGCGGAACACGTGCCTGGCGTATTCGGAGGTCTGCAGCAGGCCCACGATGATGCCCGGCTCGAAGACGCGGAAGAGCTTCGTACGCGCCTCCAGGTCGCGCACGTCCTCCTGGATCGCCGCCAGGCCGCTGCGGTGGCGCTGTTTCCAGTCGTCGTGCCGCTCCAGCAGCGCGATCGACTGCCTGATCAGTTCGTCGGTCGTGTCGGGCGAGGCGCCGACGGCCTGCGCCCACACGACCACATCATCCTCGGTAGCGGTCTGCCGGGCGTTCTCCAGGCGCGAGACCTTGGACGGCTGCCAGCGCAGCCGCTCGGCCAGCTCCTTGCCCGACAGGTGGGCGGCCTCGCGCAGCTGACGTAGCTGGCTGCCGAGGTCGATGCGCGCCTGCTGAAAGGACGTCACGCCGCAAGAGGCTAGACCTGCGAGAGCCGATCATGCCAGGGCCCGCCGCAATTGTGATCAACTGGTAGCCGTCGGTATTCCTCCGCCGGTCGGGTAAGCGTTTGCCGCGCCCTCGGGTAGGACACGGCGGGCGATTTCGGTGATGAGCTCGCGGGGCACTTCGACCGCGGTCTCGCCGTCGAGCACGTCGCGCAGGTCCGCCAGGGCCTCCGCGTCGGTGACCTGCAGACCTTGGACGACGATGGTGCCGCGGTCGGTCTCGTACAAGGTGGGGCAGGCGCCCGCCTCCGAGGTGGAGCCGAGGAACCGCATACGCATGACGATCCTTCCCCGAGAACAGATGCAATTGCGCGCAATTGTACGTCCCGGGGGTTGCGAGGAGATCGTTTTTCCGGAAATCGTGATGAGGGGCCGTCAGCCGAGTGAACCGTCCATGAACTCCCGTGCCCGCTCGAACAATCCCAAAGTCGTCGCGTGCAGAAGATCCCCGATGTCCCGCGGTGCCTTTCCGGCGAACGCCCGCGCGTGGGTGCCCTCGAGCACGATGCCGAGCTTGAAGCAGGCCATGACCGCGTACCAGTCGATCGCCGACAGGTCCCGCTCCGACAGCGCCGCGTAGTACGAGACGATCTCCTGCGGCGCCGGCAGTCCCGGCACGTGGGTGTTGTTGATGGTCCAGGTGGCCAGCAGCCAGCCGAGGTCGAGCAGCGGGTCGCCGACCGTGCACATCTCCCAGTCCACGATCGCGGCCACGCGCGGGCCGTCGCACGCGAACATGAGGTTGGAGAAGTGGTAGTCGCCGTGCATGACGCCCGGGGTGAACGCGCGGGGCAGGTGGCGGGCGAGCCAGTCGGCCGTCTCGGGCAGCCCGGGGATGTCGGGGCCGGGATAGCCGTCGAACTGCGCGTACGAGTCGAGCTCCTTCAGCCAGCGCGGCACCTGCCGCTCCAGGAACCCCTCGGGCCGGCCGAACCCCGGCAGCAGCCCCGGATCGACCCGCCCCAGCTCGGCCAGCGCCGCCGCGGCCTCCAGCCCCATCCGGTGCCTGATCGCCGGGTCGGAGGCGTGCGGCTCCGGCAGCCCCGTCGAAGGGTTGAACCCGGCCACCGGCTCCATCAGGTAGAACACCGGCTCCCGCTCGGTCTGCGCGGCCACCAGCCGGGGCGCGGCGACGGGCGTGTCGCGCAGCACCGCCAGCACCCGCGCCTCGCGGCGCAGCACCTCGTTGCTCTTCTGCCGGGTGTGCATGGGGGGCCGGCGCAGGATGTACGGGCGGCCGGCGCGCTCGAAGCGGACCATGACGTTCTGCGTGCCGCCCAGGACCGGCGCGGTGCCGCTGATCGGGCCCCCGGGCAGGCCCTGGTCGTCCATCCACGCGCCCAGCGCGTCGAAGTCGATGGCGCCGACGTCGATGTGGGTGGAGGTCATGTACCGCCCTTCGACAGAACGATATTCTGGTAGCCGACCCTATGAGAGCGCCGCGCGCACGGTCAACCCAGCGCCTGCATGTACGGCAGGAACTGGCAGGAGCGGTCGCCGGGCAGCTCGCCGCCGCGCACCATCATCGAGACCTGCCACGGGTTCCCGATGCCGTGCTCGCCCGCCCACCCGACCAGGCCGGCCTTGGCCAGGTCGAAATCCATGCGCACCTCGCCACCCGCGTGCAGCGCCAGGTCGCCGATCAGGGCGCGGGCGGTCTCCTCGTCCCTGGCCACGACCGGGCCGATGACCGTGTTGTCGTCGTTGCGCCAGCACTGGCCGAAGCCGCCCTCGGCGATGCGCACCTGCTCCCCGAAGCCGAACATCCGCCGCAGCGCCGCCGACCGGTCCGCGCCGAACAGCTCGGCGTCGAGCTCCAGGATCCGGCCGAGGTCCGCCTCCGTGGCCGGGCGGGTCCGGCCCGACGGCTCGCCCCTGAAGACGCCCGTGTGCTTGGCCGCCCGGCCGACGACACGGAAGCCGAGCCGCTCGTACAGGGGGCGGCCGTGCTCGGTGGCGTACAGCGAGACCGTGCGCCCGCCCGCCTGCTCCAGCGCGTGCTCCATGAGCCGCCGGGCCAGGCCCTGCCTGCCGAACCTGGAGGCGGTCAGGACCATGCTGATCACCGCGTGGTCGTCGCCGTAGCGGGTCAGGATGGTCGTGGCGGCCAGGCCGTCGCCGTCGGGGGCGTCGATACCGTACACCTCGCCGATCTCGAACAGCAGGCGCCACTTGTGCCGCTCGGGCAGCCAGCCGCGGTCCTTGGCCAGCCGGGAGCAGTCGTCGAGGTCGTCGAGGGCGAGGCGGCGTACGGTCATGCGTGTCCTTATGCGTGGCTGAGGCTCCTGCGGGTGGAGGATATCCGGATGGATTACGTGGCCGCGATTGATTTGGGCGGCACCACCATGAAAGGCGGATATATCGCCCGCGATGGGACAATCCTGGATTTTTACCGACGGCCCACACCGCGGGCCGAAGGCCCGGATCGGGTGATCGCCGCGGTCTCCGCCTTCGTCGCCGACCTCGCCCGGCCGCGCGGCGGCGCCCGGCCGCTGGCCGTGGGGCTGGCGGTGCCGGGGCTGGTCACGCCGACGCACGCCGTCTTCTCCGCCGCGTTCGGGTGGCGCGACGTGCCCGCCGCCGCGTTCACGGACGTGGACCTGCCGGTCGCGCTGGGACATGACGTGCGGTCGGCGGGAGAGGCTGAGCTGGCGTACGGGGCGGGCGGGGCGGACGTGCTGTACCTGCCCATCGGCACGGGGATCGCGGGCGCCGTCGTGCTGTCCGGGGCGCTGTACGGGGGTGCCGGCGGCTGGGCCGGGCAGATCGGGCACGTGCCGGTGCGGCCGGACGGATTGCCCTGCGGGTGCGGGCAGCGGGGTTGCCTGGCGGCGTACGCGTCCGGCTCGGCCGTCGCGGCGCGCTGCGGGGTGGCCTCGGCCGAGGAGGTGGTGCGGCTGGCCGCCTCGGGGGATCCCCGGGCCGTGGAGGTGTGGGGGGAGGCGGTGGAGGCGCTCGCTCTGGCGCTGGCGACGTACACGCTGGTGCTGGACCCCGCCGCCGTCGTGGTGGGCGGCGGGGTTTCGCTGGCGGGGGACGCGCTGATCGTGCCGCTGCGGGAGCGGCTGGCGGCGCGGCTCGGGTTCCGGCCGGCGCCCGAGGTGCGGGTGTCGGAGCTGGGGGTGCTCGCCGGGCTGCGGGGGGCCGGGCTGCTGGGGTGGCGGGCCGTGTCAGGGGAGGAGGGCCTCCGGGAGGTCCACGGGCCGGGCGCGTAGCTCCTCGCCCAGGGCCTTCGCCTGGGGGTCCATGCGCGGGCTGGCCGCCACGCCCCTGCCCAGGAGGCCGTGCACGACGAAGTTGAGCGCCTTGAGGTTGGGCAGGTCGTGGCGGTCGATGTGATGGTCCTTCAGCGCCGGGAGGAGCTGTTTGAGGGCGTCCGAGGTGAGGTGGGCGGCCAGCCAGTCGTAGCGGGCCCGGGTGTCGGTCCACACGCCGAGGTTGGCGTTGCCGCCCTTGTCGCCCGAGCGGGCCCCGGCGATGCGGCCCAGAGGGACGCGCACGACATCGCCCGCCGGGGCGGGAACGGTCTCCGGGGCGCCGGGGCCGGCCGCTCGGGCCCCGGGTACGGGCGCGCCGGTGGTGGCCGGGTCGGGGCCGGGGAGTTCGCGGCCGTTCAGGAACACCCGGGGGCGGACCTCCGAGGCGGGCACCAGGACCGGCCAGTACACCCCGTACGGGGAGGCGTCGCCCGGTGGCGTGAGGCCGTAGAAGCCCGGGTAGCTGGCCAGGCCCGTCTCCACCACGGCCGAGGAGAAGGCGCGGCCGGCCCGGCGCGGGTCGGCGTCCATCACCGTGATCCTGAGCAGGCCCGACTCCGTGAGCGTCACGTCCACCTGGTCGAACGACTCGCGGGGGATCCGCGCCCAGATCGCCTCCTCCGCCACCCGCGCCTTCTCCGCCACGTCCAGGCCGGTCAGCACGAGCGTCATCGTGTTCCGGTAGCCGCCCAGGTAGTTGACGGCCACCTTGAGCGTCTCCGGTGGCGGCTCGCCCCGCACGCCCGAGATCAGCACCCGGTCGGGCCCGTCGTCCGACAGCGTGATCGTGTCGAACCTGGCCACCACGTCGGGGCCCAGGTAGCGCGGGCCGCCCAGCTCGTACACGAGCTGCGCCGTGACCGTGCCGACCGAGACCAGCCCGCCCGTGCCGGGATGCTTGGTGATCACCGCCGAGCCGTCCGCGCGCAGCTCGGCGAGGGGGAAGCCGCAGTGTGCGAGGTCCGGTACGTCCTGGAAGAACGCGTAGTTGCCGCCCGTGGCCTGGCAGCCGCACTCGATGACGTGGCCCGCCACCACCGAGCCCGCCAGCGGGTCGAGGTCGTCCGGCCCCCACCCGTACCGCCAGATGCCGGGACCCGTCACCAGGGCCGCGTCCGTCACGCGGCCGGTCACCACCACGTCCGCGCCCGCCGACAGCGCGGCCGCGATCGGGCGGCCGCCGAGGTAGGCGTTCGCGGTCAGGGGCGTGGCCGTGAGGCGCTCGCCAGTGTCGGCGTTGACCAGGTCGAGCGGGCGGCCGGTGAGGTCGTCGCCGGTGACGTGGGCGACGGCGGGGGACAGGCCGAGGCGGGCGGCCAGCTCGTGCACGGCCTCCGCGCAGCCCTCCGGGTCCAGGCCGCCGGCATTGGTCACGATCTTGATGCCCCTGTCGAGGCAGGGGCCCAGGACGTCCTCCAGCTGGCGCAGGAACGTCGGGGCGTAACCGGGGCGGCCCTTGAGGCGGTTCCCCGCCAGGATGAGCATCGTCAGCTCGGCCAGCCAGTCCCCGGTCAGCACGTCGATCGGGCCGCCCTCGACCATCTCCTTGGCGGCGGAGAGGCGGTCACCGTAGAAGCCGCTGCAGTTCGCGACGCGCAGGACCATGATCAGACCTGCGGCGGGACCCACTTGGGCGGCCGCTTCTCCATGTAGGCCGCGATGCCCTCCTGGCCCTCCTCCGAGGTGAATCGCTCGGCCGACAGCTCGGTCATCCGCCGCAACCCCTCCTGGAACGACACCCCGGGAACCTCCCTGACCAGCCGCTTCGTGATCGCCAGGGCCTCCGGCCCGCCCTTCATCAGCATCCTGGCGTAGCGGGCGACGGTAGCGTCCAGCTCCTCCTCCGGCACGGCCTTCGACAGCAGCCCGATCTCCGCCGCCCGCGCGGCGTCGAACACCTCGCCGGTCAGGAAGTATTCGGCCGCCGCGCGGGCGCCCAGCCTCCTGAGCACCGGCACGGAGATCATGGCGGGGGCGACCCCGAGGCGTACTTCCGTGAACGCGAACGACGCCGTCAGCGGCGCGATCGCGAAGTCGCACGCGGCCACCAGCCCCAGCCCGCCCGCCCGCGCGGTGCCGTTGAGGCGGCAGATGACCGGCTTCGGGCTCTCCCAGAGCAGCTCCAGGACCTCCGGGAACGACGCCGTCACCGGCGCCCCCGGCCGGCCCTCCGAGGCGCGCTGCTCCTTGATGTCGGCCCCGGAGCAGAACACCGTGCCCGTGGCGGTCAGCACGATCACCCTGGCCTCCGGCTCGGCCAGCGCCCAGCCGAGCCGGTCGGCCAGCTCGCCGAGCAGGCGTACGGACAGGGCGTTGCGGTTGGGCGGCGAGTCGAGCGTGATCGTCGCGACGCCCCCCGCGAGGTCCTGGTGCACCAGGCTTGTCATCGGTCCCCCTCCTGGATGATCGCCAGCACGGCTCCCGCGTCGACCTGCTGGCCCTTCTCCACGTGTACGCCGGACACCACGCCGTCGGCCGGGGCGGTGATCCGGTGCTCCATCTTCATCGCCTCGAGGACGAGGACCGCCTGGCCCCTGGTCACCCGGTCGCCGGGCTCCACCTCGACCCGCAGCACGCTACCCGGCATGGGGGCGAGGAGGGAGCCGGGGGCGAGGTGTTCGGCGGGTTCGGGCAGGCGGGGGACCGGGGTCAGCTCCGCGCGGCCCTCGGCGTGGTCGACGTGGACCTTTCCGTCCGGGTAGGAGGCCACCTCGAACGTACGCCGGACGCCGTCGCGCTCCAGGACCACCGCGTACGGCTCCGCGCTGACGACCGAGACCCCGTCGGGGAGCGGGTCGTAGACCACCTCGGCCTCCACGAAGCAGGCGACGCGGGGCTGGGAGCGCACGTTGCGCCAGCCGGCGGGCAGGCCGGACAGGACCTGTGCGCGCCGGCGGTTGGCGGCGGCGGTGGCGAGCGCGGCCGCCAGCACGGCGAGCTCGTCGGGGGCTTCGGGGCCGGTTTCGGGGACGCTGCGGATGGGACCGCCGGGGTCGAGGAAACCGGTGTGCGTGTCGCCAGCCATGAAATCCCGATTTGTCAGGATTTTTAGCAGTAAGTCGCGGTTTGTCGTGAGGCCGTGGAGCTTCGCCCGCCGCAGCGCCGTCACCAGCTTCCGCACCGCCTCCGCCCGCGTCGAGCCGTGCGCCACGATCTTGGCCAGCATCGCGTCGTAGTGCGGCGACACGACCGACCCGGACTCCACCCCCGAATCCACGCGCACGTCACCCGGGATCTCGAACCGCCGCAACACCCCCGTCTGCGGCAGATGCTCCCCGTCCTCCGCGTACAGCCGCGCCTCGACCGCCCACCCGGCGGGCGCGGGCGGGTCCGGCGGCAGCGCCGCGCCCTCGGCCACCTCCAGCTGCAGGCGTACGAGGTCGACGCCGTGGACCAGCTCGGTGACCGGGTGCTCGACCTGGAGCCGGGTGTTCATCTCCAGGAACGCCACCCGCTCCCCCTTGACCAGGAACTCCACCGTCCCGGCCCCGACATAGCCGATCTTCCGGGCGGCCCGGACGGCGGCGTCGTACAGCACCGACCGCGTCCCGTCCGAGATCCCCGGCGAGGGGCACTCCTCGACCACCTTCTGGTGCCGCCGCTGCACGCTGCACTCGCGCTCGCCCAGCGCCCACACGGCCCCGTGCCGGTCGGCCAGCACCTGGACCTCCACGTGCCTGGCGCCCTCCAGCAGCGGCTCCGCGAACACCGTGCCGTCGCCGAAGGCCGTCTCCGCCTCCCGCCGCGCCGACTCCACCTCGCGCGCCAGCTCCCCGGGCCCGCGCACCACGCGCATCCCCCGCCCGCCCCCGCCCGCGGACGCCTTCACCAGCAGCGGGAACTCCCCGGGATCGGACAGGTCGAGCGAGGGCAGCACGGGCACGCCGGCCTCCGCCATCAGCCGCTTCGCCCCGACCTTGGCGCCCATGGCGGCGATGGCCTCGGGCGGCGGCCCGACCCACACCAGGCCGGCCGCCAGCACGGCCCGCGCGAAGTCCGCGTTCTCGGACAGGAAGCCGTAGCCGGGATGCACGGCGTCCGCACCGCTCGCCCGGCAGGCCGCCAGGACGCGCTCGACGTCCAGGTAGGTGTCGGCGGGGCGGGCGCCGGGCAGGCGCACCGCCAGGTCGGCCTCGGTCACGTGCGGCGCGCCGGCGTCGGGGTCGGAGAACACGGCGACCGTCGAGATGCCGAGCGACCGGCACGTACGGAAGACGCGGCGGGCGATCTCGCCCCGGTTCGCGACGAGCAGGCGGGTGATCACGGCCGGAACACCCCGAATCCCGCCGCCTCGGGAACCGGCGCGCTGTTGATCGCCGACAGGCACATGCCCAGCACCGTACGGGTGTCGCGCGGATCGATGACCCCGTCGTCGTACAGTCGGCCCGACAGGAAGAACGCCAGCGACTCGGCCTCGATCTGGGCCTCCACCATCGCCCGCATGGCCGCGTCCGCCTCCTCGTCGTACACCTGCCCCCTCGCCTGCGCCGACGCCCGCCCCACGATGGACAGCACCCCGGCGAGCTGTGCCGGCCCCATCACCGCCGACTTGGCGCTCGGCCAGCTGAACAGGAAGCGGGGATCGTACGCGCGGCCGCACATGCCGTAGTTGCCCGCGCCGTACGAGGCCCCCATGACCACCGTCAGATGCGGCACGGTCGAGTTGGACACCGCGTTGATCATCATGGCGCCGTGCTTGATGATGCCGCTCTGCTCGTAGTCCTTGCCGACCATGTAGCCGGTCGTGTTCTGCAGGAACACCAGCGGCGTGCGCGACTGGTTCGCGAGCTGGATGAACTGCGTGGCCTTCTGCGACTCCGCGCTGAACAGCACCCCGCGGGCGTTGGCCAGCACCCCCACCGGATAGCCGTGGATCCGCGCCCACCCCGTCACCAGCGAGGCCCCGTAGACCGGCTTGAACTCCTCGAACTCGCTCCCGTCCACCACCCGCGCGATCACCTCCCGCGGGTCGAACGGCACCTTGAGATCCTCCGGCACGATCCCGAGCAGCTCGTCGGCCGGATACGCCGGCTCCCGCACCTCCGGCTCCGGCGGCCGGCCCAGCTTGCGCCAGCCGAGCGAGGCGATGATCCGCCGCCCGATCCGCAGCGCGTCGTGCTCGTCCTCGGCCAGGTAGTCGGCCAGGCCGCTGACCCTGGCGTGCATCTCCGCGCCGCCCAGCGACTCGTCGTCCGACTCCTCCCCGGTCGCCATCCTGACCAGCGGCGGGCCGCCCAGGAACACCTTGGCCCGATCCCGCACCATCACCACGTAGTCGCTCATCCCGGGCACGTAGGCCCCGCCCGCCGTGGAGTTGCCGAACACCAGCGCCACCGTCGGGACCCCCGCCGCCGACAGCCTGGTCAGGTCCCGGAAGATCTGCCCGCCCGGGATGAAGATCTCCTTCTGCGTCGGCAGGTCCGCGCCGCCGCTCTCGACCAGGTTCACGTACGGGAGCCGGTTGCGCAGGGCGATGTCGGACGCGCGCAGGGACTTCCGCAGCGACCACGGGTTGGAGGCGCCGCCGCGGACCGTTGGGTCGTTCGCCGTGATCACGCACTCGACGCCCTCGATCACCCCGATCCCGGACACCACGCTCGCCCCCACGGGGAAATCGCTGCCCCAGGCCGCCAGCGGCGACAGCTCCAGAAAGGGGGAGTCGGGGTCGACCAGCAGCTCGATCCGCTCCCTGGCCAGCAGCTTGCCGCGGGCGCGATGGCGCTCGACGTATTTCGCACCGCCCCCGGCCACCGCCTTGGCGTGCTCGGCGGCCAGCTCGGCCAGCTTGGCCAGCATCGCCTCACGGCGCAGCCGGTAGTCGTCGCTCCCGGTGTCGAGCCTGCTCCTGATCACGTCAGCACGCTAGCGCAGCGCGGGGCTCCCGGCACAGAGCGAGCCGCCGCCCTTGTACGGGGCGGCGGCTCGCTCGCGGACCGGGGTGACGGTCAGCTGCAGTGGCTCCAGCCGGACTTCCAGGAGTACGGGCCCCACGAGCCGCCCCAGATCACACATTTCTTGACGGCGGACAGGCGCACCGGGCCGGCGTACGCCGTGAAGCTGCCCGGGTTGCTTCCGCTGGCACCCCCCTTGACCTGGAGGATCGCGTTCATCTTCGCCTTGCCGGGATACACGAGGCGCGACATGGTGACCACGCAGTTCTTGCCCGCGCTGCCGTTCCAGAGCAAGTAGATCGTGGCGCTGGTGCCCAGCGCGCGCGAGTCGACGACCTTGTAACCGGAGCCGCACACGGAGGTCGCCTTGTACGGGTTTGGCTTCGGTGGTGTCGACGTCGGCTTGGTGGTGGGCTTGGTGGTGGGTTTCGGCGCGCCAGCAGTTACGGTCGAGGTGGGACCGGATGTGGGCTTGCTCGTCGGCTCCGCGTCCGGCTCGACCAGGGTCTGCTTCTTCTTGCTCTTCGTCGGGCTGGGCGTGGGGTCGGGCCGCTTGGTGGTGGTCTGGGGCCTGGGAGCGTCCGTGGCCGGGTTGGGCACCTGGGCGACGGGCTCCTCGGTCGGTTTCTTGACCTTCTTGGTCTCTTCCGGCTCGATGTCCAGCGTCGGGACCGTGAGGGATTCCTCCGGCGTCGGCAGCACCGGGTCCGCGGTCTGCCCAGGGTCGGTGCTCACGGGGGGCTCGTCCGGCTGGCCGCCGCCCGAACCGCCGCCGTCCGTGTTGTTGGAGGAGTTGCCCACGGCCACCACCGGGACCTCCTGGCTGTTCGCCTGGACGACGACGGCACCGGCGACCACGAGCAGGGCCGCGGCGGCGGCTCCGGACAGGGCGAGCGTCAGGGTACGGCGCTGCTTGGCGGGCACCCCGTCACCCGGTCGCGCCGCTCCGCCCGCGCCCGGCCTCCCGGGACCGCCCGGCCCGCCACCGGCAGCGCCGGGTCCTCCCTGTTGGAGGGGCCGGCCTGGAGCGCCGGAGCCGTGCGGGGGCATCCCGGACGCCGCGGCCTGGAGACCGCCGTTGGGGCCGCCCTGCATGGCGGGGCCACCCTGGGCAGGGGAAGCCGGGCCATGGGCGGAGGGGCCGCCCTGAGCGGCTCCGGGCGGCATCTGGGCGCCCGCCTGAGGGCCTCCGGGCATCCCGGGCCCGGGATGGGGTGCGCCGCCGGGCTGCTGCGATCCGAACGGCATCCCGGCCTGAGGTGTCCCGGCAGGAGGGCCGCCCTGAGGGTTTCCGGTCTGTGGGCCGCCATGGGGCGGGGGTGTCTGCGGTGCGCCGGCCTGACCGGGGGCGCCTTGGCCCTGACCGGGGCCGACCTGACCGGGAGCGCCCTGACCGGGGCCGCCGTGGGGCGGGGTGCCGGCGGCGGCGGGGGTCTGTGCGGCCGCCGCGGCGGCCGGGTGGCCGTAGTCGCCGGTCTGCGGCGGGGTGCCCACGGGGTGGGGGCCGGTCGGCTGGGTCCAGGGGCCGGGGTAGTTGTCCTGGCCTGCGGGTGTGGTCCCCGGCTTGCCGCCGGGGCCGTTCGCGGCAGCAGCGGCGGCCGCGGCCGCGGCCGCCGCCTGGGCGACGTTCTGGCCCGTTACCGGCTCGACGGCCGCCTTCGGGGCCGGCTGGCCGGTGAGGTGGACGATGAGCTCGTTGGCGCTGGGCCGCTGCGCCGGGTCCTTCGACAGGCAGGCGGCCACCAGGTCGCCCAGCAGCCCCTCCATCTTCCCGAGCTCCGGCTCCTCGTTCAGGATCCGGTTCATCACCACGGGAATGGAGTCGGCGCCGAACGCGGGCTTCCCGGTCGCCGCGAACACCATCGTGACGCCCCACGCGAACACGTCGGCCGCCTCCGACACCGCGGCCCCGCTGAGCTGCTCGGGCGCCAGGTACGAGGGCGTCCCCATGGCCATCCCTGTGGCGGTCGCGCCGGGGGAGTCGAGGGCGCGGGCGATGCCGAAGTCGATCACGACGGGACCCTCGGGCCCCATCAGCACGTTGGCGGGCTTGAAGTCGCGATGCAGGATCCCCGCCCGGTGGATGGCCGCGAGCGCGGTGGCCGTACTGATCGCCAGGCGTTCCAGGGCGGCGCCCCGCCGCGGCCCCTCGTTGATCACCATCTCGCGCAGCGAGGGGCCGGGGACGTACTCGCTGACGATGTACGGCCGGCTCCCCTCGAGGTCGGCGTGCAGCACGGGAGCGGTGCAGAACCGGGCCACCCGCTGCGCCACCGCCACCTCGCGCAGGAACCGCGTCCTGGCGTCGGCGTCCGCCACCAGGGCGTTGTGCAGCAGCTTGACCGCGACCTGTTCGCCGGAGTCGCTCTTGCCCAGATAAACAACGCCCTGGCCGCCCTCGCCGAGCCGGGCGACGATGTCATACGTCCCCAGCCGTCGCGGATCGTCCGCCGCCAACGGCTGGAACTGATTCACGTCGGACCCCCATCACAACCCAACAGATGTGGCAAAACGCTACCAGCGAGACCCTTGAGGCGTCTGCCGGACCTGTCAGAAGTTTCGCGTTTTGACGGATGAAGTCAGTGTTTCGTCGCAGGTCGTGTGCATCTTGGAACCCAAGGTCACGGCTTGGTGACGGGAAGATCGCGCCTTTCAGATCGCCTTACCGGGGTTGAGGATGCCGAGGGGGTCGAAGACGGCCTTGATCCCGCGCTGGACCTCGGTCCCCACCGGCCCGGACTCCAGCGCCAGCCAGCGCTGCTTCAGCAGGCCCACGCCGTGCTCCCCGGTGAGCGTGCCGCCGAACTCCAGCGCCTTCGTGAACACCTCGTCCGCCGCGGCCCACACCTCCGGGGGCGGTTCCACGGTGCCGTGCTCGAAGATGAAGACCGGGTGCAGGTTGCCGTCCCCGGCGTGCGCCACCGTGGCGATCCGCACGCCGTGCCGCACCGCCGCCGCCTCGATCGCGGTGATCATGTCGGGCAGCACGGAACGCGGCACGCACACGTCCTCGACCAGGCACGCGCCCTGGCGCTCCTTGGCCCCGTACGCCAGCCGCCGCAGCCCGATGAGCTCCTCGGCCTCCTGCGGGCTGGAGGACACGGCCACGAAGGAGGAGCCGTTCTCGGTGCAGATCCGCTCCATGCGCTCGACCGCGGCCTGGCTGTCGGCCGCGTCGGACTGCCCGATCAGCATGGCCTGCGTCGTGCTCTCCAGCCCGATGTTGCGCCAGTCGTCGATGGCCTCCAGCGTGGCCCGGTCGAGCAGCTCCATGAGCGACGGCTGGCAGCCGGCCGCCATGATCGCCGACACGGCCGCCCCCGCGTCCCGCAGCGAGCCGAACTCGGCCGCGAACGTCGCCGGCGGCGCGGCGGGCGCGCGGCGCAGCCGCACCGTGGCGGCGGTGATCACGCCGAGCGTGCCCTCCGAGCCGACGAACAGGCCGGTCAGGTCGTAGCCCGTGACGCCCTTCATCGTGCGCCGGCCGGTGTTCAGGATCCGGCCGTCGGCCAGCACGACTTCGAGGCCGAGTGCCGAGTCCCTGGTCACGCCGTACTTCACGCAGCGGAGCCCGCCGGCGTTGGTGGCCAGGTTGCCGCCGATGGTGGAGATCTCGTACGAGGACGGGTCCGGCGCGTACATCAGCCCGTGCTCCCTGGCGGCCCGGTCCAGGTCGGCGGTGATGACGCCGGGCTCGACGACGGCGATCTCGTCGGCGGGGGAGAGCTCCCGGATCGCGGTCATCCGCGCCAGCGACAGGACGACCGAGCCGTCACCGGCGACGGAGGCGCCCGCCAGGCCGGTGCCGGCGCCGCGCGGCACCACCGGCACGCGGTGCTCGGTGGCCCACTTCATGGTGGTCACCACGTCGTCGCGGGAGGCCGCCAGCACCACGCCGAGCGGCTTGCCGGGTTCGAGGAACGTGCGGTCGCGGGCGTAGGAGTCGATCACGTCCGGGTCGGTCACGACCCGGGCTTCGGACAGGGAGTTCACCAAGGCATCAATCGGTCTCACGCTATGCAGATTAGGCGCTGGACTCCGCTGCCTGCGGTTCCCGGCTGAACGCCGGCAACCGGAGGCGCTGGACTCCGCTGCTTCCGGTTCCGGCTGACCGCCGGCACCTGGAGAGGCGCTGAGCTTCGGTGCCTGCGGTTTGCGCAGTGGGTTCCTTAAGGCCAGACTGCCCGGGTGGAAGTCAGGTGCCCGGTGTGTTCGGAGACTGACCAGGTTGTCGCGGTCCCCGGAGCGGTCGCCGCCGGGACCACGTACAAGATCGGGCGGGTCAGATTACCGGGCACGCGCGAGGTCGCCGATCTGCCCACCGCGGCGTCGCTGGGCGCGTCGAAGCACGTCATGAGCCGCACGCAGCTCGCGGTCTGGCTGTCGTTCCCCAGCCGCCACTACACGGCGTGGACCAGGAACCAGGGCTACGTCCTGCTCCTGGTGGCGGCCCTGGTGCACCTGGTCGTGTCGCTGGTGATCGCGATGGGGCAGGAGCCGCAGTGGGGCGAGGTGCTGCTCGCCCCGTTCTGCCTGACGGGCCTGTTCTGGGGGCTCGGGCTGCTGAACGTGCTCGGCTCGTACGGCGCCCGCAAGCGTGACACGCAGGAGGCCCCGGCCAGGGAGAAGGCCCTGGCCGTCTGGGAGCGCCTCTATTACTGCGCCCGCGACAACGTGGCGTTCGAGCCGGGGGTCGGCGTCTCGTTCCACCCGAGCGAGACGCGCGAGTACATCTTCGGCTTCAGGAACGGCGGCGGCCCCCGCTGAGCGGGGGCCGGCTCACCTCAAGGGTCAGCCCCGCTCCTCCGCCACCAGCCGGACGCAGACGGCCAGGCCGTTGATGGCCTGCTCCAGCTCGTCCAGCTCGGGGAAGGTGGGCGCGATCCTGATCGTGCGGTCGTCCGGGTCCTGCCCGTACGGGTGCGTGGCGCCGGCCGGCGTCAGCGCGATGCCGGCCGCCTTGGCCCGGGCCACCACCTCGGCGGCGTGCGGCACCTCCAGGCTGATGAAGTAGCCGCCCTTGGGGCTGGTCCAGGTGGCCAGGTCGCCGAGCCGCTCGGTCAGCACCTTGTCCACCAGCTCGAACTTCGGGCCGATCAGCTCGGCGTGCCGCCGCATGTGCGCGGCCACGCCGTCGGCGTCGCGCAGGAACTCCACGTGGCGCAGCTGGTTGATCTTGTCGGGGCCGATGGACTGCTTCGAGGTGTTGTGCAGGAACCACTCGACGTTGGCGGGCGAGCCGCCGAAGAACGACACGCCGGAGCCGGCCAGCGTCACCTTGGAGGTGGAGGCGTAGACGAACACGCGGTCGGCGTTGCCCTGCTCGGCGCTGAGCGCCAGCAGGTCGGCCAGCTCGTCGGGGGTGTCGGTGAGGTGGTGCACCGCGTACGCGTTGTCCCAGAAGATCCGGAAGTCCGGCGCGGCCGTCGTCATGGCGGCGAGCCTGCGGACGGTCTCGTCGCTGTAGGTGACGCCGGACGGGTTGCTGTACTTCGGCACGCACCACATGCCCTTGACGCTCGCGTCGGCGGCGACCAGGCGCTCGACGACGTCCATGTCGGGGCCGCCGGCGTTCATCGGGACGGGGACCATCTTGATCCCGAACCGCTGGCAGATGGTGAAGTGCCGGTCATAGCCGGGGACCGGGCACAGGAACGTGATCTCCGGCTCCTCGATCCACCGGCGCGCGGCGCCCGGCACCGGGGTGAGCAGCGCGTGCACCACGGTGTCGTGCATGAGGGCCAGGCTGGCGTTGCCCCCGACGACGAGCTGCCCCGCCGGGACCTGCAGCAGCGGCGCGAACAACGCGCGCAGCTCGGCCAGGCCCTGCAGGTTGCCGTAGTTGCGCCCGTCGGTGCCGTCGGCCGTCTTGTACGACGCGGGCAGCCTGAGCAGGTCGTCGGAGAGATCGAGCTGGCGCGGTGACGGCTTGCCCCTGGTCAGGTCGAGCGAGAGCCCTCGCTGGACGAGGTCGGCGTAGTCACTCTGTGCGGTCACGATCATCTCCTCCGAGTCGGTCCGGTAACGAAGGATAGAAGATGTCACCAGGTGGGCCGGTAAGTATCCGCAATATGGACGGCCGCCGGAACGATCAGTCGCCAAAGCTTTCGGCGGCGAATAACAAAGAACGACTTCCCGAGCGGCGATCGTTGGCGTGGAATGGGTAGATCGGGGCAGGCAAAACTCCGCTCTGGAGGGAGCAGCCGTGACGACCGTTCGAGAGACCTCGATCGATCAGGTCAGGCGCCGTCGCACCGGGACCGTCATCGCCTCCTGGATGTCGACGACCGATCACAAGGTCATCGGGTACCTCTACCTGATCACCTCGTTCGGGTTCTTCCTGGCCGCCGGCATCATGGCCATGGTCATCAGAGCTGAGCTCGTCTCCCCGGGCATGCAGCTCGTCACCCAGCAGCAGTACAACCAGCTCTTCACCATCCACGGCACGGTGATGCTGCTGCTGTTCGCCACCCCGCTGTTCGCCGGGTTCGCGAACGTGGTCATGCCGCTCCAGATCGGCGCGCCCGACGTGGCGTTCCCGCGGCTGAACGCGGTGGCGTACTGGCTGTTCCTGTTCGGCGGGCTGATGGTGGTGGCCGGCTTCTTCACGCCGGGGGGCGCGGCCGACTTCGGCTGGTTCGCGTACACGCCACTGTCGTCCTCGGTGTACTCGCCGCAGGTCGGCGCGGACCTGTGGATCATGGGCCTGGCGCTGTCCGGCCTCGGTACGATCCTCGGCGCCGTCAACTTCATCACCACGATCATCGGCATGCGGGCGCCGGGCATGACCATGTTCCGGATGCCGCTGTTCACCTGGAACGTGCTGCTGACCAGCATGCTCGTGCTGATGGCCTTCCCCGTGCTGGCCGCGGCGCTGCTGGTGCTGGAGTCGGACCGCAAGCTGGGCACGCAGGTCTTCCTCAGCGACAACGGCGGGCCGCTGATCTGGCAGCACCTGTTCTGGTTCTTCGGCCATCCCGAGGTCTACATCATCGCGCTGCCCTTCTTCGGGATCATCACCGAGGTGATCCCGGTCTTCAGCCGCAAGCCGATCTTCGGCTACATGGGGCTGGTCGGCGCCACGATCGCGATCGCGGGGCTGTCGATGACGGTCTGGGCGCACCACATGTTCCCGACCGGCCAGGTGCTGCTGCCGTTCTTCTCGTTCATGACGTTCCTCATCGCCGTCCCGACCGGGGTGAAGTTCTTCAACTGGATCGGCACGATGTGGCGGGGCCATCTGAGCTTCGAGTCGCCGATGTTGTTCTCGGTGGGTTTCCTGGTGACGTTCCTGCTGGGCGGTCTGACGGGGGTCATCCTGGCCTCGCCGCCGCTCGACTTCCACATCAGCGACACCTACTTCGTCGTGGCCCACTTCCACTACGTGGTCTTCGGCACCGTCGTGTTCGCCATGTTCGCCGGGTTCTACTTCTGGTGGCCGAAGATGACCGGCCGGATGCTCGACGACCGGCTGGGCAAGGTGCACTTCTGGACGCTGTTCATCGGCTTCCACACCACCTTCCTCATCCAGCACGTGCTCGGGCAGCTCGGCATGCCGAGGCGCTATGCCGACTACGGCGTGGCCGACGGTTTCACCACGCTCAACCAGGTCTCCTCCGTCGGCGCGTTCCTGCTGGGCGCCTCGACGCTGCCCTTCCTCTACAACGTCTGGAAGACGGCCAGGCGCGCGCCCAAGGTCACGCTCGACGACCCGTGGGGCTACGGCAACTCCCTGGAGTGGGCCACGAGCTGCCCGCCGCCGCGCCACAACTTCACCAGCATGCCCCCCATCCGCTCCGAGCGCCCCGCCTTCGACCTGCACTACCCCCGGGAGGAGACGGACAAGTCTCCCGAGGTGGAGGAGGGCGAGACCCCCGAGGTGCCGCCGCGCCACGACGCACCCGGCTGACCCCCCATGATGTTTCGCCCATCTAAGGAGATCGGCGATGACAGGCACGAAGATCCCCTTCGACCCCGAGACGGCCCCCTGCGGGAAGAGGTCCGGCGGTGAACGCCTCGTCGACGATGACGGCTATGGGCTGGTGATCCGCGACCAGTTCTTCGCGTGCGGCTGCCGCCGGATCCGCCACGAGTACCACGACGGAAGCATCCACCTGTCCGCCGTCCGCCACGACGGCAAACGGGTGAAGGACCCGATAGAGCCGGACCATGGGAAGTGACGTAAATGATCGATGTGCTCATCGTCGGGGGCGGCGGGGCGGGACTGCGGGCGGCCATCGCGGTCGCCGAGACGGACCCCGCGCTCAAGGTGGCCGTGGTGTCGAAGGTCTATCCGATGCGCAGCCACACCGTCTCCGCCGAGGGCGGCGCCGCCGCCGTGATCGGCATCGGTGACACGCTCGACGAGCACTGCTACGACACGATCTCCGGCGGTGACTGGCTCTGCGACCAGGACGCGGTCGAGGCGTTCGTGGCCGAGGCCCCCAGGGAGCTGATCCAGCTGGAGCACTGGGGCTGCCCCTGGAGCCGCGAGAGCGACGGCCGGGTCGCGGTCCGCCCGTTCGGCGGCATGAAGAAGATGCGCACCTGGTACGCCGCCGACAAGACCGGCTTCCACCTCCTGCACACGCTCTTCCAGACGACCCTGAAATATCAGGACATCATCAGGTACGACGAGTGGTTCGTCACCAAGCTCGTCGTCGACGACGGCCGCGTCCACGGCGTCGTGGCCGTCGAGATCAGGACCGGCCGGGTCGAGACCATCCCCGCCAGGACCGTCATCCTGGCCACCGGCGGCTGCGGCAAGGTCTTCCCCTTCACCACGAACGCCGCCATCAAGACCGGTGACGGCATGGCGCTGGCCTACCGCGAGGGGGCGCCGCTGAAGGACATGGAGTTCGTTCAGTACCACCCCACCGGCCTGCCGTTCACCGGCATCCTCATCACCGAGGCGGCCAGGGCGGAGGGCGGCTGGCTGATCAACAAGGACGGCTACCGCTACCTGCAGGACTACGACCTCGGCACGCCCACGCCGACCCCGAAGCTGCGCAGCATGGAGCTGGGGCCGCGCGACCGGCTGTCCCAGGCGTTCGTGCACGAGCAGCACAAGGGCCGCACCGTGGACACCCCGTACGGCCCGGTGGTCTATCTGGACCTGCGCCACCTCGGCGAGGGCAAGATCGACACCCGCATCCCGTTCGTGCGCGAGCTGTGCCGCAGCTACCAGAACCTCGACCCGGCCACCGACCTCATCCCGGTACGCCCGGTCGTGCACTACATGATGGGCGGCGTCCACACCGACATCGACGGCGCCACCCCGATCGCCGGGCTGTTCGCGGCCGGGGAGACGGCCTGCGTGAGCATCAACGGGGCCAACCGGCTCGGCTCCAACTCACTGCCCGAGATCCTGGTGTTCGGGCGCCGGGCCGGGATCGCGGCCGCGGAGTTCGCCAGGTCGCACCGGCAGGCGGAGGCGGCGGCCGTACGCAGCCAGGGTGAGGACGAGCGGCGGCGGTTGGAGGGCGCGCGCGAGGGCAGCAGGCACGGTGAGCGGATCGCCGACCTGCGCGAGGAGATGCAGCACACGCTCGAAGGGGCGGCCGGCATCTACCGCACGGGGGACGTGCTGACCAAGGCCGTCGACACGCTCGCGGAGCTGCGCGAGCGCGCCGCGGAGGCCCGCGTCGACGACACCAGCACCACCTTCAACACCGAACTGATCAACCTGCAGGAGCTGCACGCCATGCTGGAGATCGCGCAGACGATCGTGGCCTGCGCGCTGAACAGGCAGGAGTCGCGTGGCGCGCACCAGCGCACCGACTTCTCCGCCAGGGACGACGGCACGTACCTGGCGCACTCGCTGGTGCACCGCGCGCCCGACGGCACCCCGTCCGTCGGGCTGCTGCCCGTGACGATCACCCGCTGGCCTCCGGGAGAAAGGGTCTACGGCCGTGACTGAACCCGACGCGGTGAGCGGAGCGGGGGGCGCCGCGAGGCAGGCCACCCGCGGAGCGAATGAGGAGGGTGAGGCAACCGATGGACACGGCTGACACCGAGGCGGCACGGCAGGGGGCGGGCACGCGCACGATCCGGATGGAGGTCTACCGCTTCCGGCCGGGGGAGGACGCCGAGCCCGTCGTCCAGGGGTACGACGTGCCGCTCATGGCCGACTGGGCGGTGCTCGACGGGCTCAACTACATCAAGGACCAGCTCGACGGCAGCCTGTCCTACCGCTGGTCGTGCCGGATGGGCGTGTGCGGCTCGTGCGGCATGACGGTCAACGGCGAGCCCCGGCTGACCTGCGGCACCTTCCTCACCGAGTACGGCGACGGCCCGGTCAGGATCGAGCCGCTGAAGGGGTTCCCGGTCATCAGGGACCTGGTCGTGGACATCGACGACTTCCTGGCCAAGCTGTCGTCCGTGCGGCCCTGGCTGATCAGGGAGGGCGAGGAGCCGCCGCTGACCACCGAGTACGCCCAGACGCCCGAGCAGCTGGAGGCGTACAAGCAGTACAGCATGTGCATCAACTGCCTGCTGTGCTACTCGGCCTGCCCGGTGTACGTGCTCGACCCCGACTTCCTCGGCCCGGCCGCCATCGCGCTCGCCCAGCGCTACAACCTCGACTCGCGGGACATGGGCGACCGCTTCGACGTGCTCAACCTGGAGGACGCCGTGTGGGGGTGCACGTTCGTCGGAGAGTGCACGAGGGTCTGTCCCAAGCACGTGGACCCGGCCGAGGCCATCCAGCGTTACAAGCTGAGCGCCGCCCTGCGCTCGGTGCTGCCCTGGAGCAGGCGATGAAGGCGCGGCGCAGGGAGGAGGTCACCCCGAGCGCCGCCGTGCGCACGACCTCGGCCGCCTACCGGCCGCGGCGCGACAACCTGTGGTTCGCCCGGTCGCGCAACTACACCGTCTTCGTGCTGCGCGAGCTGACCAGCGTCTTCGTGGCCTGGTCGATCGTCTTCCTGCTGATGCTCGTCGACGCGGTGCTCGGCGGGAGCCTGCCGGAGTTCGCGGAGCTGGCGGGCCGGCCCTGGATGATCGCTATCAACGTGGTGGCGCTGGCCGCGACGGCCTTCCACGCGATCACGTTCCTGAACCTCGCCCCCAAGGCCACCGTGGTACGCCTGGACGGCTACCGGCTGCCCGCGTGGATGATCCAGGGCGGCAATCACTCGTTGTGGCTGATGATCTCCGCGATCATCGCCTTCTTCGTCCTGCGGGGGTTCCGATGAGGCGCACGCCGGAGCCGTACCTGTGGCTGCTGTTCAGCGGCGGGGGAGTGGTTGCGGCGCTCGTGCTGCCGGTGCTCGTGCTGCTGTTCGGGGTGCTGATGCCGCTCGGGATCCTGGACTGGCCCACGGCCGAGCACCTGGGCGCGCTGCTGGACAACCTGCTCGTACGACTGGCGCTGGTCGTGGTCGTCGTGCTGTGCCTCTTCCACGCCGCGCACCGGATCCGCTTCACCAGCGAGGAGCTGCTCGGCATCGGCAGATTCGACCTGCTCGTAGCGCTGCTCTGTTACGGGGGAGCCATCGCGGGCGGAGTCTTCGCTGTGAGTTTGATGTTCTGATTGTCGTAGTTTGATCACGTTTCAACAACGTACTTTACGATGGGTTGACCCACCCTCTAGCGTCCGGCATTGCACACCCTATGGCCATGCAGCCCGGCGATCCCGGGCAGAGAGGGTTCCTGGTGCCCAGCAGAAAGCGCCTGTTAGCAACGTTCCCGGCGGTCGCCCTCCTTGGCGCCGCCCTGTCCGTGCCCCCGGCTCAGGCGACCTCCGTCGCGAACTACGAGCCCGCGGCCTCGGACTTCTACATCAACTACGCTCCTCCGGCGGTCGAGAAGGACACGAAGGAGCCCACGCTCGCCGACCAGAAGTCGCGCTCGCTCACTCCCGCGCAGAAGTACGACCGGAAGTTCAGCAGTGGCAACCCGGCGGCCGGCCGCATTCTCGCCGCCCGCGAGGACCAGGCCATCAGGACCGGCCGCAACCCCGCTGAATGGATCTTCAAGAACTCCAAGCAGACCCGCACGGCCAAGCTCCTCACGGTCCTCGTCGAGTTCAACGAGCAGGCCAACGACGACTTCTCCGGCTTCAACCGGCTGCGCACGGTCAACAGCGAGCCCAACGACTGCGCGGTCGAGCCCCCGGGCACGCTCAAGAACGGCCCGCTGCACAACAACATCCCCGACCCGGCCACGCTGCCGCACAAGGACAACAACTCCTTCTGGGTCAAGGACTTCAGCACCGAGCACTTCAACAAGATGCTCTACACCGACAAGGGCATCACCGAGCGCGTGCGCCCGGACCTGAAGGACCCGCGCGACGGCAAGCCCGGCATCGACATCTCCGGCTTCACGATGAAGAAGATGTACGAGGAGATGTCGAAGGGCGCCTACTCGGTCACCGGCTCGGCGGTCGGCTGGATCAAGGTCCCGCACTCCGAGGCCTGGTACGGCGCGGCGGCCTGTGGCGGCGCGCCCCAGGACATGTCCGGCCACCCGGACAACCCGCTCGGCGCCCAGCAGCTGCCCATCGACACGGTCAACGCCCTGGCCCAGGCTCAGCCGGACTTCCCGTGGGCCGACTACGACGTCGAGGACACCTCCGACGCCGACGGTGACGGCAACCACGCCGAGCCCGACGGTGTGATCGACCACCTCGTGCTCGTGCACGCCGGCAAGGACAAGTCCTCCGACGGCGGCGCCGAGGGCACCTACGCCATCTGGGCGCACTCCAGCGCCGTCGCCGGCGGCTACAAGGTCCCCGGCACCGACAAGAAGATCTCCAACTACATCGTGCAGCCCGAGGACTCCGGCGTCGGCGTCTTCGCCCACGAGTACGGCCACGACCTCGGCCTGCCCGACCTGTACGACACCTCCGGCGCGGCCAGCTCCGCCGTCGACTTCTGGGACCTGATGTCCAGCGGCTCCCACTCGGGCCCGATCTTCCAGTCGATGCCGAGCCACATGGGCCTGTGGGACAAGTGGGTGCTCGGCTGGGCGAACCCGAAGACGTTCAACCCCGGCGACGCCTCCAGGCTCGTCACGGTGGGCCAGTCCTCGCGCACGCCCAAGCTCACCCAGGACGGCATCCGGGTGAACCTGGCCTCCTCGCCGGTCCGGATGATCGACGTGCACAGCGGCGCCAACGCCTGGTGGAGCGGTCTCGACCAGGACTGGGCCAACCTCACGCTGACCCGCGACCTGCCCGTGCCCGCCGGGACCGATCTCAAGCTGTGGATGTGGAACAACTACGAGATCGAGCAGGACTGGGACTTCGGCTTCGTCGAGGTCTCGACCGACGGCGGCGAGACGTGGGCCCAGCAGAAGGTCTACGACGAGGCCGGCAACGAGGTCAGCACGCCTGACGACTACCCGGACCCGTACAAGAACCTCAAGACCTTCGGCAACAAGAAGTACGGCCTCACTGGTGACACCGGCGGCGCCTGGCGGCACGACTACGTGAACCTGACGCCGTTCGCCGGGCAGACGATCAAGCTGCGCCTGGCCTACAACACCGACGCGGCCTACCAGATGCGCGGCTGGCACGTCGACGACTTCGAGCTCACCAACGGCGGCGCCGCCGTGTGGAGCGACGACGTCGAGAGCGACACCGGGTGGAAGCCCGTCGGCGGCACGTTCACCAACACCAGCGGCCAGGGCTGGACCCGCAACAACGGCGAGCGCGAGATCTCCCGCTTCTACCTGGCCGAGTGGCGGAACTTCGACGGCTTCGACAAGGGCCTGCAGTACACCTACGACACCGACTACCTCCGTGAGGGAGCGTGGAAGGTGCAGAAGATGAAGTACAACGCGCCGGGCCTGCTGGTGTGGTACCGCGACTCGACGTACATCAACAACAACGTCGCCGACACCCTCAGGCAGGCGCCGAGCCTCGGCCCCAAGGGCAGCCTGCTGGTCGTGGACTCCCACTTCGAGCCGCTGCGCCGGACCGGCACCGCGGCCGAGAAGGACACGACGCTGCAGAAGAACCTGCCGGGGCGCGCGCAGACCTCCAACGCCGCGTTCGGGTTCGGCAAGACGTACCCGTTCAAGGAGTGCCTGGAGGCGGCGGACGAGCCGTACAGCGAGTACTGCACGGACTTCCCCGCGCAGAAGGGCGTGTCCACCTTCACGGACGCGAAAACCTGGTACCCGGGCATCGAGCAGATCGACGGCGGCCTCTACTTCCGGGACGGCGACGCCTCGGTGGTCGTGCCGTCCAAGGGCGACCAGACCTACTCGACCCGCGTGGTGCACCAGGACGGCACCCCGGCCACGGAGCTGTACGGCCAGGTGGCCGCCGGCTCGGTGCTCGGCACCGGCAACCCCGGTGACGAGGGCAAGGCGCTGGGCGTGCAGTTCAAGCTGGTGAGCCCGCTGCCGGGCAACCTGGGCGCCATCGTCCAGGTGGTTCCGCCGAAGAAGTGAATCAAGGGCCGCCGGGGCACCCCCCGGCGGCTCTACGATTGGTGACCATGAGCGAATTGCGCACCAAAGACGAGCACACCGAGGCGATCCGGAGGGATCGCCGGGTGGCGGTGGTGGTGAACACTCGCTCGCGCCGCGGTCGCCGCCACTATTTCGAGGTGATCGAGCAGATCCACAACCTCGGGTTCGAGCCGCTGGCCGAGCTGTCGGTCTACAACCCCAAGAGGCTGCGCGAGCTGCTCGACACCGCCCTGGCCACCGATCCCGACCTGCTCATCGTCGGCGGTGGCGACGGCACGCTCTCCTCGGCCGTGCGCCACGTGGCCCACCGCGACGTGGCGCTCGGCGTGCTGCCGCTCGGCACCACCAACAACTTCGCCCGCAGCCTGGGCCTCCCGCTCGACCTGGCGGGCGCGATCAGGGTGTTCGCCACGGGCAAGGTGGCCGACATCGACCTCGGCATGGCCGACGACCGGCCGTTCGCCAACCTGGCCAGCTTCGGCGTCTCCGTCGAGGTGGCGGGCAAGGTCAAGCCCTGGCTCAAGCGGGTCGTGGGGCGCCCGGCCTACCCGCTGACGGCGCTGACGATCCTGCCCAACCACCGGCCGTTCCGTGCGTACATCACGGTGGAGGGGCAGCGCCACGAGCTGCTCACCCACCAGCTCAACATCGCCAACGGGCGCTTCCACGGCGGCTGGCAGGTGGCCAGGGACATCAGCATCGACAACGGCATGCTGGTGGCCTACCAGCTCGGCTCGGGCAAGAAGCTGCGCCTGCTCGGGGAGACGCTGATCAGGGCGACGACCGGCCGCTGGCGCAGCATGGCCGGCGGGCCGTTCGTGGTGGGCCGGGAGATGCTGCTGGAGACCGACCCGCCGATGGCCGCCGACGTGGACGGCGAGGTGCGGCTACGCACCCCGATCAGGCTCCGCGTGGTCCCGAACGGGGTGCGCGTCATGGTGCCCGCCGCCTTCGAGGACCGCTGAGCCGGCCCCCTCACGCCCAGGAGAATCCCATTGCTCCTGCCCTTCTCTCGCTTGAACACGCACAGTAGTCACTCCGTCGCGGGGTGTTCAGGGGCAGGGAAAGTGCGGCGGGGGCGTGCGTCAGGCGTCCGCCGGCCCCCGGTACGGGGACGCCCGTCAGGCGTCCGCCAGCCCCCGGTACGCCGGGGTGAGCGGGTGTGCCAGGTCGCCGGGCGGCGGGAAGACCCGCAGGAGCAGGTCGGGGGCGACGGCCGAGGGCCGGCGTTCGGGGCGGTGGGCCGTGGCCCCGGGGGCGTAGAAGTCGGCCAGGCGGTCCGCGAACGGCACGTCCGCCACCGCCAGCGGATCGGCGGCCGGTTCGTCGGCCAGCGAGCCGAGCAGCTGCTCCCGGGTGCGCCCGCGCCAGGCCAGCACCAGGAACGGGTCGTCGTCGAACGACTCGGCCAGCAGGTAGAGCACGGCCGACAGGTGCTTGCAGGGGAACCCCCAGTCGGGGCACGAGCAGTCCATGTCCAGGTCGCGCGGGAACAGGTCGATGCCCATCGCGGCGAACAGCTCCTCGATCTCCGGCGGCATCTCGCCCGCCAGGAGCTTGGCCCGGTAGACCGCCTGTGCGGCGATCGACTCCTCGATGGCGGTCCAGCGGGCCTCGTCGTACGCCTCGATCCGGACCGTGATCGTGTACGGCCGCGGCCGCGAGCCCTGCACGGCGGCCCTGACCTCGCCGGCGGACAGGTCGATGGACAGCACCTGGCCCTGGCGGGCGTAGGCCCGGCCGCGCGTGAGGCGGCCCTTGTCGCAGACGCGCTCCAGGATGTCGATGAAGCGGCGTGACCACCAGGTGGAGCCGATGCTGCCGCGGCGCGTGCGGGCCTTGAGGCCGCCCTCGACCTTGATCGGCTTGCCGCCGTCGTACCAGCCGGGCATGCTCAGCCCACCTCCTCGGCCGTCAGCCTGAACACCTCGCGCAGCTCCTCGGTGGACAGGTCGGTCAGCCAGTCCTCGCCCGTGCCCACGACCCGCTCGGCCAGCGCCTTCTTGCGCTCGATCATCTGGTCCACGCGCTCTTCGAGGGTGCCGGCGCAGATGAGCTTGCGCACCTGCACGTTCTTGCGCTGGCCGATCCGGAACGCGCGGTCGGTGGCCTGGTCCTCGACGGCCGGGTTCCACCAGCGGTCCACGTGGATCACGTGGTTGGCGGCCGTCAGGTTGAGCCCGACGCCGGCGGCCTTGAGCGAGAGCAGGAACAGCGTCGGCTCAGGATCGTTCTGGAACCGGTCGACCAGGCGGTCGCGGGTCTTCTTCGGCAGCCCGCCGTGCAGCCAGAGGACAGGGCGGTCGAGGCGCTGGGCGAGGTACGGCTGCAGCATCGTCCCGAACTCGGCATATTGCGTGAAGAGCAGTGCTTTTTCGCCCTCCGCCAGGATTTCTTCGGACAGCTGCTCCAGCCGGGCGAGCTTGCCGGACCTTCCCGCCAGGCGGGAGCCGTCCTTGAGCAGGTGAGCGGGGTGGTTGCAGACCTGCTTGAGCCGGGCCATGGCCGACAGCACCAGACCGCGCCGCTCGATGCCCTCGCTGCTGTCGATCTTGGCCAGCATGTCGTCCACGACGGCCTGGTAGAGCGTGGCCTGCTCGGTCGTGAGCGGGCACCACTCCTTGATCTCCAGCTTCTCCGGCAGGTCCGAGATGATCGACTTGTCGGTCTTGAGGCGGCGCAGGATGAACGGGCCCGTCGCCCGCCTGAGCGCCCGGGCCGCCTGCTCGTCCTGGCGGGCCTCGATCGGCTCCTGGAAGCGGGTCCTGAACCGCGAACGCGGCCCCAGCAGCCCCGGGTTGGCGAACTCCATGATCGACCAGAGCTCGGCCAGGTGGTTCTCCACCGGGGTGCCCGTCAGCGCGAGCCTGGTGCCCGTGGGGATCGACCGGACGGCCTGGGCCTGCAACGTGCCGCTGTTCTTGATCGCCTGGGCCTCGTCGCACACGACCCTGCGCCATTCGAAGCCCTTGAGCGTCTCCAGGTCGCGCTGGGCGGTGCCGTACGTGGTGATCACCAGGTCGGCGCGCTCGATCTCGGCGGCGTCGCGGCCGCTGCCGTGGTGCACGTACACCCGCAGTCCCGGCGCGAACCTGGCCGCCTCCCGCTGCCAGTTGCCGACCAGCGACATCGGGCACACCAGCAGTGTCGGGGCGCCGGCCCGCTCGTGGACGAGCAGCGCCAGCGTGGTGATCGTCTTGCCCAGCCCCATGTCGTCGGCGAGCACCCCGCCCAGGCCCAGCTCCGACAGGAAGCTCAGCCACGCCAGGCCGCGCTCCTGGTACGGCCTGAGCGTGGCGTCCAGGCCCGGCGGCGTGGCCAGCGGGGCGAGCCGCCGCTCGGCCTGCCCGGACAGCAGGTCGCCGAGCACGCCGTCGGCGTCGATCTCCAGCAGCGGCAGCTCGTCGTCGTCGCTCCGCACGACCTGGCGCAGGATGTCGGCGGCGCTCGCCTCGCCCGTACGGCCGCCCTCCACGGCCCTCAGCGCGGCCTTGAGCTGCCGGTCGTCCAGCTCCACCCACTGGCCGCGCACCCTGACCAGCGGCACCTTGAGCCGGGCCAGCTCGGCCAGCTCCGCCTCGCTGATCGTTTCCTCGCCCACCGCCAGGTCCACCCGGAAGTCGACCAGCTCCCGCATCCCGAACCCCTGGCTCGCGGCCGCCGTCTGCGCCTTGGTCCTGGTGGTCAGCTTCAGCCCCAGCCGGGTGCGGCCCGCCCAGCGCGGCAGCTGCACCCCGAACCCGGCCGCCTGCAGCAGCGGCGCGGCCTGCCGCAGGAATCCGAACGCGCCCGCCGTGTCCAGCGCCAGCTCCCTCGGCTCGGGGACGCGCAGGGCGTGGTCCAGCTCGGGATACAGCCTGACCGCGCGCCCGAGCCCCGCCAGCAGCTCCCGCTCCGGCCTGCCCGGCAGCCCCGTCCCCTGCCCGCCGCGCCAGATCGCCTCCGCCGGGACGTAGAGGCTGGGGTCGTCGGCGGCCTGCAGCGCCAGCTCGACCCGCCAGTCGTCGGTGTCGGCGGGCTCCAGCAGGCGGAAGCACACGCGCGTGGCGCCCTCGGACGCCGCCACCGCGTCGTGCCACTTCTCCAGCTCCTTGCGCAGCTCGACCACGTCGGGGCAGGCCGGGGCGGCTCCGGTGAGCGCGGCCAGCCAGCGCTCCTGGAGGGTCCGGGGCGGCCGGGCGATCAGCGGTTCGGTGAGCGTCCGGCGGACGAGGGCGTCGGCGAACGCCTCCAGCGCCGCGCGCAGGACCTCGGCGGACGGGCGCTCTGCGCGGGAGGTGCGGCAGGCGGGCGGCATGGCCAGGGCCAGCTCGCGGAAGTACGCAGCGTCGGCCCCGGTGAGGACCGGCCGCCACAAGGCGCGGGCGTCGTCCTGGGGGACCGCCCACATCGCCATGGAGTCGGCGGGGGCGTCCTGGGGGTCGGTGGCGACCAGTTGCGGGAGGACGCGGCCGCGGCGTACGAGATCGTGGGCGAAGGCGGCGACGGCGGCCCAGTGGCGCACGGTGGCGGTGGTGGTGGCGGCCGTGGTGGTGGCGGTGGTGGTGGCGTGCTCGTCCAGCACCCGGAGCGCCTGCGCGGCGGGCGGGACGACGGCGGGCACCTGCCACGGGCGCAGCCGCGGGCGGGCCACCTCCGCCAGCCGGCCGGTCTCCGGCGACGGCAGCGGCTCCTTCGCCGAGCCGGGCAGCAGCAGCTCCAGCGAGGTGCCCGACGAGGGGTCGAGGTCGAGCGCGGTGGCCAGGGCGGGCGCGGGGACGGCGAAGGGGTGGGGGCGCGGTGTGGTGGCGCTCCGGCGCCCCCGGAGGTCCGGATCGGGGTCGGTGCCCTCCGCCCAGAAGGCGAGCCCGTCCGCCGCCCAAACCCCGTGTACCAGCACCCCGGCAGGCTACCTCCACCAGCGGAAGATCGGGTCCGGGCCGGATGCGGCGGGGCCGGATTAGGATCTTGGCATGAGGTTTTCGGGAGCCGAGGACAGGTGGCGGCAGGGGCTGGGCACGTTGCGGGACGTCGTACGCCAGACGCTCGTCACCCGGCAGCTCGCCGAGCACCTTCCCGCCACTCCCTGCCGGATCCTCGACGTGGGCTCCGGTCAGGGCACGCAGGCGCTCAGGATGGCCGCCCGGGGTCACCACGTCACCGCGCTCGACGCCTCCGGTGACCTGCTCGGCCTCCTGGAGACCGGGATCCAGCCGGGCATGCGGGTCAGGACCGTCCGGGCCGAGGCCGAGCGGCTGGGGGAGCTCTTCGAGCCGGCCGGGTTCGACGCGGTGCTGTGCCACGGCGTGCTGATGTACTTCGACGACCCCGATCCCTTCCTCGCCGACCTGG
The DNA here is from genome assembly GCF_040674815.1 of Nonomuraea sp. NPDC049709. NCBI lineage: Bacteria > Bacillati > Actinomycetota > Actinomycetes > Streptosporangiales > Streptosporangiaceae > Nonomuraea > Nonomuraea sp. NPDC049709. The sequence continues at coordinate 170,239 of NZ_JBFANM010000014.1, forward strand.
CCCGGATGCTCGCCCCCGGCGGCCTGCTGTCGCTGCTCGTGCGCAACGGCGACGCGCTGGCCATGCGGCCGGGGCTGCTGGGCGACTGGGAGGGGGCGCAGCGGGCGTTCGGCGGGACGGGTTACGTCAACCGGCTCGGCGTGCCGGCCAGGGCCGACCGGCTCGGCGAGCTGACGGGGCGGCTGGCCGTACACGGGCTGGAGGTGCGTCAGTGGTACGGCGTGCGCGTGTTCAGCGACGCCTTCCCCGACGACGCGCCCATCCCGGAAAACCTCGACGACCTGCTGACGGCCGAGGAACGGGCCGGCCGGACGGATCCCTACCGCGGTGTCTCCGCCCTGATTCACCTCATCTGCTCGGCGTCGTAAAGACAACGGAGTAGAATAAAAGTATGAATCCTCCCGGATCGTGGTGTGAGCGGCCCAAGCCGCAGGCTCCCTCGTGCGAGCTCCCGTCCCCGTGGAGCAAACCGAAGAAGCCCGACAACTGGTGCGAGGTCCAGAAGGATCCCGTGCTGTCCGTCCTGGGATTCCTGTTCAAGGCCGCCAAGCGTTAGGTCCGCTACGCCCTATTACTTGGTGGTAGAAGGCCATTTGTTTGGGTAGTCGCCTTCCTCAGCGGAGGAGGCGAACGTTGTGAACGACACCCACAAGCTGGTCAACGATCTCTCCGAGCAGGTCTCCAGGCTCGTCAAGGACGAGTTCCGCCTGGCCAGGATGGAGCTCGCGGAGAAGGGCAAGCGCGCGGGATTCGGCGCGGGCCTGTTCGGCGCGGCGGGAACGGCCGCGTTCTTCGGCGGTGCGGCCCTCGTGGCCGCCGTCATCATGCTCCTTGCTCTGGTCCTGCCCGGATGGGCGGCCGCCGCGATCGTCGCGGGCGTGCTGTTCATCGCTGCCGCACTCCTCGGCCTCATCGGAAAGAACGAGGTGAAACGAGCGGCGCCGATGGTCCCATCGGAGGCCATCGCGAGCGTCAAGGCCGATATCGACATGGTCAAGGAGAGGGCACGGCGATGAGCGAGACGGACCCCGGACACAGCGAGCAGCACGCCGGTGACGTCGGCGCCCGCAGAGCGACCGTGGGCACCCCGACGGAGCGCGAGTCCATCAACGTTCCCCCGACCAGACCAGGCGCGGCAGAGAACGCGCGCCGGGCCGAAGCGGCCCGGCAGGAACACGAGACGTTCATCCCCGAGACCCCCATTCCGGATGAACGGTCCGAGGCGGCCGAGAATCTGCGGACCGAAGAGGAATCACTGAGAGGGGCGCGCGGGGCGGACGACGAGGAGGAAGAGGACGACGTGCGCAAAGATATCCAGGAGACCCGAAGAGAGATGGGCGAGACCGTCAGCGCGCTGGCCGAGAAGGCCGACGTGAAGGGCAGGGCCGAGCACGCGGCGGAGGTCGCCAAGGACCGGGCCGCCGACGCGGCGGAGGCCGTGCGGGACAAGGCCTCGGAGGTGGCGAGCAAGGTCCGCGAGGGCACGCCCGACCAGGTCAAGGACGCGGCGGCGGAGGCCAGGAAGCGGCCCGTCCTGCTGATCGCGGTCGTGGGCGCGGTGACGGCCTTCGTGGTGCGCCGCGTCCTGCGGCGCCGGCGCACCCACAAGTAAGCACGAACGCGACAGGACGTGTCCCCCCGAGACGTCCCCGACCGGCCCGCCCAGGACGACCCCCGTCCCGGGCGGGCCGGTCGCGCCGTGCCCGACCGTGACGTGCCCGACCGTGACGTGCCCGACCGTGACGTGCCCGACCGTGACGTGCCCGAGGGGCCGGGGGAGTTACCGCGGCGGGCGTGGTGGCGGGTGGTGCGGCGGACGGTCGCCGAGTTCCGCGACGACCGCGTGCAGGACCTGGCCGCGGCGCTGACGTACTATGCCGTGCTGTCCGTCTTCCCGGCGCTGATCGTGCTGGTGTCGCTGTTCCGGCTGCTGGGCAGGAACGACGCCGCTGCGGTGGTCGGGGAGCTCATGGAGGTGGCGCCGGCCGACGTGCGCACCGTCATCACGCAGGGCGTGCGGGCGGTCGAGGGCAGCGACGCCACGGCGGGTCTCGTGGCGGCGGCCGGGCTGCTGGTCGCCCTGTGGTCGGCCTCCGGCTACATCGCCGCCTTCATCAGGGCCGGCAACGCGATCTACGACATCGAGGAGGGCCGCCCGTTCTGGAAGGTGACCCCGCTCAGGATCGGCCTGACGCTGCTGACCACCGTGCTCCTCGCGGCCGGCGCGATCGCCGTGACGCTGACCGGCGATCTGGCCGGCGCCGTGGGCAGCGCGCTGGGCATGACCGACGCGGCGGTGACGGCCTGGAACGTGCTCAAGTGGCCGGCCCTCGCGCTCGTCGCCGCCGGTCTGATCATGGTCCTCTACTGGGCGGCGCCCAACGTACGCCAGCCCGGCATGCGCTGGATCACCCCCGGCGGCCTGCTCGCGGTGGCGCTCTGGGTCATCGTCTCCGGCGGTTTCGCCCTGTACGCCTCCCGCTTCGCCTCCTACGACAAGACCTACGGCACGCTGGCGGCCGTCGTGGTGTTCCTGATCTGGTTGTGGCTGTCGAACATGGCGCTGCTGTTCGGCGCCGAACTGGACGCCGAGCTGATCAGGGAGCGCAGGATCGCGGCCGCGGGGCAGCCGGCCGGGCGGGAGCCGTACGCGGTGCCACGGGACCCGCCGAAGGCCGATAACCTGCCGGAGTGATACGTCGAACGGCCGCCACGGCGCTGCTCGCCCTGCTGGTGGCGGGGTGCGGCGGCGGGTCGGCGGTGAGCGACTACGGCAAGGTGGTCAAGGGCGCCAAGGGCGCGACCGTGCCGGTGGAGGTGCGCCCGGGGCAGCGGTTCTCGCTGGCCGTCCCCGACAACCCGTCGGTGGGCGACAGCTGGGACCTGGTGGAGGTGCCGGACGCGAAGGTGGCCTCGTTCATCAGCGAGGAGAGCGAGCGCGAGGGCGACGCCCCCGGGTCCGGCGGCACCGCCTACTTCGTCTTCAACGGCAAGCGGCCGGGCACGACCGAGATCAGGCTGCGCAACTGCTGGCGCTGCGGCCGGGACAAGACGCCGTCCACCGAGGAGAGCAGACAGCAGTCCGGCGAAGCGATCTTCACCGTCACCGTCGCCGGGCCGGCCCGTTAGGGTGCAGATCATGGACTTCATCCGGGTGCGCGCCGCGGCCGACGGCGCGGAGACGATCTCCTACTGGACCGGCGACGTCTACGGCTGGCAGGACGACGACGGGCCGCACCACCTGTTCGGGTTCGAGGGGCTCAACGTGGCCAGGGCGGTCGAGACCGACGGCGGCTGGCAGCTCCTGACCCGCGAGGCCGCCCTCTACCTCGACCCCCGCAGCAGGCAGGTGCTCGACTCCTGGGACAACCCGTTCACCGGGCGCACGGTCGAGGTCCGCCACGTCTTCAACGATCCGGTCAACCAGCGGCTGGGGGCCTACCCGGTGCCGGAGACGCGGCTCGGCGACCAGGTCGTCTACAACGTGGACGTCCGGCTGGCCTACCCCTCGCCGCTCAAGGTCGCCGACTATCCCGACAACTCGGCGAGCGACACCTACCGGGCGCTGGAGCTGTTCCAGTTCTTCGTCTCGGCGCGCGACCTGGAGTCGGGCGTGCCCGACGTGCCGTGCGTGTTCTCCTGGTGCCGGGTCTCGCCGTGGCTGCCGTGGATGGCGATGGCGCAGCGCGGCGGCGGGCTGGTCTACCACTGCCGGGGCGCCAAGGTGGCCGAGGTGCCCGAACGGCTGCGGGAGCGGGTGGGCGAGCACTTCCTGCACGCGCCCGCCGAGTGGTCGGCGCCCAACATGACCAGCTGGACGGCGTTCGCCGGGCAGGTAAGGTCGGGCGGTGAGCACTGACCTGTTCTGCGAGATCATCGCCGGGGAGCGGCCCGCCCACGTGGTGAGCTCCGACGAGGTGGCGGTCTCCTTCCTCGACACCCGGCCGGTCTTCAAGGGCCACGTGCTGGTGGTGCCGCGCGCCCACGTCGAGACGCTCTCCGACCTCGGCGACGTCGGGCCGTTCTTCGAGCGCGTGCAGGCCATGGCGCGCGCGGTGGAGGCGGGGCTGGAGGCCGGTGGCACGTTCGTGGCCATGAACAACCGCGTCAGCCAGAGCGTGGCCCACCTGCACGTGCACGTGGTGCCGCGCAACAAGAAGGACGGGCTGCGCGGCTTCTTCTGGCCGCGCACCACGTACGACTCCGCCGAGGAGGCCGAGTCGTACGCCGGCCTCATCGCCAAGGCCCTCTGACCCCGCCCGTCCTCCCTCCCCGAAGGACGGCACCGGAGAGATGGAGGGAGGGGTGGCGTAGCGGGTCGTGGGAACGGCTAGGCTCTGGCCGCGTGGAATACCTGGTCGGCGTCGCCGTCGTCGCGGTGCTCGTCGGCGTGCCCTCGATCGTGCTGTGGCGGGTCATGCGGGGCCGGCGGGAGCTGGGCACGAGCCCGGCCGAGCGGGCCACGTTCGAGACCCTGCACACCGCCTCGCTGGCCGGGCCGCCGCTGCGGGCCGGGCTGACGGCCGACGGCGCCGAGCGCGCCTCGCGGCACCTGCGCGCCCTGCTCAACTCCGCCGCCCTGGCCATCACCGACGGTGAGCGGCTGCTGGTCTACGACGGCGACGGCGACGACCACCATGCCGACCAGGCGTTCGAGCACGCGGCGGCCACCCTGAAGGACGGCCGCACGCAGGTCCTGACCATCGCGTGCGACCTGCTGGAGTGCCCGATCAGGCACGCCGTGGTCGTGCCGCTCACCACCGACGACCGCGTGGTCGGCACGCTGGCCGCCTACGGGCAGAACGCCTCCGCCGGCCTGGTCAGGGCCGCGCAGGAGGTGGCCGGGTGGGTGGACTCGCAGCTGGAGCTGGCCGAGCTGGACCGCTCGCGCACGCTGCTCATGGAGGCCGAGGTGCGCGCCCTGCGCGCCCAGATCTCCCCGCACTTCATCTACAACTCGCTCACCACGATCGCCTCGTTCGTCCGCACCGACCCCGAGCGGGCCAGGGAGCTGCTGCTGGAGTTCGCCGACTTCACCCGCTACTCCTTCCGCAGGCACGGCGAGTTCACCACGCTGGCCGAGGAGCTGCGCTCGATCGACCGCTACCTGATCCTGGAGCGGGCCAGGTTCGGCGACCAGCTGCAGGTGACGCTGCGCATCGCGCCGGAGGTGCTGCCGGTCGCCGTGCCGTTCCTGTGCCTGCAGCCGCTGGTCGAGAACGCCGTACGCCACGGCCTGGAGAGCAAGGACGGCGTCGGCCGCATCACGATCATCGCCGAGGACGCCGGGGCGGAGTGCCGCATCAGCGTCGAGGACGACGGGCTCGGCATGGACCCCGACCGGCTGCGCCGCATCCTCGCAGGTGAGATCACTCCTGCGGGTGGCGTCGGGCTGGCGAACGTGGACGAGCGGCTGCGCCAGGTGTACGGCGACGAGTACGGTCTCGTGGTCGAGACGGCCAGCGGAGCGGGCACCAAGGTCAACGTCAGATTGCCGAAATATCACCCAGGCGTCTCCGCCCGTTGACCTCGATCTTTGTTGTCGGTTTTATCACTGTCTATGGCACTACTCCGGGTCCTCGCGGTCGACGACGAGCTACCCGCCCTCGAAGACCTGTCGTACCTGCTGCGCGCCGACCCCCGCATCGGCGAGGTGGCCACCGCCAGGGACGGCGCCGCGGCGCTGCGCCTGCTCGACCGCGCCATCGCCGACGGCCGGCCGATCGACGCCGTGTTCCTGGACATCAGGATGCGCGGGCTCGACGGCGTGGTGCTCGGACGCCTCCTGTCGCAGTTCGCGAACCCGCCCAGGGTGGTGTTCGTGACCGCGTACGAGGAGCACGCGGTGGACGCGTTCGAGATCAAGGCCGAGGACTACCTGCTCAAACCCGTCCGGCCCGAGCGGCTGGCGGAGGCGATCAGGCGGGTGGCGGTCTCGGCCGACGTGCCCGTGGAGGGCGGGGAGAGCGACACGATCCCGGTCGAGCTGGGCGGCGTGACCCGGTTCGTGTCCAGCGCCGACGTCATCTACGTGGAGGCGCACGGCGACTACGCGCGGCTGCACACGGCCGCGGGCAGCCACCTCGTCCGGATCCCGCTGGCCACCCTGGAGGAGCGGTGGGCCTCGGCCGGGTTCCTCCGCGTGCACCGCAGCCACCTGGTGGCCGTCAAGCACATCGAGGAACTGCACATCGACTCCGGCAAGTGCACCGTACGCGTCGGCGCCACCGAGCTCCCGGTGAGCCGCCGGCACACCCGCGAGCTGCGCGACCTGCTGGTGCGGCGGGCCAGGAAGGGCAGGCCCGAATGAGCTCCGAGCCGCGCCCGCCGCGCCGTACGCCCCCGCCCCGCGTCGATCCACCCCGCCGGACGCCGCCGCCCCCGGCCCGCCGGTCCTCCGACGCGCCCCGGCGCGTCGCCGTCACCAGCCCGCGCACGGCCGCCGCCCGGCGCCCCCGCTACCCCGCCACCCGCGAGATCGACGAGCAGACCCGCCTCGGCGAGGTCTACATGCACTCGCTGCTGCGCACCCAGTTCCGGCTGGCACTGTTCGTCTGCACGGTGCTGGCCTGCGTGGTCTGCGGGCTGCCGCTGCTGTTCCTGCTCATCCCGGAGCTGCGCGAGGTGCACCTGCTGGGCGTGCCGCTCCCGTGGGCGGTGCTGGCCGGGCTCATCTACCCGGCCTTCGTCATCGGCGCCTGGCTCTACGTCCGGCAGGCCGAGCGCAACGAGCGGCACTTCGCCGAGCTGGTCGAGCGCCGATGAGCCTGACCGCCGTGCTGGTCGTCGTGGTGGCGGCCGTGCTCATCGGGGCGTTCGGGATCAGGGTCTCGCGGACCACCTCCGACTTCTACGTCGCCTCCCGCACGGTCAGCCCGCTGTGGAACGCCTCGGCGATCGGCGGCGAGTACCTGTCGGCGGCCTCGTTCCTCGGGATCGCCGGGCTCATCCTGTCCTTCGGCGTGGACATGCTCTGGCTGCCGGTCGGCTGGACCGGGGGATACCTCGTCCTGCTCGTGCTGGTGTCGGCGCCGCTGCGGCGGTCGGGGGCGTACACGCTGCCCGACTTCGCCGAGGCCAGGCTCGAGTCGATGACCGTGCGCCGGACCGCGAGCGTGCTCGTCGTGCTGATCGGCTGGCTCTACCTCATGCCGCAGTTCCAGAGCGCGGGGCTGGTGCTGCGCACGATCACCGGCGCGCCCGTGTGGGTGGGCGGGCTGCTGGTCGCGGTCGTCGTGGCGGTGAACGTGCTGTCGGGCGGCATGCGGTCGATCACGTTCGTGCAGGCGTTCCAGTACTGGCTCAAGCTGACCGCGCTGGCGGTGCCGCTGGTGTTCCTGCTGATGGCCTGGAAGGCCGACGGCGCGCCCGGCGTGAGCGCGGCGGACGCGGCCGTCTGGCAGGTGCCGCTGGCCGGGGCCAAGGAGTACGGGCTGTACTCGACGTATTCGCTGATCCTGGCGACGTTCCTGGGCACCATGGGGCTGCCGCACGTGCTGGTGCGGTTCTACACCAACCCGGACGGGCGGGCCGCGCGCCGTACGACGCTGGTGGTGCTGTCGCTGCTCGGGGCGTTCTACCTGCTGCCCGCCGTGTACGGCTGGCTCGGCCGCATGTACGCCCTTGACCTCGTACGCACGGACACGGTCGTGCTGACGCTGCCCTCCCGCATGATCGGCGGCACGCTGGGCGACCTGCTGACCGCGCTGGTCACCGCGGGCGCGTTCGCGGCGTTCCTGTCCACCTCCTCCGGGCTGACCGTGTCCGTGGCCGGCGTGATCGCGCAGGACCTGCTCAAGGGCGGGGTGAGCTCGTTCAGGATCGCCACGCTGATGGCGGTGGCGGTGCCGCTGGCCCTGGCGCTGTGGGCGCGGGCGCTGCCGGTGGCGGACGTGGTGGGGCTGGCCTTCGCGGTGGCGGCCTCGTCGTTCTGCCCGCTGCTCGTCCTGGGCATCTGGTGGCGGCGCCTGTCGACGACGGGGGCGCTGGCGGGGTTGTTCGTCGGGGGCGGCCTGGCCTGCGCCGCCGTCCTGGTGACGATCGTCGGGGGCCCGCAGGCGGGCCTGACCGGGGCCCTGCTCGCGCAGCCGGCGGCGTGGACAGTGCCGATCGCGTTCGCGGTGATGGTGGCCGTGTCGTTCCTGACCCCGCACCGGGTGCCCCCGGGGACGGCCAGGACCATGGTCCGGCTGCACACCCCGGAAGACCTCGACCTCGACCGCGGCGACTGGCGCCCCCGCTCGTCCTGACCCCGGAGATCCGGCGGTCGCGCTGACGTCGAGCGTCACGGAGGGTAACGTCATGGCAACCGTGGGGTTATCATAGAGCGCGCATTCGATAAATCGAGGTGCTGGTCGTGGCGCATGCGGTCCCTACACTGGACATCGTGCCGGTCTCTGCGTCTCTTCGCGGCCCTGCGGCCGCCGTCGCCTATCTGCTGGCGACCGCTCGAGCCAGCGGCATGCGCATCAACCGCACCAAACTTGCCAACCTCCTCTATCTCGCCGATCTGGGTGCCGTTGCGAACGGGCTTCCTCCCGGCTCCGGCGTCGAATGGCGATGGCGTCACGACGGCCCGCACAGTCTTCGTCTGGCGGAGGTCGAAAGGGACCTGTCGGAGGCCGGCGTCGTCCAGGTCGAGGAGAGCGCCGATCCCTTCGCCGGACATCGCGAATGCGCAGTCCACTTGATCGACGCGCCGCAGGTGGTCATCGACCCGGAGTTCGCCGAGATCATCGACGGCGTTCTGGCCGAATACGGCCGATGGTCAGCGGGCCAGCTACGCGAGTTCACCTACCAGACGCCTCCCATGCAAGAGGCGATGAAGCAGGACCGGCATGAGGCACGGCTCGATCTGGCCGGCGGGCCCCCGCTGCCCGATCTCGGTTCCGGCCTGGCGCGCTTGCGTGTCTGGGCCGCACGCAATCCCTTGCCCGATGACGAGCCCGGCGGAGTCGACGATCTGGCCGAGGAGAGCCGGCAACTCGCCGAGCACCGGGCCGAGGCGACCCGGCAGCTATTGGGGGAATAGATGCCGGGTCCTTATGTGTCCGGCGGCGTCTATCTCGTCGGTGACAAGGAAGTGCGCCTCATTCCGGAAGAAGAGCGCGTGGTCCACGACGAGCGCCGTCCGGTGGTCGTGGTCACGGGCGGGGGCACCAACAGCGATACCGGTTGGCCCTTCGTCCTCGCCTGCCCGATCTCCGGGTCCACGTCGCGACGCACCCGATTCGACGTTCACTTGGCCAGAGGGCAAGGTGGCGTCGTGAAGAAGTGCTGGATCCGGGTCCCTGCGGTTCAACCACTCCTGTAGACAGCACTGGAGGACCGGACGGGCACTCTCGACGAGGACCTCCTCACCCAGGTGCAGGGGCGTCTCGCTCAATACCTCGGCCTGCTGGGCTGAGGGGGAGGGCGGCGCCCCCGCTCGTCCTAGGGCAGATAGGCCTTTCTGACCTTGGCCCGCTCCAGGGTGTGGACGTCGTCGCAGTCGTGGCAGTAGCCGGTGACCGTGCCGGGGCCGATCTCCAGGCCGTCCATGTAGTGCTCGCGCCGCTGCCACACCACCACGATCGGCTCGCCGGTCACGGTGGCCTCCAGCAGGGTCTCCTCGGCCGAGCCTGGTTCGGGCCGGCCCGCGCCGCCGCTGAGCAGCGCTCTGGCCGCGGCCTCGGCGTCGAACTCCGGATCGTCGTGGCCCTCCACCGGCAGGCGTCGCCGCTGCCTGCGTTCCGCCTTGATCGTCCCGTCTGCCGCCAGGCCGACGGGGGCGTGGCCCGCCTGGCGCAGCAGGCGCAGGGTCTCGTCGGGGGACAGCGTGCCGAGCGCGACCGTCGGCGCGATCTGGCGTAAGCCGGCCTTGCGCAGCGCCTTCGCGCCGCACAGCTCGGTGATGACCGCGGGGTCCGTGGCGATCACGACGGAGGGGGCGGAGCTGACCTGGATGGCGCCGTGCTTGCGGGCCGTGTCGGTGACGAGGTAGCGCAGCGGCTGGGGGAGCTCCTTGGCGGAGAAGCGGGCCAGGCCGTCGAGCAGCGTGCCGGCGCTCGTGCCGGCGTCCAGCGCCCTGCGCACGGTCTGCTCGGAGAAGCGCCACACGCTCGCCCGGTCGCGCGACTCCAGGTCGGCGCAGGCGTTCAGGAACGCCGCCAGGTCGGGGGCCGGGAGGCCGGGCACGATGGCGGTCAGGTCGTTCTGGAGGGTCACGGTCGTGGCGGGGGCGGGGAAGCGCTCGGCCACGTCGCCGGAGTCAAGGACGGCCCGGCCGAGTGCCGTGAGCGCCCCATCGGTGATGATCCCGAGCCACTCGCCCTCGCGCAGGGCCGCCACGACGAACTCGTCGGCCGCGTGGGCTGCCTCCGCGACCGCTCGCGTGCGCCAGGCCACCGCCGCCTTCAGCCCGGCGGCGTCCGTGCCCACGCCCGGGGGCAGGGTGCGCAGCGTCTCCAGGACGGCCCGCCGGATCCGCCCCGCCTCGCACTGGAACTCGTACGGCGGCGGCAACGGATCAAGATGCTCCTCGCAGCACCCCACGACCCGGTGGGTGGCCGCCTGCGGCAGCTCCAGCCAGGCCTCGGCCAGCACCCGCCACCTGTCACCGGTGGAGCGCGCCGTCCAGTCGTCCACGAGCGTGGTGCTGACCAGCCGCTCGCCCTGCTCCGAGGCGACCAGGTCGGCGCCGAAGGCGACGTCCAGGAACAGCACGGCCTGCTGCTCGGGCAGGCCGAGGGCCTTGGCCAGTCGCCTGACCTCGCGGACGCCCACGCCGCCCGCCTTCAGCTCGGCGATCGGCTCCGTCCCCGCCAGCTCCGCCAGGGCCTCGACGCGGTCCACCGCGACCAGCGCGGCGCTCACGCCGTCGGTCTCGGCGCGCCGCTCGCCCGGGACGTCGGGCTGCCCGGTCAGCTCCGGCTTCCAGCCGTCGCCGCGCAGGGCGAGCGCGATCTCGCCGGGCAGCTCGTACTGCCAGCCGTCGCGGATCACGAACCCGGCGTCGACCAGGCGTTGCACGGGATGCGCGGGGGATATGGAGCCGTAGTAGATCTGCTCGGCCTCCAGCACCGGCGCCCCGGACACCATGGACTCCAGCAGCGTGGCGGCCTGGCGCGGCAGCCGGGCCGCCCGGGCCCGCACGGCAGCGCTGTCACGCAGCAACTCCTCGGCCTGCGTGACAAGATCGGCCTTGCGGCCCGCGGGCTGCCCGCCGAACGCCTTGACCATCGTCTTCAGCGTCTCGGCGGTGACCTTCTTCTCGAACGCCCGCAACGGCCTGCCCAGCCCGAACGGATGCGCCCACAGGCCGGGGCGGTGCCGGGAGCGCACGGTCGCGCCGTCGAGCTCGATCAGGCCGTGCCCGGCCAGCAGGTCCAGCACCTCACCGAGCCGGCCACGGGGGTCGCGCACCATGCCGGCCAGCCCGTCGCGGGTGGTCTCGCCGCCGGCCGCCTGGATGGCCTGGCTGACGGTGTGGCAGTCGGAGTCGAGGTCGAGCAGGACGGGGATCGCCAGCTCGGGCCGGGCCAGCAGGCGTTCGAGCATGTCGAGTGAGGGCGCTCCGGCCAGCTCGGGCCTGTTGCGAAGGAGATGGGTGAGGTCGGCGGCGGGAAGAGGCACGGATCGACTTTAGTGCGATGTCCGCCACTTCCGGGTACGGAAGGCTCTTACCGGAGCGTGACGCCTTGGTGCCGATGCGTGCGCGTCGTCCTAGGCCATCACCCGCTCGTACGCCGCCACCAGCTCCTCCATCGCCAGCACCGCCCCCTCCGGATCCTTGGCGGCGTCGTCCCACCGCCGGAGGGCGACCGCGTCGGCCGACCACTCGTGGGCCTCGAAGGCGGCGACCTCCTCCGGCGACATCGGCCCGCCCTGGACGCGCAGCGAGCGCACCGAGACCGGGCTCAGCGTGTCGTGGTAGGCCGGGTCCACGGCCACCAGGTAGCGCTTGGCGGCCACGTGCTGCTCGATCGCCCAGGCCGAGCGTTCCGTGAGGTGGTCGCGGGCGAAGGCGGCGCCGGCGTGCTCGTGCGGCAGGCCCCGGTGCCGCGCGGCCACCTGGCGGGCGCGGCCCACGTCGTGGAAGGCGGCGGCGAGGACCAGCTCGTCGTCGGCGCCGGCGGCCACCGCGTGGGCGGCCGCCTGGAGGGCGTGGGTGCGCTGGTCGACGGCCTCGCCACCGTCGCCGATCCCCAGGTTCGACGTGCCGAAGCTGGACCGGGCCGAGCACCTGACGCTGTTCGGGGCGGGCCGGGAGAAGCGGATCTACGCGGTGCCGCCGCACACGCGGGTGGAGCCGCTGGTGTTCGACGACATCCCGTTCGAGGTCGAGCACACGCCGGGCGCCGGCTGCCGGCACTGCGGCTCCGAGGGGTCGTACCTGGTGGAGGTGCCGTCCGTGGACGGTTCCGTGGCCTGGGTGTGCAGCGACACGGACTTCTGCGCGCGGAACAGGGAGATGGAGCGATGAGCTGGGCGTTGAAGGTGGAGGGGCTCGGCAGGGTCTACGGCGAGCAGGGGCCGAGGTCGCTGCCCGGCACCGGGCCCGAGTACGGCACCTCGGTCTCGCCCGCGACCGGCGCCGTGGTGGCGGCCTGGGACGTCGGCTTCGAGGTGGCGCCGGGGGAGGCGCTGGGCATCGTCGGCGAGTCGGGCTCGGGCAAGTCGACGGTCATGCGCTGCGTGGCCGGCGACGAGCGGCCCAGCCGGGGCAGCGCGTACCTGCGCGGCCACGACGACGGCGCGACCGACGTGCTGGCGCTCGACGACAGCGCCCGGCGGCGGCTGCGCATCGACCGCGTCGCCGTCGTCTACCAGGACCCGGCCTACGGGCTCGACCTGGACACGAGCGCGGGCGGCAACATCGCCGAGCGGCTCACGGCCGCCGGCGGCCGGCACTTCGGCCGCATCCGGGAGCGGGCCGCCGAGCTGCTGGAGCTGACCGAGGTGCCGCTGTCCCGGATGGACGACCCCGTACGCACGTTCTCCGGCGGCATGCGCCAGCGCGTGCAGATCGCCAAGGCGCTGGCCAACCGCCCGCCCGTGCTGCTGCTCGACGAGCCGACCACGGGCCTGGACGCCTCGGTCGCGGCCGGCGTGCTCGACCTGCTGAGGAACCTGCTCGAACGGCTCGGCGTCGCCGCCGTGGTCGTCTCCCACGATTTCGGCGTCATCGAGATGCTGACCAGGAGGGTGATGGTGATGCAACACGGCCGCGTGGTGGAGACGGGCCTGACCGACCAGCTGCTGGAGGATCCGCAGCACCCGTACAGCCAGCGGCTGGTGGCGGCGGCGCGCGGATGAACGTCCTGCGGATCAGGGGACTGGTCAAGTCGTTCACCCTGCACACGATCGACGGCCGCACGGTGGGCGCGCTGCGCGGCGTGGACCTGGACGTGGCCCGCGGCGAGCACGTCGCGCTGGCCGGCTCGTCCGGCGCCGGCAAGTCGTCGCTGCTGCGCTGCGTCTACCGCACGTACGTGCCGACGGCCGGGCACATCCTGCTGCGCACCTCCGCCGGCGCCACGGTGGACCTCGCCGCCTTGCCCGACGCCCAGGTCGCCGACCTGCGGGGCCGGGAGCTGGGGTACGTCTCCCAGTTCCTGCGCGCCGAGCCGCGCCGGGCCGTGCTCGACGTGGTGGCACGCGCCGGGGCCGCCCGCGGCCTGGACGCGGACGCCTCCCGGGACGCCGCCGCGGCCGCCCTGCGCCGGCTGGGCATCGACGAGCGGCTCTGGGCCATGCACACCACCGTCCTGTCCGGGGGCCAGAAGCAGCGCGTGAACCTGGCCGCCGGCACCATCTCGCCCCCCAGGCTGCTGCTGCTCGACGAGCCGGTCTCCGCGCTCGACCCGGTCAACCGGGAGGCGGTGCTGTCCATGATCGCCGACCTGACCGGCGCGGGCGTGGCCGTGCTGTCGGTCTTCCACGACCTCGACGCCATCGAGCGGCTGGCCACCCGGGTCGTGGTGCTCGCGGACGGCCGCGTGGCCGCCGACGGGCCGCCCGCCGCCGTACTGCGTGACTCCGAACCGAACCTGGAGGTGGCCCGATGAGAGTGCTGGCCCATGCGAAGGCCGTGCTGCCCGACCGCGTCATCGACGACGCGCTCGTCGTCGTCGAGCACGGGCTGATCACCCACGTCGGCCCCGCCCGGCCCGGCGCGGTGCCCGCCGAGGCCGTGGACCTGCGGGGCGCGCTGCTGCTGCCCGGCATCGTGGACACCCACTCCGACGGGCTGGAGACCGAGCTGCGGCCCAGGCCGGGGGCGGAGTTCGAGGTCGGGTTCGGGGTGTCCAGCTTCGAGGGGCGGGTGCGCGCCGCCGGGGTGACCACGGTGTTCCACGGGGTCGCGTTCGAGTCGCACAACCGCAAGGGGCGGACCGTCGACCGGGCGCGCCGGCTCGACGCCGCCATCCGCGAGCGCGCCGCCTCCGGGCACGCGCTGGTCGACCACCACATCCTCTACCGGCTCGACGCCCGCGACCCCGAGGGCCTGGCGGCCCTCGAGACCTGCCTGTCCGGTACGCCCGCCCTGTTCGGTACGCCCGCTCCGCCGCTGGTCTCCTTCGAGGACCACACACCGGGGCAGGGGCAGTACCGGGACTCGGCCGTGTACCGGCGCTGGCTGGAGGGCACCGAGGGCATCTCGTCCGAGGAGGCCCAGCGGCGGGTGGAGACGCTGGTCGCCGAGCGCGACTCGCGGATCGGGCACCGGCAGATCGCGCTCGGGCGGCTGGCGGAGCACGCGGCGCTGGGGCGAGCGCGGCTGCTCGCGCACGACCCGGTGACGCCCGAGGAGATCGACGTGGCGGTGGCTAACGGGGTGGCGGTCGCGGAGTTCCCGACCACCATGGCGGCCGCCAGGGCGGCCCGCGAGCGCGGCCTGCGCGTGGTGGCCGGGGCGCCGAACGTGCTGCGCGGCGGCTCCCATTCCGGGAACGTGGCCGCGGCCGAACTCGTGGCGGCCGGGCTGGTGGACGGCCTGTCCAGTGACTACCTGCCCTCCGCCCCGCTGGCCGCCTCCCTGCTGCTGGCCTCCCAGGGCGCCGCGTCCCTGCCCGTCGCCGTTGCGCTGGTCACCTCCGGCCCCGCCTCCGTCGCGGGGCTGGCGGATCGGGGCGGGCTGGTCGAGGGGCAGCGCGGCGACCTGGCCGTGGTGACCGTGGACCGGGGGTGGCCGACCGTGCGGATGACCGTCACAGCGAGTGATCCTGTGCTGCCGGCGGGGGTAGGACGATGACGGGGACACCTCTGGGAGAGGGGACGGCGATGCCGGTCGCTGACGACGCCGGAGGGGCGGGTTCGGTGCCTTCGGCGCGTGGCTGGAGTGCCGGGGTGCCGGGGGAGGCGCATCCGGCGCTCGCCGCCGCCGCGTCCGCCGCGCTGGAGGCGTACACCGCCGCCACCGCCGAGCACGACCGCGCCACCCTGGCCGCCGTCGTGGCGGACGGCGCCGACGGCACCCCCACCATGCGCATCGACGTGCTCGTCGAGAACGCCATCCTGGCCGCCCTGGCCCGGCACCCGGTCAACGTCCTGACCGAGGAGACCGGCTGGGTGGACCACGGCTCGGCGCTGACCCTGGTCATGGACCCGGTGGACGGCTCCGCGAACGCCGCCGCCGGCGTGCCCCTGGCCGCGTTCTCTGCGGCGGTGGCCGAGGACGGCGTCTTCACCGAGGCGCTGACCGTCTGGCTGGACACCGGGCGCAGCTGGTGGGCGAAGGCGGGCGTGCCGTCGCCGCTGCGCACGACCGGCCGGAGGGAGCTGGCCGGCGCCGCCGTCTCCCTCCTCCGGCCCCACCCGGCCAACCCGGGTGCCGCGGCGGCGTGGTGGGAGGTGGCCCGGCGCGCGGCCCGCGTCCGGATCCTGTCCACGAGCTGCCTGGAGGGCGCCCTCGTGGCCCAGGGCGCGACCGACGCCTTCGCCGACGCCGCCACCGACACGCACCGGCTGGTGGACATCGCGGCCTCGGTCGTGCTGGCGGAGGCGGCCGGCGGGGCGGTCAGGGACGTGTTCGGGCGGCCGATCGGCCTGGACACCGACCTGACCAGGCGCTGGAGCGGCGTCGTGGCGGCCACCCCGGACCTGGCGGACGAGCTGGCCGCGGTCCTCCACGAGGCCTACCAGGCCGGACGTGCCTAGGACGGCTCCTCGTGGCCCGTGAGTCTCGCGGCCACCCGGAAGTCGATGCGGATGTCGCGGTAGGTGACGCCTGCCTCCACCTGCTCGGGCAGGTTCGTACGGTCGCTGCCCCAGGCGCACTCGCCGGCGGGCTCCGCCTCCGCCCGTACGGTCACCTCCGGGGGCTCGCGGAACCGCAGCTCCCTGGCCGTGGCGGAGGCGCTGATCTCGACGTCCGGGTCGCGCGGGTGCTCCGGTCCGGCCATGGTGCTCCTCACTCGTCCTTGTGGCGGATGATGTGCCCGGCGGTGTCGGTGACGTGGCCGAGCAGGTCGCGGCCCGCGCGGAGGGACTTGCGGGCCAGGGCGGTGGCCAGCTCGGACGTGCTCAGGTCGTCCGCAGGTTCTTCCGGCTGCTCGCCCGGCTGCTCACCCGGCTCCTGGTCCTGGGGCTCGCCGTCTTCGGATTCGCCGTCCTGCGGTTCGACGTCGTGGGGTTCGCCGACGTGCTGAGGCGCGGGGCGTGGCGGGGCGCCGTTGGCGGCGCCGGCGGGCACGCCGTAGGCATCGGCCCCGGCCCGCTGCACGAACGGCCCGGTGGCCGACCCGACGCCCGGCACAGCTCCGGTGGCCACGTCGTGCACGGCTCCCGTGGCCGCGTCCCCGACGGCTCCCGTGGCCGCGTCCCCGACGGCACCCGTGGCCACGTCCCCGACGGCACCCGTGGCCACGTCCCGGACCGCACCCGTGCCGACGTCCCGCACGGCACCCGTGGCGTCCTGGACGACGCCCCCGACCGCCGGGCCGACATCGCGCACGACGTCACCGGCACCGGCGCCGACGTCCCGGACCGCGCCTCCGGCTCCCGCGCCGACGTCCCGTACGGCGCCCGCGGCGCCGGCGCCGACGTCGCGGACCGCGTACGCGGCTCCCGTGCCGACGTCGCGGACCGCGTGCCCGGCGCCCGCGCCCACGTCCCGGACCGCGTATCCCGCGCCGGTCCCGAGGTCCTGGACGGCCGTCCCGAGGCCCCGCGTGATGTGCTCCAGGATCTGCGGATTGTCGTCGATCGTCTTCAGCACCCGGTCGATGATGCGCGCCACGTTGTCCAGCCGCACCTTCAGCAGCGCCTGCGCCTCCACGCCCTTGATGCCGAGCTCGACGCTCCCCAGCAGCACGTCGGCGCCCACGTTCAGCCTGAGCAGATCGAGCACCTCGGCCTGCAACGACACCTTCGCCCGCAGGTCGCGCACGGTCAGGTCGATCTCCTCGACCCTGACCACGGGAACGTCCAGGTAGACGTCCGGATCGGTGGCCTCCCTCGAAGCATCGCCGTCGCCGCTCCCGGACATGGTCTTCTCCTTGAGCCGCCCCGAGTCGTACAGCCGGGTGGTTACCCACCGCGTACCGGCTCAGCCCGTGCCATGCGGAGACGTGACCCCCTCTTGGCAGGGTCCTGAAGTCAGCGGGGCGGGAGCTCGCCGGAGCCCCTCGGCACCAGCTCCACCGGCACCTTCACCCGCCGCGCCGTCGGCGCCGGGTTCAGCAGCAGGTCCACCGCGCTGCGCGCCAGGCGGGAGGTGTCGTAGCGGACCACCGTCACCCCCGGGTTGAACACGTCGGCCAGGGCGAAGTCGTCGAAGCTCACGTACGCGGGCCGCTCCGGACGCTCCCGCAGCGCCTGCAGGATGCCGATGGCGGCGCGGTTGTTGGTGGCGAAGAACGCCGTGGGCGGCGCCGGCAGGTCCAGCAGCCGGGTGACCTCGCACGAGACCTGTCCGGGGTCGAACACCCCCCGCACCACCAGCGCCTCGTCGGCCGGCACCCCGGCCGCGGCCAGCGCCGTGCGGTAGCCGGTGGCCCGGTCGTGCACCGAGCTCAGCCCGTCGTCGTCGGAGATGAGCGCGATCCGGCGGTGGCCGCGGGCGAGCAGGTGCTCGGTCGCGGTTCTGGCGCCCCACACGTCGTCGAGCAGGACGACGTCGGCCGCCTCCAGGCCGAGCGGCACGCGGTCCACGAACACCGTGGTGAGGCCGGGGTGCTCGGCCAGCCAGGAGTGGTCGGCCGCCGACGGGACGACGATCAGGGAGTCGACGCCGCGCGCGTACATGGACTCGATGAGCATGCGCTCCTTCGCGGCGCTCTCCTCGTACGAGCCGAACACCACCAGCGCCTCGTGGTGCGCCGCGGCGGCCTCCACGGCGGCGGCCAGGCGCGAGTAGAACTCGTTGGAGATGTTCTCCATCACGAGGCCGAGCGTCAGCATGGTGGCGCCGCGGGCCAGCCGGGCGGCGGCCTCGTTGCGGCGGTAGCCGAGCGCGCTGATCGCCGCCTGCACCCGCTGCTGCAGCGAGGCCCTGACGTGCGGCTCCTGGTTGACGACCCGGGAGACGGTCTTGAGGCTCACGCCCGCCTGCCGGGCCACGTCCGCCATGGTCGGCCTGCGAGGTGTCATATTGTGCCCCCATGGATGACGATTGGATCTGTGGCCGGTTGGGTGAGGACGAGCCTTGGGCCCTGGGCGCGGTCAACCCGCCGGTGTTCGAGAACTCGCTGTTCACGTTCGCGACGGCGGAGGAGTTGGGCGAGGCCATCAGGAACGAGGACGAGCGGTACGTCTACTGGCGGGGGACCAACCCGACGGTCGATCTCGCCCAGCGTAAGCTGGCCGCCCTTGAGCGGGGAGAGCGAGCCAAGTGTTTCGGCTCGGGGATGGGCGCGATCTCGGCGACCATCTCGTCGCTGGTGTCGGCCGGCGACCACGTGCTGGTGCTGGGCGCGGTCTACGGGCCGACCACCCAGTTCCTGCGCTATCTGGAGAAGTTCGGGGTCACGCATACGCATGT
Organism: Nonomuraea sp. NPDC049709; assembly: GCF_040674815.1. NCBI lineage: Bacteria > Bacillati > Actinomycetota > Actinomycetes > Streptosporangiales > Streptosporangiaceae > Nonomuraea > Nonomuraea sp. NPDC049709. Next base: position 189,203 of record NZ_JBFANM010000014.1, read on the forward strand.
CGACGACCTCGCGGGATGTGACAGCGCTATCAGGGCGAGCACCCGCCTACTCTACTTCGAGTCCCCCTCCTACATGGCCTACCGCGTGGTCGACATCACCGAGGTGACGGGGTGGGCGCGGGAGCGGGGACTGGTGACGGTGATGGACAACACGTGGTCCACGCCGCTGTTCCAGAAGCCGCTGACGATGGGGGTGGACCTCGTCGTGCACTCGTTGTCGAAGTACATCGGCGGGCACAGCGACCTGGTGGGCGGGGTGGTCGTGGGCCCGGCGCGGCTGGTCCGGCCGCTGGCGCTGAAGGAGTACCAGCTCTACGGGGCCGCCATGTCGCCGCACGACGCGGCCAAGGTGATCAAGGGGCTGCGTACGCTGCCCGTGCGGATGGCGGCGCACCAGGAGCGGGGGCTGGCGGTGGCGGCCTTCCTGAATGATCATCCGGGCGTGCGGGAGGTGAACCATCCGGGGTTGCCGTCGCATCCGGGGCACGCGATCGCGGTGCGGCAGATGTCCGGGTTCTCCAGTCTGTTCAGCCTCGTGCTCGACACGGACTCGCGGGAGGAGGTGGCGGCCTTCCTCGACAAGTTGCGACATTTCAGGATTGGGGTGTCCTGGGGTGGGTTCGAGAGCCTGGTGAACGCGCCCGCGCTGTCCACCGAGGAGAGCGTGCGGGCCACCATGGGCATCCCGGTCGGCCTCGTCCGCCTCTCCGTCGGCCTGGAGCCCGCGGACACCCTGATCAAGGATCTCGGTCTGGCGCTGGAGGGGCTGACCGCCTAGCGTGATTGACAGCGCTGTCTGACCCTCGCGGGAGGCTCGTCATGAGAAAGCCCCTCCTCCTGGCGGCCGCGGTCGCCGTCACGCTGGTGTCCGCGGCATGCGGCTCCGGCTCGTCGTCCTCGGGAGAGGTACGGCTGCGAATGATCGAAAGTCTGACCAGTCCCGAGCGTACGAAGCTCATCAAATCCCTCGTCGCCGACTTCGAGCAGGCCAACCCGGGCGTCACCGTCGAGCTGATCTCCCCGCCCCTCGACAGCGCCGACCAGAAGATCACCCAGATCCTGCAGACGAAGAAGGACCTGGACGTGCTGGAAGTACGCGACCACACGGCCAAGTCCTTCTCCAACAACGGCTGGCTGGCCGAGCTGCCCACCACGGCCTGGGCCGGCTGGTCCGACCTGACCGAGCTGGCCCAGAAGAAGGCGGTCGAGGTCGGGGGGAAGGCCTATCTGATCCCGTACGGGTTCTACCAGCGGACCCTGTTCTACCGTACGGACTTCGGCCTGACCCAGCCGCCCACCACCTGGGAGGAGCTGTACGAGGCCGGGAAGAGGATGACCTCGGGCGACCGGTTCGGCTACTCGTTCCGGGGCGGCAAGGGCGGCGCCGACTACGCGGTCATGATGATCAGCGCGTACAACGGCGAAGCCCTGAATCCCGAAAAATCCTTCTATCTGAAGGACAAGCGGACGATCTTCTCGACCCCGGAGGCCGCCACGGCCCTCGACCTCTTCGTCAAGATCTACCAGGAGGCGTCGCCCCCCGACTCCGTGTCCTGGGGATTCCCGGAGATGGTCCAGGGCTTCACCTCGGGCGTCACCGGCATGCTCATCCAGGACCCCGAGGTGATCAAGACGGTCGAGGAGAGCGGCGTCACGGCCTGGTCCACCGCCCCGATCCCGAAGGGCCCCACCGGGTACGCCTTCCAGCCCGTCGGCTACGCCGGCTGGGGCGCGACCTCCTTCACCAAGCACCCGAAGGAGGCGGTCAAGCTGGTGCAGTTCCTGTCGGAGGCCAAGCAGAGCATCGCCTTCGCCAAGGGCAACTCGCTCATCCCGATCTCCAAGCAGGCCCAGAGCGACCCGCAGTTCTCGCAGGGCGCGTGGAAGGCCTACCTGCAGGCCCAGCAGGACCCGAAGCAGGTGATCACGATCAGGCCGGTGGACTATCCGGGCTGGAGCCAGTTCCTGGTGGACTCCGACCGTGACGTCCAGGCCCTGATCACCGGCAAGAAGACGACCGCCGAGGTGCTCAAGTCCTGGGACGCCTTCTGGGTGGACCAGGCCAAGAAGGTGTCGTGAAGCGTACGTTCACCCTGCGCCGGGCCCGGTTCATCGCGCTGTGCCTGCTGCCCGGCGTGGTGTTCGTGGCGCTGTTCACGTACTACCCGATGATCCGGGGCGCGGTGATCGCGTTCCAGCGCTACAACCTGTTCGACCTGACCGCCACGCCGTTCGTGGGCCTGGAGAACTTCCGGGCGGTGCTGGCCGAGGACCGGTTCTGGACGGCGCTGCGGAACACCGGCACGTGGGTGGCCGTGTCGCTGTTCTTCCAGTTCTTCCTCGGCTTCGGGCTGGCGCTGCTGCTGCGCCGGCACTTCCGCGGCCGCGGCCTCTACCAGGCGTGGGTGTTCTTCCCCTGGGCCATGTCGGGGTTCCTGATCGGGCTGCTGTGGCGGTGGATGTTCAACGGGCAGTTCGGGGTGATCAACGACCTGCTGCTCAAGACGGGGATCATCGACCAGCGCATCGGCTTCCTGGCCACGCCGGGCTGGGCGATGACCTCGGTGATCGTGGCGAACATCTGGTACGGCGTCACGTTCTTCGCCATCATGATCATGGCGGCGCTGCAGTCGGTGCCCCGCGAGCTGTACGAGGCGGCCTCGGTGGACGGGGCCTCCCGGCTGCGCCAGTTCTGGCACGTCACGCTGCCGCACATCCGGCCCACCCTGGCCCTGATCGTGCTGCTGCGGATCATCTGGATCCTGAACTTCCCCGACCTGATCTACTCCATGACCGGCGGCGGCCCGGCCGGCAGCACCGACATCATCACGACCTTCCTCATCCAGCAGGTCATCGGCGGCGACTACGGCCGGGCGGGCGCGGTCGGCCTGCTCATCCTCGGCCTGCTGCTGTCCTTCAGCGTCTTCTACCTGAACGCCACGAGATTCGAGAGGTCCCGATGAGGCGCGTCGCGGTCGCGGCCAAGGTCGTCGTGCTGGGCGCCTGGCTGCTGATCACCCTGTTCCCCCTCTACTGGATCGTCATCACCTCGCTGAAGCCCAAGCCCGAGATCTTCTCGGTGCCGCTGCGGTACTGGCCGGGGAACGTGACGTTCGAGCACTACGCCGAGCTGTTCTCCTTCGCCGACTTCGGGGCGTACCTGCTGAACTCGCTCGTCGTCTCCCTCGTCGCGGCCGCGGTCGTGACGGCGATCGGGGTGCTGGGCGGCTACACGCTGGCCCGCTTCGCCTTCCCGGGCCGCGGGGCGCTGATGCTGGCGTTCCTGGTCACCCAGATGATCCCGCTGTTCATCGCGCTGGGGCCGCTCTACCTGCTGATGTCCGACCTCGACCTGCTCAACCGGCTGGCGGGGCTGATGCTGGTGTACGTGGCGATGCTGGTGCCGTTCTCCACGATCATCATGCGCGGCTTCTACGAGCGGGTGCCGGTGGCCCTGGAGGAGGCCGCCCAGGTGGACGGGGCCTCGCGGCTGGTGGCGATGGTCCGGGTGGTCATCCCGGTCATGCTGCCCGGGATCGCGGCGACGTTCATCTTCGCGTTCGTGCAGTGCTGGAACGAGCTGTTCCTGGCCATCACCTTCATCGACAGCGAGGACGCCAAGACGATCCCCGTGGCCATGAACTCCTTCATCACCCAGTACGACATCGACTGGGGCTCGATGGCCGCCGCCACGGTCGTGTCCGTGCTCCCCACGCTCGTCCTCTTCGCCGCCATCCGCCGCTACATCGTCGAGGGCCTCACGGCGGGGGCCGTAAAGGGGTGAAAGGGATAGCCGACCGCTCGTCGCGCTATACAGACCTTTCACCGCAGGCCATCTCCAACTAATCGCCGGACCGCAGCGGCTCACCGAACGACCCTCCTATGGATCTCCACGCCGGGTAGGTTGCGCTCTTACGTTGGGCGTGATCCGCATCACAGTGGAGGTCTCGTGACGACACAAGAACATGACGCATCGGTCTATGAACAAATGCAGGAGAGCAGTGAGTTCCAGGAACTGAAGCGGCGCTTCCGCCGCTGGACCTTCCCCATGACCGTGGCGTTCCTCGTGTGGTACCTGCTCTACGTGGTGCTGTCCGGATGGGCGCGCGGGTTCATGGGGATCAAGTTGCTCGGCGACATCAACGTCGGCCTCGTCTTCGGGTTGTTGCAGTTCGTTTCCACCTTCCTCATCGCGTGGGCGTACGCCAGGCACGCGGAGAAGAAGCTCGACCCGATCGCTGACAAGCTGCGCCACGAGGTGGAGGAGAAGACTCAGTGAGCTCGACGACCCTGGGGATGATCCTCTTCCTCACCTTCGTGGCCGCCACCCTGGGAATCACCTTCTGGGCGAGCCGGCAGACCAAGACGGCCGCCGACTACTACGCGGGCGGGCGGTCGTTCAGCGGCGTGCAGAACGGCCTGGCGATCGGCGGCGACTACATGTCGGCCGCGTCGTTCCTCGGCATCGCGGGCATCATCGCGCTGTCCGGCTACGACGGCTTCCTCTACTCCATCGGGTTCCTGGTCGCCTGGCTGGTGGCGCTGCTGCTGGTGGCCGAGCTGATGCGGAACTCCGGCAAGTTCACCATGGCCGACGTGCTGGCGTTCCGGATGAGCCCCCGCCCGGTCCGCACGGCGGCGGGCGTGTCCACGATCGTGGTGAGCATCTTCTACCTGCTGGCGCAGATGGTGGGCGCGGGCGCGCTGGTCGGCCTGCTGCTCGGCATCACCGGCTCGGCGGGCAAGGCGTGGACGATCGTCGGCGTGGGCGCGCTGATGATCGTGTACGTGGTGTTCGGCGGCATGAAGGGCACCACCTGGGTGCAGATCGTCAAGGCCGTGCTGCTGATGAGCGGCGCCGCGCTGGTGACGCTGCTGGTGCTGGGCAAGTTCGGCTTCAACCTGTCGGCGCTGCTCGGCCAGGCGGCCACGGTCAGCGGCCCGAAGACGGACCCCGGGAGCTTCCTCATCCCCGGCCTGAAGTACGGCACCGAGGCGCAGGGCCTGGCGGGCAAGATCGACCTCATCAGCCTGGGCCTGGCCCTCGTGCTGGGCACGGCCGGTCTCCCGCACATCCTCATCCGCTTCTACACCGTCCCCACCGCCAAGGACGCCCGCAAGTCGGTCCTGTGGGGCATCGGCATCATCGGCATCTTCTACCTCCTGACCCTGGTCCTCGGCTTCGGCGCGGCGGCACTGGTCGGCAAGACGGCGATCGCCGCGGGCGACCCGGCGGGCAACACCGCGGCACCCATGCTGGCACAGCGGATCGGCGAGGAGATCTTCGGCTCGTTCGGCGGCACGATCCTGCTGGCCCTCATCGGCGCCGTGGCCTTCGCGACGATCCTGGCGGTGGTCGCCGGGCTCACGCTGGCCTCCTCCTCCAGCTTCGCGCACGACCTGTACGCGCACGTCTTCAAGCGCGGGACGGCCAGCGAGCGCCAGGAGGTCGTGGTGGCCCGCGTCTCGGCCCTGGTCATCGGCGCGGTGGCGATCGGCCTGGGCATCCTGGCGCAGGGGCAGAACGTGGCGTTCCTGGTGGCGCTGGCGTTCGCGGTGGCGGCCTCGGGCAACCTGCCCGCGATCCTCTACAGCCTGTTCTGGAAGCGGTTCAACACGGCCGGCGCCGTCGCCGCCATCTACGGTGGCCTGGTGTCCGCCCTGGTGCTGGTGATCTTCTCGCCGGTGGTGTCCGGCTCGGCGACGGCCCTGTTCAAGACGGCCGACTTCGCCTGGTTCCCGCTGAGCAACCCCGGCATCATCTCGATCCCGCTGGGCTTCATCTGCGGCTGGCTCGGCACGATCCTCAGCAAGGAGTACAACTCCGCCAAGTACGCCGAGATCGAGGTCCGCTCGCTCACCGGTGTCGGCGCGGAGAAGGCCACGGGGCACTGACGCCCGCTCCCCAGGGCAGGCGCCCCGTTCCCTGCCCCCACGGGCGCCTGCCGATCGGAGGGCCCGGCCGGATCAACCGGCCGGGCCCTTCGCGTGTGCGGGATTCCCGTCTGGGAAGGGGTTGTGGGCGTCCGGTGGGGCATCCCACACCGCTGTCGTCCTTAACGGGATAGAAACGCAGTGAAATGAGTGGTTGACGGGATTTCAGCGGTATGGGTACGTTCTCAGATGTGTGAACGTTGCCACACTGGCCTGGCGCCACGTGGCCGTCATCAGCATGCCTGATGCCCCGCTTGATCAGTGTGGAGGCGAAACCCCCAATGAGAACCCCGCTCGTCCGTTGGTCCGTCCTGTCGGTGTCCCTGGCGCTGGCGCTCACCTCCTGTGCCAAGGGCACCGGTGGCGGCGCGTCGGCGCCGGCCCCGTCGGCCGGCCAGTTCAACCCCGGTGCCTCGTACTCGGGCACCATTTCGGTCATGGGCTTCGGCGCGACCGACGAGATCGGGACGACCCGCGTCGACCTGGCCAAGAAGTCGCTCGGCGGCGCGGACGTGAAACTGATCGAGGGCGACCTCGACATCCAGCAGTTCCTGTCCTCGGTGGCGGCCGGCGACCCGCCGGACATCATCTACGCCAACCGTGACCAGATCGGCACCTTCGCCTCGCGCGGCGCGATCATGCCGCTGACCGCGTGCGTCCAGGGCGAGCAGATCGACACCTCGATGTACAACAAGAACGCCCTCGGCCAGGTGACGTTCGGCGGCGAGGTCTGGGCCGTCCCCGAGTTCAACCAGGTCCAGATCACGATGGCCAACGCCGACCTGCTCAAGGAGGCCGGGCTGACGATCGCGGACGTCAACGGCTCCAACTGGGACAAGGTCACCGCCGCCGCCAAGAAGCTGGTCAAGACGCCGGGCGGCAAGCTCAAGGTGATCGGCTTCGACAGCAAGCTGCCGGAGTTCCTGCCGCTGTGGGCCAAGGCCAACGGCGTCGACCTGCTGTCCGCCGACGGCAAGACCGCCCAGCTCAACACCCCCGAGGTGGTCAAGGCGCTGGAGTTCGCGGTCGGCATCTACAACGCCCAGGGCGGCTTCGCGAAGGTCAAGGCCGCGCGCGACTCGGCCGACTTCTTCGGCAAGGGCAACCAGTTCGCCAAGGGCGAGCTCGGCGCGATGCCGATGGAGCAGTGGTACGTCAACGTGCTCAACGACGTCTCGCCCAAGGCGCCCCTGGCCTTCGACACCTTCCGCACGCCGCAGGGACAGCCGCTGGCCTACTCCTCCGGCTCGTCGTGGGCCATCCCCAAGGGCTCCAAGAACGCCGGGGCCGCCTGCCGCTTCGCCAAGACCATGACCCTCGTCGACACCTGGAAGGCCGCCGCCCAGGCCCGGCTGGACAAGCGCAAGGCCGACGGCAAGCCGTTCACCGGCATCCTCACCGGCAACGTCCAGGCCGACGCGGAGATCGAGAAGATGCTGACCTCGGGCGGCGAGCCCTGGGACTCCGGCGTCAAGGCGTTCTACGAGGCCAACAAGAACACCTTCAGCCTCCCGGCCAACCCGGCCGACTCTGAGTTCAAGACCGCCTGGCAGGACGCGGTGAACCGGGTGCTCAACGGCCAGGAGGAGCCGCAGGCCGCGCTCGACAAGGCCCAGCAGGACGCCCAGAAGGCGCTGGACGAGGCATGGGCCGGCTGGACGAAGCGTACGAACTGAGATGTCCCCCTCCCGCACCAGAGCACCACGCCGGCGGTCCATGCGGTGGATCGAGACCCGGGCGGCCCTGCTGTTCATCAGCCCCTGGATCATCGGCTTCCTGATCTTCACCGCGTGGCCCGTCATCAACAGCGCCTACCTGTCGCTGACCGACTACGACGTCATCAACGACCCGTCGTTCGTCGGCTTCGACAACTACGTCACCCTCTTCGAGGACCCGAAGGTCGGGCTGGCGCTGCGCAACACGTTCCTGTACACCGTGATGTCGGTGCCGACCCAGCTCGTCGTCTCCCTAGGGCTGGCGCTGCTGCTCAACAGCGCCACCAAGGCCACCGGCTTCTTCCGCACGGCCTTCTTCCTGCCCAAGATGACGCCGCCGGTCGCGGTCGGCATCCTGCTGCTGATGCTGTTCAACGGACAGAACGGCCTGATCAACGCCTTCCTCGGCGTGTTCGGCATCGACGGCCCGGCCTGGACCACCGACCCCGACTGGGTCAAGCCGGGCCTGGTGCTGATGAGCCTGTGGACCGTCGGGGCGTCGGTGGTCATCATCCTGGCCGCGCTGCGCGGCGTCCCCCAGGAGTTGTACGACTCCGCCCTCGTGGACGGCGCCGGCTGGTGGAAGCGCACCCTGCGGATCACCGTGCCGATGATCAGCCCCACGCTGTTCTTCCTGTTCATCGTGGACAGCATCAACGCCCTGCAGTCGTTCACCGAGGCGTACACCGCCTTCTTCGGCTCGGGCAACACCACCTACAGCAACGACGCCGCGCTGTTCTACGCGATCTACCTGTTCCAGCAGGCCTTCGAGTTCCTGCACATGGGCTACGCCTCGGCGCTGGCCTGGTTGCTGTTCATCGTGATCATGGCGATCACCGCCGTGCAGATCCTGGTGACCAGGCGGTTCGTCCACTACGAAGGGGGGAACCCGTGAGGCGCGCCAGGAGGATCCTGACGTGGACCGCGCTGACCGCGTTCGCCGTCGCGTTCATCTATCCGTTCGTCTGGCTGCTCAGCGCCTCCTTCAAGCCGCGCAGCGAGGTGTTCGACCACCGGATCATCCCCGAGACCTTCACCCTCGACAACTACATCAGGGTGTGGCAGGAAGCGCCGCTGGCGCTGTGGATGGCCAACACGCTGCTGGTGACGGTGCTGGCCGCGGTGGCCGTGACGGTCACCAGCGCGATGGTCGCGTGGGGCTTCGCCTACTTCCGCTTCCCCGGCCGGGGGCCGTTGTTCGGCCTGCTGCTGGCCACCATGATGCTGCCGGGCGCGGTCACCATGATCCCGGTGTTCCTCATCTGGAACTCTCTCGGCATGGTCGGCACCCTGACGCCGCTGTGGGCGCAGAACCTGTTCGGCAGCGCGTTCTACATCTTCCTGCTGCGGCAGTTCTTCCTCGGCCTGCCGCGCGAGCCGTTCGAGGCGGCGAAGATCGACGGGGCGAACAACTGGAAGATCTTCACCAGGATCGCCCTGCCGTTGTGCAAGCCGGCGGTCGTGGTGACGCTGCTGTTCGAGTTCCAGGCGGCCTGGACCGACCTCATGCGGCCGCTGATCTACCTGCGCGACTCCACCGACTTCACCGTGCCGCGCGGGCTGAAGGCGCTGCTCGACCAGTTCGGGTTCGGCGGGGACTGGCACTGGGAGATCGTCATGACGGCCAGCGTGATCACCACGATCCCGATGATCATCCTGTTCTTCCTCGGCCAGAAGCACTTCGTCAAGGGCATCGCCACTACGGGGAGCAAGGGATGAGCTTTCCCGACGGGTTCCTGTGGGGCGCGGGCACGTCCGCGTACCAGATCGAGGGTCACCACGGCAGGGGCGAGTCGGTGTGGGACGAGTTCTGCCGCCGGCCCGGCGCGATCGAGGGCGGTGGCGACGGCTCCCGGGCCTGCGACTCCTACCTGCGCTGGCGCGAGGACATCGAGCTGATCAAGGAGCTGGGCCTGCGGGCCTACCGCTTCTCGACCGGCTGGTCCCGGGTCATGCCCGGCGGCGCCCGCCCCGACCCCAAGGCGCTCGACCACTACGAGCGATTCGTGGACGCGCTCCTGGAGGCCGGCGTGGAGCCGGTGCTCACGCTCAACCACTGGGACATGCCCGCGGGCCTGACCTGGGCCGAGCGGTCTTCCGTAAACGCTTTCCGTACGTATGCGGAGGCGGTCGCGGGGCGGCTGGCCGACCGCGTGACCTGGTGGATCACCCAGAACGAGCCGTGGATCATCGCGCTGCTCGGCTACCAGCTCGGCCTGCACGCCCCCGGCGTGGCCGACCTCGGCACGGCGGTGAAGGCCGGCCACCACGTGCTGCTCGGCCACGGCGCGGCGGCCGACGTGCTGCACGCCCACCCGGGCACGAAGGCGGGAGCGGCGCTCAGCCTCTTCCCCTGCGACCCGGCCACCGACAGCGAGGAGGACCGGGCGGCGGCGATCGGCTCCGACGGCTACGTCAACCGGTGGTATCTCGACCCGCTCCTGGGCGGCAGTGGCTACCCTGCGGACATGCGCGAGCACTGGGAGCGGGCACTCGGCCACGGCCTCGACTTCGTCCACGACGGCGACGAGGCCGCCATCGGGGGCCGCAGCGACTTCCTGGGCATCAACTACTACACCCGCCGGGTCATGGCCGCCGCGCCGCCGGCCCCGTTCCCCTGGAAGGTGGTCGGGCCCAGCGGCGACGTGGCCAGGACCGACGAGGGCTGGGAGATCAACCCGGGCGCGCTGCGCGACCTGCTGATCGGGCTGAGCCGCCGCTTCCCCGGCACGCCGCTGATGATCACCGAGAACGGCGGCGTCTTCGGCGACGGCCCCACCCACGACGGCCGGGTCCACGACAACCGCAGGATCGCGTACCTGCGCGACCACGTCGAAGCCGTCGGCGCGGCCATCGACGCCGGGGCCGACGTGCGCGGATACCTGCACTGGTCGCTCATGGACAACTTCGAGTGGGCACTGGGCTACCGGCCCAGGTTCGGGCTCGTCCACGTCGACTACGCCGGCGGCGCCCGGACCGTCAAGGACTCCGGGCGTTACTACGCCCGGCTCATCGCCGGGGGCGGCACCGCCCCCGCCCTGCCGAGGATCGAGGCATTCGGCTAACCCATGCGGATCACCACCACTGACACGGCCTACCACCTGGACAGCGGTCACTACCACCTGACCGTCTCGCGCACCGACCCCAGCGCCGAGCTCGTGGGCTGGATGACGCTCAGCCTGCTCGCCTCGGTCAACACCCGGGGCGGGCGCGACGAGACGTACGAGACCCTGCCGCCCGTGCTCGCCGAGCGCGAGGGGGTGGCCGTCTTCGACTTCCCCCAGCGCACCACCGAGTGGGAGACCAAGACCGTCCGGCTGACCTGCACCCCCGAGACGATCGCGCTGGAGGTGCGGGTCGAGGGCGACGGGGTGCTGAGCGACGTGACGCTGCTCGGCGGCCGGGCCGTGCTCAACACCCGCGCGGCGGGCACGTTCCGGTCCGGGGTGCACGCGCGCGGCGTCTTCAGCCCCACGCCCGCGCATCCCGTGAGCGTGGTGCGGCCGGTGTCCGCGCCGGTCGCGCTCACCGTCATCGGCGACGCCTCGCCCGGCCGGCTGCACGCCGTCTTCTCCCCGCCGCCGCTGGTGCTGGCCTTCTGCAAGGACGAGCCGACCGGCGCGACCGCCGTGCCGGACGGGCAGTGGCTGGGCGCCTCGGTGCGCGCCGGGATCACCGACCTGACCTTCACCGAGCTCTCGTACGAGCCGCTGGACGGCGGGGCGCTGCTGCGCCTCGACTACGAGGGCCACACCGAGGTGCGCGGCGCGTGGACCTCCCCGGCCGTCGTGCTCCGCGCCGCGTCCTCGCCCTGGGAGGCGATCTCCCACCACCGCGCCGACCTCGTCGGGCACGGCCTGGCCCCCGAGGGCCCGACCGGCGAGCGGCACGCCTGGTGGAGCGAGCCGATCTTCTGCGGCTGGGGCGCCCAGTGCGCCAGGGCCGACGGCGTCTCGCCGGTGGAGCTGTCCCGGCAGGACCTGTACGACGGGTGGCTGGGCCGGCTGGAGGAGCACGGCATCGTGCCCGGCACCATTGTGATCGACGACCGGTGGCAGCTCACGTACGGGAACCTGGAGACCGACGAGGCCAAGTGGCCGGCGCTGCGCGAGTGGATCGCCGCCCGGCACGAGCGCGGCCAGCGTGTGCTGCTGTGGTGGCGGGCGTGGTCGCCCGACGGGCTGCCGGCGGAGGAGTGCGTGACCGACGCGGGCGGGCGCGCGGTGGCCGCCGACCCGTCGAACCCGGCCTACCGGCTCCGGGTCCGGGCCATCATGGAACGGCTGCTGGGCGAGCTCGGGGCCGACGGCTTCAAGATCGACTTCACGCAGTGGTTCCCCAGCGGGTCGCACCTGAAGGCGTACGGCTCCACCTGGGGGCTCGCCCTCCTGCACGAGCTGCTCGCCACCATGTACGAGGCCGCCAAGCGCGTCAAACCCGACGCCCTCATGGTCACCCACACGCCGCACCCGGCCTTCGCCGACGTCAGCGACATGATCAGGCTCAACGACGTGCTGGAGTTCGACGCCCGCGGGGACGCCGTGCCCGCCGTCGACCAGCTCCGCTACCGGCACGCGGTGGCCGCCCACGCCATGCCGGGCCACCTGATCGACACCGACCAGTGGCCCATGCCCAGCCGGGCCGACTGGCTCGCGTACGCGCGGGAGCAGCCCTCCCTGGGCGTCCCCGCCCTGTACTACGTCGAGTCCATCGACAACTCCGGCGAGCCGATCAGCGGCGCCGACCTGCGCCAGGTGGCCGAATGGTGGCGCCGGTGAGGCAGGCGGAGGTGGTCGTGTACGGCGCGACCTCGGCGGGCGTGTGCGCCGCCGTGGCCGCCGCCCGGCGCGGCCTGGACACCGTGCTGCTCGGACCCGGCCGGCACGTCGGCGGCATGACCTCGGGCGGGCTCGGCTACACCGACATCGGGGACGCCCGCGTGCTGGGCGGCATGGCCGCCGAGTTCCGCCGGGCCGTCGCCGACGCCTACGGGGTCGCGCCCGGCCACTACGCCGGGCCCGAGCCGCACGTGGCCGAGGCCATCTTCCTGTCCTGGCTGGACGCCGCCGGCGTGGAGGTGGTGTTCGACGCCCCGCTGCGCACGGTGGTCACCTCCGGCGACCGCGTCTACTCCGCCGTCACGCACCGGGGGGACTTCGCGGCCGGGGCCTTCGTGGACGCGAGCTACGAGGGCGACGTGCTGGCCGCCGCCGGGGTGGGCTACCGCGTCGGCAGGGAGGACCGGTCCCTGCACGGGGAGAGGTTCGCCGGGCGGCGCGAGGTGGTGCCCGGGATGCACAACTTCCCGTCGTGGATCTCCCCGTTCCGGGCCGACGGCACGCTGCTGCCGCAGGTCGCCGACGGGCCGATGGCCGAGGTGGGCGAGGGGGACGGCGGCGTCATGTCGTACGGCTACCGCGTCTGCATGAGCACCGCCGCCGACCGGATCCCGTTCGAGCGGCGGCCCGGCTACGACGAGGAGCACTGGGAGCTCGGGCGGCGGCTGTTCCGCCACTGGCGCGAGCGGGGGATCGAGCCCCGGGCCGGGCGCCTGGTGGGCCTGGAGCCGAACCTGCCGGGCGGCAAGTGCGACGGCAACTCGCTCGGGCCGTTCTCCCTCAGCGTGCTCGACCGGTCGGCCTGGGCCTATCCCGACGCGGGCCCCGCCGAGCGCGAGCGGATCCGCCTGCACCACCTCCACCACGCCCAGGACCTGCTGTACTTCCTCGCGCACGACCCCGAGGTGCCCGCCGCCGTGCGGGCCGAGCTGGGGCTGTGGGGGCTGCCGGCCGACGAGTTCGCCGACACCGGTCACCTGCCGCACCAGCTCTACGTGCGGGAGGCGCGGCGGATGCTGGGGAGCAAGCACCTGACCGAGCACGACCTCGTCCAGGGCCGGCCGCAGGAGGACGTGATCGCGATGGGCTCGTACCATCTCGACGTCCGGGAGGTGCAGCGGACCTGGCGGTGGGTGTACGAGCATCCGGACCCGGTGCCCATGGTGGTGACCGAGGGGTACCTGTCGGTGGGGGTCGCCCCGTACCAGATCCCGTACGGCGCGATCGTGCCCCGGCGGGAGGAGTGCGCGAACCTGGTGGTGCCGGTGTGCGTGTCGGCCTCGCACGTGGCCTTCTCCTCCATCCGGATGGAGGTGCAGTACCAGATGCTCGGGCACGCGGCCGGGCTGGCCGCCGCGCAGGCGGCCGGCAGCGGGAAGGCGGTGCAGGACGTGGACGTGGCCGCGCTGCAGGAGGAGCTGGTCGCGGCCGGGCAGGTCCTGTCGCTCTGACCTCAAGGGGCGGGCCCGCGGGACGGCCCGCCCCGGTGAGCCGGGACGGGCCCGTCGGGATCAGGCGGCGTCGCCCGCCTGGTCGAGCACCTGCCGGGCGAACGGCGGGACGACCTTGCGCAGGACGTTCGCCTCGTGCGCCTCGGCGCGGGCCAGCGCCTCCGCCGCCGCGGCGGCCGTCCCCGAGCCCGACAGCAGGTCGAGAGCCGCCAGCCCCGCAGCCCCCATGTCTTTGGCGGCCGACACCCATCGGTCCAGCTCGCCGGCGATCGGCCCCTCGACGTCGGCGGGCAGCCCGGCCAGCCGGGTCAGCTCGGTCCGCAGCTCCGCACGCGACCGGCCCTCCAGGGCCGCGGCGCACAGGGCGGTGAGCCTCGGGCTCTGGTCGGCCCCGGGCGGCCAGGCCGAGCACGCCTCCACCAGCGGCAGCAGCTCAGCAGCCCCCGGCAGCAGCCGGACGGCCCGCGCGTGGGACCTGGCCGGGTCGTAGGCCGCCAGGTGCCAGGCGTAGTCGGCCACCGTCGTCAGCGCGATGCGCGAGGCCGCCGCCTCGACCATCGGGTTGGCGGTGATGCCCTCCAGCGGCACGTCGCCCAGCTCCGTGGCCCGCCCGACCAGCGGCCCGAGGAAGACCCGGGAGAAGTCGAAGTCGTTGACCGGGAAGTTGTCCCACAGCGCCACCCGGTGCCCGTAGGAAGCCGCGGCGGCCGTCATGTCGTAGGCGGAGATCTCGCCCACCACCACGTCGGACCCGGTCCACCAGACCAGCACGTCCGCCGGCAGCTCCGCCGCCAGCCGGTCGCGGTACGCCGTGCGCCCGGTCCCCGCGTAGTCCGTGGGCACCATGGTCAGCGGCCGGTCAGCGCCCCGGGGCGCGAGGAACCCGGCGGCGAAGTCGCGGCAGACCGCCGCGTGGGCACTCGCGCTCGCGCCCTCCGCCGTGCCGTACGCCTCCCGGTCGGGCGCGTGGCCCAGCTCGGGCGGGATGTCGTCGAAGAGCAGCGCGAACTCCCTGACGCCCACCTCCCACACCTGCTCGGCCTTGGCCCGCAGCGCCTTGCGCTCGGCCGGGTCGCTGTAGACCATGGACAACCCCGGGCTGAGCGCGAACACGAACCTGACGTGCTGCGCCGCCGCCTCCGCGACCAGCTCGGCCAGCCTCGCCAGCTCCTCCTCCGGGTACGGCTCCCGCCACCGCTCCCGGTGGAACGGGTCGTCCTTGGGCGCGTAGACGTAGGCGTTGAGCTTGTGCCTGCCGGAGAAGCGCAGGTGACCGAGACGGTCGGCGTGGGTCCACGGGGTGCCGTAGAAACCCTCGATGGTGCCCCGGAGCGGCAGGTCGGGCCAGTCGCGCACCTCGGCCTCCGGCACGCACGACCGGTGCTCGGGACACGGCGCCCCGGCCAGCGCGAGGAGGGTCTGCGCGCCGTAGAAGGCGCCGGCGGGGTCCGCGCCCACGATCCGCACGCCGCCGTCGCCGGCGGTCAGCGTGTATCCCTCGGCCGGCAGCTCCGCCCCGGCGTCGACGCGCACCTCCACGAGGACCGGGGCGTCGTCCGTCCCCGCGAACGAGGCGCTCAGGGCGGTGACGGCGCGACCGGCGGCGGCGTCGCCGTGGATCCGGCAGTCGCTCAGCTCAAGATGCGAAACGCCGAAAGTGGCCTTTTTCGGACAGGGAACAATCCACTCCAAGGCATCCATTGTGGGAACGATACCGGATAGGATTGCGCCTCGTGGGAAGCGATATAACCGAAGTTCTGCCCGGGGTGCTCCGGATCGAGGACACCTGCAACGTGTACGTCATCAAGGCTCCCGCCGCCCCCGGCGAGGAGCGCACCGGGATCGCCGTGGACTTCGGTTCGGGACGCGTGCTCGACCTCCTCGAGGAGCTCGGGCTCGACCGTCTCACGGACGTCCTGATGACCCATCACCACCGTGACCAGGCGCAGGGGCTGCACCGGGCGGCCGCGGCGGGGGTCGCGATCCACGTGCCGCCGGTCGAGCGCGACCTGTTCGAGAAGGTCGGCGAGATGTGGTCGGGGCGCCAGATCCTCAACGACTACGACCTGCGCGACGACCGGTTCTCGCTGCTGGAGCCCGTTCCGGTCACCGATGTGGTCCCCGAATA
This sequence comes from Nonomuraea sp. NPDC049709, assembly GCF_040674815.1. Lineage (NCBI taxonomy): Bacteria > Bacillati > Actinomycetota > Actinomycetes > Streptosporangiales > Streptosporangiaceae > Nonomuraea > Nonomuraea sp. NPDC049709. The sequence continues at coordinate 205,269 of NZ_JBFANM010000014.1, forward strand.
TCGGACGGCCCGTTATGGCGGGGTCGATGTCCGGGTGCTGCCCACCCCCGGGCACACCACCGGCTCCGTCACGTACGTGGTGGGCCGGGCCGCGTTCACCGGTGACCTGATCTACGCCCCCGGCAAGGTGTGGTCCCTGGCCGCCACCCAGTGGTCGTACACCGAGAACGAGGGCCCCGCCATGGTGGTCATCAGCTCCGAGCTGCTCCAGAAGGAGGAGCTCGACGTGCTGCTGCCCTCCCACGGCGAGCCGATGACCGACCCGAAGGACGCGCTCGCCCGCCTGTCCACGGCCATGCAGCGCTACGTGGACTTCCGCCGCCCCCACGCCTGGGACGTGCGCGGCCTGCTGGCCAACCCGTTCGTCCAGGTGACGCCGCACCTGCTGATGAACCGCAGCAGCCAGTCCTACAGCTACGTCCTGCTGTCGGAGTCGGGGGCGGCCATGGTGTTCGACTTCGGCTACGACATGTCCACCGGTCTGGTGAAGAGCACCGCCCGCGAGGCCCGCCGTCCCTGGCTGGCCTCCCTGCCCGCGCTGCGCGAGCACTACGGCGTCACGAGCGTCGAGGTCGCGATGCCCACCCACTACCACGACGACCACGTCGCGGGCATGCCGCTGCTGCGCGACGTCGAGGGCACGGCGATCTGGGCCCCGTCCCACATCGCGCCCATCCTGGCCGCGCCGCTCCACCACGACCTGCCGTGCCAGTGGTTCGACCCCATCCCCGCCGACCGGGTGCTCGGGCTGGGGGAGACGGTGCGCTGGCGCGAGTACGACATCACGGTGCACGACCTGCCGGGGCACACGCTGTTCGCGGCGGCGTACGAGTTCGAGGTGGACGGGCACCGGGTGCTCGTCACCGGCGACCAGCAGGACGGGATGGGCATCCCGGACGAGCGCCAGGAGATCCTGAATTTTCAGTACAAGAATAGGTTCCAGATCGAGGACTACCGGAAGAGCGCCGCGCTCTACCGCCGCCTGCGTCCCGACCTCATGGTCAGCGGCCACTGGCGGCCCCGCTGGGTGGACGACGACTACCTGCACATGATGACCGAGCGGGGTGAGGAGCTGGTGGCCCTGCACCACGACCTGCTCCCGCTGGACCGGCTCGACCTCGGTGCCGACGGGGTGCTGTGCCGGTTGACCCCGTACTATACGAGCGTCCCCGCGGGCGGCGAGGTCGTGCTGACGGCCACCGTGCGCAACCCGTGGCCGGACAAGGCCGTGGCGACCATCGAGCCGGTGGTTCCGCCCGGCTGGCGGCGCGAACAGGGATCCCTGACGCTTAGGCTGCCCGGAGGGGGTATGGAGCAGGTGCATCTCCGTCTCGGCGCCGACGTCGTGCCGCGACGCCGGGTTCGCCTCGCAGTCGACCTGACCATCGGCGACCTGCGCCTCGGGCAGCACGCCGAGGCGCTGGTCGACGTGGTCGCGGAAGGGAATCCATGACCATAGAACGGCGCGGCACCCCCCTCGGCCGTTCCCGCCGTCCCACGATCAAGGACGTCGCGGAGGCCGCCGGCGTCTCGCGCTCCACGGTCTCGCGGGCGCTGACGGGGCGCGGATACGCGGCCAGCGACGTGCGCGAGCGCGTCCTGCGCGCCGCCGCCGAGCTGGGCTACGTGCCCGATGTCATGGCCCGCACCCTCAAGCAGCAGGTCAGCAGGTCGCTGGGAGTCCTGGTGAGCGACCTGCGCAACCCCTTCTACGCGGAGCTGGCCGCCGGGGCCAGCAGGGAGGCCCGCGAGCGCGGCTACACGATGGTGCTGGCCGACACGAGCCTGTCGGCCGAGGCGGAGAGCGAGGCCGCCGAGGCCCTGGTCGCGCTCCGGGTGGCCGGCGTGATCGTGACGCCCAACTCCTCGGCCGTGTCCACCTACCTCTCCTCCCACGGCATCCCGGTGGTCGAGGTGGACCGCCAGTTCGCGGCCGGCTCGACCGACGGCGTCGTGGTCGGCAACCGCGTCGGCGCCCGCACCGCCACCGCGCACCTCGTCGGTCTGGGCCACCGCCGGATCGCCCTGTTCATCGACGAGACCGACTGGACCACCGGCTACGAGCGCTACCAGGGCTACCTGGAGGCGCTGGCGGCCGGTGACATCAAGGTCGACCCCGCCCTGGTCGTCTCCTCCGGCTGGGACGTCACCGACTCCCGGCGCCGGGCCCTCGACATGCTGCGCGGCCCGGACCGTCCCACAGCGGTCTTCGCCGCCAACAACGTGCTCGCCGAGGGCGTCTGGCGGGCGATCAGCGGGCTGGGGCTGAGCGTGCCCGGCGACATCAGCCTCATCGCGTTCGACGACGCGCCCTGGATGAGCATGGTCTCGCCCACGGTCAGCGCGGTCTCCCAGGACACCTTCAACCTGGGCGCGACCGCCGTGCGCAGGCTCGACGAGCGGATCCAGATGCCGGAGGCCGACTCCGTCACGACCGTGCTCAACGTGCGCCTCATCCAGCGGGAATCCACCGCACCGCCCCCCGTTATCTGACATTTCCGTCATCTCGCGCGTTGACCCATGGGGAAAGGTCGCCCTAGGATCCCGTGTGGGAACGATGTCACAGCCACCTTGCGGCAGTCGTTCTCGTCGGAGGCCCAATGCAGCACGATCTTCCCCCTGTTCTGTCCCTGGACATCGGCGGCACCAAGCTCGCCGCGGGCGTGGTGACAGGCGATGGCCTGATCCACGGCTGGCAGGTCACCCCCACCCGCAGGGAGGAGGGGCCGCGAGCCGTCCTGGCCAGGCTGTTCGACCTGGGCAGGAAGGCGGTCGCGGAGGCCGGCCTGCCCGAGGTGGCGGCCGTGGGCATCTCCTGCGGCGGCCCGCTGGACGCCGCGGCCGGGGTGCTGGAGTGCCCGCCGCACCTGCCGGGGTGGATCGACGTCCCGATCGGGGCCATGGCCACGGAGGCGTTCGGCGTCCCGTCCGTCCTTGAGAACGATGCCACGGCCGCCGCGCTGGGCGAGTTCCGCTACGGCGCGGGCCGGGGCACCAGCACGATGCTCTATCTCACGATCTCCACGGGTGTGGGCGGCGGCTCCGTCATCGGCGGGCGCCTGCACCGGGGCGCGGCCGGCAACGGCGGCGAGCTGGGGCATGTCATGGTGCGGCCGGGCGGCCGGAAGTGCTCGTGCGGCCGGCTGGGCTGCCTGGAGGCGTACGCCTCCGGCACCGCCATCGCCGAGCGCGCCCGGGAGGCCCTGGCCACCGGCCGGCCCTCGTCGTTGTCCGCCGTCGAGCGCCCGACGGCCGAGGACGTCTCCCGCGCCGCCGAGGCGGGCGACCCCCTGGCGAGCGCGATATGGGACGAGACCACATGGGCGCTCGGCAGCGCGATCACCGACCTGGTGAACGCGTTCGAGCCCGAGCTCGTCGTCCTCGGCGGCGGCGTCACCCGTTCCGGCGCCCGGCTCCTCGACCCCGTGGCCGCCGCCGTCGCCCGGGACGCCATGCCGCCCGCGGCCCGTGCCGCGCGCATCGAGCTCGCGCGGCTCGGCGCGGGCGTCTGCGTGGTGGGCGCCGGCGCCGTCGCCCATGACCTCCTGTGCGGACTCTGTGGAAAGACGCATGCCAGAACATCCCCCGGGGGGCGGCGACCACGGAGCAGGGCACCACGCCGCCGCGC
>NZ_JBFANM010000015.1:0-198145 GCF_040674815.1 Nonomuraea sp. NPDC049709
CCGGCGCTCGCGGCACGCGCCGCGAGCGCCGTTCACGCGAGGCCGGTCACGGGTCCACGAAGATCGGCATGGAGAAGAACACGATCATCGCGATCGCCACGCAGAGCAGGAACCCGATCAGCTCCCACACCCAGTCGTAGTGGCGGTCCTGGCGGCGGCGCACCTTCTGCGGGCGGCCCGTCTCGGGGCGCCGCTTGGGGGCTGGCCGGGCGCGCACCGGGCGCGGGGCCAGCATCGAGGACGACGGATCGGGTCGCGCGTCCGCCTCGGAGAGCTTCTTCTCCAGCTCCGGCAGCCGGTAGACGGGCTCGGTGACGGGATCGGCCCCGGGGGCCTCGGGGACCTGGGGAGCGGCCTTGGGGGCGGCCTTCGAGCGCGGCTGGAACAGCGGGGCCGCGGGCTCCCGGACGGGCTCCTCCGTCCGGGACACCGATCCGCTCTTCCACAGCGACGGCGGCCGCCGGAACTCCTCCGGCGCGGGCTTGGGCCGGGGCGCCGCCGGACGGCGCTCGACCCGCTCCAGCGGGGGGAGGGGGCGGGCCGGCCCCTTGTGGACGAGGACGTCGCCGGTCATGTACGGGTCCGGCGCGTCCTTCGGCAGGATCACGTCGCCCGTCGCGAACGGCTCGGCCCCCGTGGCCTCCGGCGCCGCCATGAAGAACGGCCGCTCCTGCGCGGTGGCCGGCGGGTTCTTGAAGGCCCGGGTCGAGCCCAGCGGGTCGCGCAGCGGCAGGGCCGGGTCCAGCACATCCCTCGGCAGCGACAGCCCGTCGCGGAGCTTGGGCATCGGGGCCGTGGTCGCCTCGTGCTCGGCGACCCGCGAGGGTTGGGGCGGCGTCAGCAGCTCGGTGGGGAAGATCACCGTGCTGGTCGCCGGGTCGGACTCCGCCAGCGGCTGCGGCCAGATCGGCGGGCTGGGCCAGCGGGGCTTGACGAACAGCGGCCCGGGCGCCGCCGTACGGGAGCCCGCGAAGTGGATGCGCAGCGCGGCCGGCGGCAGCGGCCAGGGCAGCCGCCCGAGCACGTCCGGCAGCGGTGAGACCCGCAGCGCGCCGTACACGTCCGCCACCGGCTTGGGCACGCGGACCCCCGTCGAGGCCAGCGCCGCACCCAGCGACTGCCTGAAGCTGTGCCCCGCCCCCACCGCCAGCTCCTCGGCGGTGTCGGGTGCGACGTCCAGCACCCAGGCCAGCTCGGCCTTGCTCAGACCGCAGACCGCGCACAGCACCAGCACCTCGCGCTGGTGGGGGCGCAGCTCGCGCAGGGAGCGCTCGACGAGTGCCGTGGCCGGGTCGATGAGCGGATCGACGGCGGGGGGAGAGTAGACGATGTCCCGCCGGTGGATCTCGCGGCGGGCGAAGGCGTAGAGAGCGGCGCGGGGCGGCGCGGCGGCCGGGACGCTGGTGAGCACGGAAACCAGGACGTCGGAGGCCGAGCCGAGGTCGCCGAGCTGGTCAGCGCAGTACGCGAACAGCCCGGCGGCATAGAGGTCGTAGAGCTCTGCGATCAGGTCGGCGCGTTGGCGCTGATCGGTGAGCGGCTGAGACACGGGGCCGGATCCTCTTGCAGTTTGCGGACGCTGAGGGTGAGGGGGCGCGTCAGGAAGTTGTGAGCTGATGCGTCAGGAATGGTGAGGGTAATCATGCCAACACACGATGGTCCGGCGCACTACCAGATGCGGATTTTCATGTGAATCTGCAGATCAATCGGAAACGTCAAGTGAAGCGTTTAAGGAATGCCCGGGGGGACACGGCGGTCGGGATCGCCGTAGTCTGTGGGTTCAAGAGATCATGCGGCGGTCGTGGCAGGGGGGCTGCGGCCCTGCCACCTGGAGCCCGAAGCGAGAGTTCGCGCGTGATCACATTCGAGTCTGTCACCAAACGCTATCCGGACGGAACGGTCGCCGTGGACCACCTCAGCCTTGAGGCGCCCACGGGTGAGATCACCGTGCTCGTCGGGCCTTCCGGCTGCGGGAAGACGACCTCACTGCGGATGATCAACCGCATGATCGACGCGTCGGAGGGGCAGATCCTGCTCGACGGCGTGCCGGTTCAGGGCATCGACCCGCCGACGCTGCGGCGCGGCATCGGATACGTCATCCAGCAGGCCGGCCTCTTCCCGCACCGGAAGATCGTCGACAACATCGCCACCGTGCCCTACCTGCTCGGCTGGGACCGGAAGAAGGCCCGCGCCAGGGCCATGGAGCTGCTGGAGCGCGTCGGGCTGGACCCGGGCTTCGCCGGGCGCTACCCGTTCCAGCTCTCCGGCGGGCAGCAGCAGCGCGTGGGCGTGGCCAGGGCGCTGGCCGCCGACCCGCCCGTGCTGCTCATGGACGAGCCGTTCAGCGCCGTGGACCCCATCGTGCGCACCAGCCTGCAGGACGAGCTGCTCAGGCTGCAGAGCGAGCTGAACAAGACCATCGTGTTCGTCACCCACGACATCGACGAGGCGATCAAGCTCGGCGACCGCGTGGCGGTGCTGCGGGTGGGCGGCCGGCTGGCGCAGCTCGCCGACCCGAAGACGCTCCTGTCGGAGCCGGCCGACGACTTCGTGCGCGAGTTCCTCGGGCACGACCGGGGGATCAGGCGCCTGCAGTTCATCTCCACCGGGGGGCTGCGGCTGCGCACGGACCTGACCGTTCCCGAGGGTTCCGACGGCGGCTCGGCCGAGCCGTGGCTGCTGGTCGTCACCGGCGACGGCCGGCCGGTCGGCTGGCGGACCGGGGCGGGGGGCGGCGAGCTGGAGCCGTACGGCACGTTCCTGCACGGCCGCGACACCATGCGCACGGCCCTCGACGCGGCGCTGCTGTCGCCGTCCGGCTGTGCCGTGGCCGTGGACGAGGACGGCAAGGTCGTCGGCGTGGCCACCAGAGAGGCACTCGACGAGGCGCTGGCGGAGGCGGCAGATGGGTGATGGTCCTCCTTCCATCTGGGAGTGGATCGGGCGCAACTGGGACACCGGGCGGGTCGACAGCATCAGGAACCTGCTCACCGACCACCTCACCATGTCGCTCGTGCCGATCGTGCTCGCGCTGGTCATCGCGCTGCCGCTGGGCCTGGCCTCCGTGCGCTGGCGCTGGCTCTACCAGCCCACCTCGGGCCTCATGAACGTCGTGTACGCGCTCCCGTCGCTGCCGGTCTTCATGCTGCTGATCTCGGTGACCGGGCTCTCGCAGACCACGGTGATCATCCCGCTGACCTTCTACGGCATGGCCGTGCTGATCCCGGCCGTGGTGGACGGGCTCAACTCGGTGCCCGACCACGTACGCCAGTCGGCCGTCGCCATGGGCTTCACGCCGCTGCGCCGGCTGCTGCTGGTCGAGCTGCCGATCGCCGTCCCCGTCGTGCTGGCCGGGCTGCGGGTGGTCGCGGTCTCCAGCATCAGCCTGGTCAGCGTGGGCGCGCTGATCGGGCAGGGCGGGCTCGGCGGGCTGTTCACGCGGGCGTACCAGAACCCGTTCATGCCGCCGGTGATCGTCGGCATCGTGCTGATCGTGGCGCTGGCGCTGGTCGCCGACGGGCTGCTGGTCCTGGCGCAGCGGCTGCTCACCCCCTGGGTACGCGCACGGAAGGGAGCGGCGTCGTGAGCTGGCTGACCGACTTCCTCGGCTGGCTCGGCGAGTTCTTCGGCACCGGCGAGAACTGGTCGGGCCCCGGCGGCATCCCCGCCCGCCTGCTGGAACACCTGGAGTTCTCGGCCCTGGCGCTGCTGCTGGCGGTGCTGATCGCCGTGCCGCTGGGCCTGCTGATCGGGCACACCGGCCGGGGCGAGCTGGTCGTGGTCATCTCCGCGAACCTGGCCAGGGCGCTGCCCACGCTGGGCCTGCTGGTGATGTTCGTGCTGCTGCTGGGCACGTCGTCGATCTGGCCGGTGATCATCCCGCTGGTGCTGCTGTCGGTGCCGCCGATCCTGGTCAACACGTTCGAGGGCATCAAGGGGGTCGACCCGGAGCTGCGCGACGCCGCGTACGGGATGGGCCTGCGCGGCGGCCAGGTGCTCGGGCGGGTGCTGGTGCCGGTCGCGCTGCCGCTGATCCTGCTCGGCTGCCGGTTGTCGGCCATCCAGGTCGTGGCCACCACCACGGTCGCCGCCTACACCGGGCTAGGCGGCCTGGGCCGGTATGTGATCGACGGTTTCGCGACCAAGGATTACGCGAGCGTCGTCGGCGGTTCAGTACTGATTGTGCTGTTCGCGCTCGTGGTGCAGGTCTTGTTCGCGCTCGTCCAGAGAGTGACGGTCTCTCCGGGGGTGAGCCAGCGACTGAAGGTCCGATAGTCTCCTGTATTACCTCCCGGTTAGAAGGGAAAAGCAAGATGAGACGCAAGTACGGCATCGCGGGAGTCCTCCTTTCGGCGATGCTCACGCTGGCCGCCTGTGGTGGTGGCGGTGGCGGCACCGGGGGCAACCCGCTCGACACGACGAGCGCGGCTCCCACCGGCTCGGCTTCGGCCGCTGGAGGTAAGGCCGTCGTCGGCTCCTTCGACTTCGACGAGAGCGTGCTGCTCGCCTCGATCTACGCCCAGGCACTGGAGGCCAAGGGGGTGCAGGTCGAGGAGAAGCCGCGCATCGGCAGCCGCGAGGCCGTCTACGACCAGGTCAAGGGCGGCGGGCTGACCATCGTCCCCGAGTACAACGGCAACCTGCTCGCCTTCATCGACCTGAAGGCCACCGCCGCGACCACCGACGAGGTGAACACGGCGCTGAAGGAGAAGCTGCCCGCCGAGCTGGAAGTCCTCGACTCCTCGCCGGCCGAGGACAAGGACAGCCTGTCCATCTCCAAGGACACGCAGACCAAGCAGTCGCTGAACTCGATCGAGGACCTGGCCAAGGTCTCCAAGACCATGACCGTCGGCGGGCCGCCCGAGTTCAAGAAGCGGTGGGAGGCGCGCTTCAAGGAGGTCTACGGCCTGGAGTTCAAGGAGTGGAAGCCCACGGGCCCGACCACGGCTGACGCCATCAAGGACGGCTCCATCCAGGTCGGCAACGTCTTCACCACCGACCCGAAGATGACGGCGAACAACCTGGTGCCGCTGCAGGACACCAAGAACATCTTCCCCGCCCAGAACGTGACCCCGCTGCTGCACAAGGCCTCCGCCAACGACACGATCAGGACCACCCTGAACGGCATCTCGGCGAAGCTGACGACGGAGTCCCTGCTGGAGATGATGCAGAAGATCTCCGTCAACAAGGACGAGCCCGCGACCGTGGCCAAGGAATGGCTGACCACCAACGGCCTGGGCTGACACAGGGCGCTCCCGCGAGGGTCTCCATCCCTGGAGGCCCTCGCCCCGCTCTGCCCCCACCAGGGATCCGTCGCCATGAGTGAGCTCTTCACGGAGGCGATGGCCCAGCTGGCGGCGGGGGTGGCCGTCGTGACCGCGCGGGACGGGCGCGACGACCTGGGCACCACGGTGTCCGCCCTGATGTCCGTCTCGCTGGAGCCGCCGCTGGTGCTGGTGAGCCTGGCCAGCCGCGGCTACCTCAACGAGGTCCTGCTCCGGCAGGACCGCTGGGCCGCCTCGCTGCTGTCGTCGGGCCAGGCCGCCGTCGCCAGCCGCTTCGCCACCGCCGGCCGGCCGAGCGCCCGCCTGCTGGTGGCCGGCACCCCGCACCACCGGGGCGCCCACACCGAGGCGCTCGTGATCGAGGGCGGGGTGGCCGCGATCGAGGCCGAGACCACCAAGGTGGTCCCGGCCGGCGATCACACGATCTTCATCGCCGCCGTGCTGGCGGTCGCCTACGTCGACCCGTCCCGCCAGCCCCTGGTACGCCTGCGCGGCCGCTACCGCTCGACCGCCACCTCCTAGCCCGGGCCCGGAGGGGCGGGCCTAGCGGATGACGTACCACTCGGGCAGGATCAGCGGGCCGGCGGCGGGCAGGCCCAGCTCGGCCGACAGCCGGGCGAGCGGTCCCCAGGCGTCCAGCCGGATCCGGGCAAGCGCCGCGGACTTGTCCTCGCTCGACTCGGGGCCGCGCAGGCGTTCGAGCGGGTTGAGCCGCGGATACGTACGCACCGGGGCGTCGTCGGCCAGGCCGGCCCGCTTCCTGGCCAGGGCCAGCGCGTCCTCCAGGCCGCCCAGCTCGTCCACCAGCCCGCCGGCGTGCGCGTCGGCGCCCGTCCAGACGCGGCCGCGGGCCAGCTCGTGGGCGCGTTCGCGGGTGAGGTCGTGGCTCTTGGCCACCTTGCCCACGAAGTCGTCGTAGATGCGGTCGAGCCAGGCGTTCACCCGGTCCCACTGCTCGGGGGAGAAGCCGCGGGAGGTGGAGAACATGCCGGCGTTGGCGCCCTCTGACACCATTTCCGAATTTACGCCGATCTTTTCGAGCATTTCGGAAAGGACGGGCTTGCCGCCGTACACGCCGATCGAGCCCGTCAGCGTGCCCGGCTGGGCCACGATCACGTCGGCGGCCATCGAGATGAAGTAGCCGCCGGAGGCGGCGAGGTCGCCCATGGACACGATCACCGGCTTGACCTTGCGCGTCAGCGTCACCTCGCGCCAGACCGTGTCGCTGGCCACGTACGAGCCGCCGGGGCTGTCGACCCGGAACACCACGGCCTTGACGTGGTCGTCCCGCCTGGCGGCGCGGAGTGCGGCGCTGATCGTGTCGGAGCCCATCGCCCCGCTCCCGCCGAGCGGGCTGCGCCCGCTGCGGCCGGTCCTGATCATGCCGATGCCGTGGACGAGCGCGACCCCGTCGGCCATCGGCTGCGGCAGCTTGCGCACGGCCGCGCTGCGGGCGTAGCGGGAGACGTACAGCAGGTGGGCCTCCTCGCCCGCGGCCCGCTTGACCTCGTCGTAGACCTCGTCCCGGTAGGCCAGGCCGTCGACCAGCCCGGCCTCCTCCGCCTCGGTGGCGGTGAACGGGCCGCGGTCGATCAGCTCGCGCACCTTGCCCGGATCCAGCCGGCGGCCGTCGGCGATGCCCGCGACGAGGCTCTCGGTGACGGACTCGACGATCCGGGCCATGGACTCGCGGTGCGGGTCGGTCATGTGGTCCTGGGTGAAGGTGTTGGCCGCGGTCTTGTACTCGTGCCGCTGGCCCACCTCGTACCCGACGCCCAGCTTGCCCAGCGCGCCCTTGACGAAGCGCTGCTCCAGCGCCACGCCCGTCAGCCCGACGTCACCGCTCGGCTGCAGGTAGAGCCGCTCGAAGGCGGTGGCCAGGTAGTAGGGCACGGTGCCGCCGCCGAACTCCCCGAACGTCTCGCCGAACGCGACGGTCAGCTTGCCCGAGGCCCGGAACTGGATCACGGCCTGCCGCAACTCCTGCGCCATGGCCAGCCCCAGCGGGTTGCCGCCGATCTTCACGACCAGCGCCTTGACCCGGGGATCCTGCCTGGCCCGCCTGAGCCCGGACAGGACGTCGGCCAGCCGCGTCTTGCGCATGGACAGTATGGCGGCGAGCGGATCCGCCGGCGGCCCCTCGGTGAGGCCCTCTGTGAGATCGAGCTCCAGCACCAGCGGGGCCGTGCGCCGCTGGCGAAGCTTGTCGACGGTTTCGAAGATCGCCTTGCCTGCGTCCATAGAAGCCACCCTAAGCGACACAATTCGAAATGCGGCTGCGGCGGGTGCGGGACCTGTCGTCGGTGAAGGGGTACGACGCCGGCGAGACCGTGCTGGCCTGCCACAGCGGGGCCGGGTTCCAGGCGGAGCTTCCCGGGGATGTCCGCCTGGTCGGCGTCGAGGAGCTGTACGCGCCCGTCACATCGTGATGACGATCTTGCCCGGCGCGTGGCCCTCTTCCGAGTACCTGAGCGCCGCCGAGACGTCCTCGAACGGGTACGTGCGGTCGACCACCGGGGTGACCTTGCCGTCCTCGATGAGGTCGGTCAGCTCGATCAGGTTCCGCCTGGTCTCCTTGTTCCCCACCACGTCCGCCATCGCCGCCTTCTGGGGGACGAACGCCGACATGGCGAGCGTGGCGAAGATGCGGCCGGCCGGCTGCAGCCATCGGCTGGCCGAGCCGCCGACGAGGACGCAGACCCCCTTCCGCTTCAGCACGCGCCGGCACTCCGAGAACGAGCGGGTGCCCGCGTTGTAGATGATCACGTCGTAGGGCCGGCCGCCGCGGGTGAAGTCCTCCTTCGTGTAGTCGATCACCTCGTCCGCGCCGAGGGACCGGACCAGGTCCACGTTCCGGCTGCTGCACACGCCGGTGACGTGCGCGCCGTACGCCTTGGCCACCTGCACCGCGAACGTCCCCACGCCGCCCGAGGCCCCGTTGACCAGGACCCGGTGGTCCGGCCTGGTCCGCCCGTGGTCGCGCACGCCGAGCAGGGCCGTGATGGCGGCCAGCGGCACCGCCGCCGCCTGCTCGAACGACAGGTTCTCCGGCTTGGGCGCCACCTCGCTCTCCGGTACGCAGACGTACTCGGCGAGAGCGCCTCCCTTGGGCGGCATCCCGAACACCTCGTCACCGGGCCCGAACTCCGTCACCCCCTTCCCGACCGCCTCCACGACCCCGGCCACGTCCGCGCCCAGGATGGTGATCTTCGGCTTGCGCAGGCCGAGGCCGCCGGGCATCACGCGGGCCACGTACGGCTCGCCTCGCATGAGGTGCCAGTCCCAGGGCTGGACGTTGGTGGCGCGGACCCGTACCAGCACCTCGCCCGGGGCGGGTGCGGGCTTGTCGACGTCGGTGAGCTCGAGGGCGTCGGGGGAACCGTACGACCGTAGGACGAACGCTTTCATGGCAGTCTCTCCTCATCCGGTGGCTGCTGCTTGAAGCTGTGCCGACGGGCATCAGTGTGGGCATGACCTGCGGGAAGGCTCAACGGCCGAAAGTACGAGCTTTCGCCTGGCTGATCGGCCCATCCGGTTCGGGCCGTTGGGGCGATGAGGCGGCGGGGGCGCGGCGGTCACCATCGGGGCATGAGCAGCGACGAGAGCACGACCCCGACCCCGACCCCCCGACGTCCCGGCGCTCACGTGTCCCGTCCCGCCCCCCGTGCGGCCCGGGCCCGACCCGAGGCCCGCGCGGCCCGGGGCTCCAGAGCGGGGTGGCTCGTGCCGACCGGGTTGATCGTGCTCAGCTTCGTCCCGGTGCTGGCCGGCGCCGTCCGCATGACCGAGCTGGCCGGCGGGGCCGAGGTCACGGCGGCCAACGCCCGGTTCTTCGCCTCGCCCGTACCGGTGCTGGTGCACATCGTGGCGGTCAGCGTCTACAGCGTGCTCGGGGCGTTCCAGTTCGCGCCCCGGTTCCGGCGGCGCAGGCCCGGGTGGCATCGCCGTGCCGGACGAATCCTGGTCGGGTGCGGGCTGGCGGCGGCGCTGTCGGGGTTGTGGATGACGCTGTTCTCCACGCTCCCGCCCGGGGACGAGGGGTTGCTCGGCGCGTTCCGGCTGGTGTTCGGGTCGGCCATGCTGGTCTCGATCGTGCTCGGGCTCGCCGCCGTCCTCCGCCGGGACGTCCGCCGCCACCGCGCCTGGATGATCCGCGCGTACGCGATCGCCCTCGGCGCCGGTACGCAGGCGGTGACCCAGGCGATCTGGCTGGCGGTCTACGGCCCGCCCGACGACCTCACCCGGTCGCTGCTCCTGGGTGCGGCCTGGGTCATCAACGTCGTCGTGGCCGAGTGGATCATCCGCAGGGGGCGTCGCCCCGGGGGACGGTCAGTGCCGGACGCGGTTGGTCTCGTACGCCCACATGGCGATCTCGACCCGGTTGCGGACGCCGAGCTTGGTCATCAGGCTGGCGACGTGGCTCTTGACCGTACTCAGTGAGATGTGCAGCTCGTCGGCGATCTCGCTGTTGGTCCGGCCGCGCGCCACGGTGACCAGGATCTGTTCCTCCCGGTCGGTGAGCGGCTCGATCGGCTGCACCCGGGGCAGAGCGGGGCCGGTGCCCGCGAACGAGGCGAGCAGGCGGGCGGTGATGCTGGGGGCGATGAGCGCGTCACCGGCGGCGGCGGCGCGGATCGCCTGGGAGAGCAGGTCGGGGCCGGCGTCCTTGAGCAGGAAGCCGCGGGCCCCCGCCCGGAGCGCCGAGTAGACGTACTCGTCCAGGTCGAACGTGGTGATGACGACGACGGCGATGGGGTCGGCCACGTCGGGCCCGGCCAGGCGGCGGGTGGCCTCGATGCCGTCGCAGCGCGGCATGCGGATGTCGAACAGGCAGACGTCCGGCCGCAGGCGCTGGGCCAGCTCGACCGCCCGTACGCCGTCCCCGGCCTCGGCGACCACCTCGATTCCGGGCTGGGCGTCGAGGATCATCCGCAGGCCGGTACGGGCGATCTCCTGGTCGTCGGCCACGATCACCCGGATGCCGGCCTCCGGCGCCGGGCCGGTCCCGCCCTCCGTCGCGCTCGTGGTCGTGTGGCCGCTGCCGTCGGTCGCGCTCGTGGTCATGTGGCCGCTCCCGCTCGTCCCGTTCGTGGTCATGTGGTGGCTCCCGTTCGGGGCAGTTCGGCGGTCACGGTCCAGCCGCGGCCGGGGTTGGGGCCCGCTTCGCAGGTGCCGCCCAGCAGGTCGGCGCGTTCGATCATGCCCAGCAGGCCGTACCCGGGGGTGACGGCCGTACGGGCGGCGGTGCTGTCACCGTCGTCGCTCACGCGCAGGCGCACGGAGGTGTCGTCGGCGGCCACGCGGACCTCGATCCTGGTGGCGTGCTTGGCGTGCCGCCTGGCGTTCGTGACCGACTCCTGCGCGATCCGGTAGATCGCGGCCCCGACGGACGCCGGAACGCCGTCGAGGTCCCCGTCGATCTCCACGTTCACGGACGGCCCGACGCGGGTCTGCCCGGCGAGCTGCCGGAGATCATCGAGGTGCGGGTTCGGCGCCAGCTCGGCATGTTCGGATGGCTGGTCCCGGCGCAGGAGGCGGACCATGGCGCGCATCTCGGTGAGCGTACGCGACGCCTCGGCCTCGATCACCCGCAGCGCGTCGACGGCGGCGTCGGGGCTGGAGGCCGCCGTCGCGATCCCTGCCTGGGCGCGGATCGCCATCGCGGAGACGTGATGGGCGACGGTGTCGTGCAGGTCGCGGGCCAGTTGCTCGCGTTCGAGCAGCTTGACCTGATCGAGCTCCCGCATCCTGGCCCTGGCCCGGTAACGGAAGGTGCCGCCCAGCGCGAACGCCGCGAAGACGACGGTGAACGCGCCGACGATGTCGGCGGAGACGACGTGCCCGGCGACCACGGCGGCGACGATCGCGGCGCTGATCAGCCCGAGCCCGAGCAGCGCCTCGCGGCCCGACCCCCATCGGGACAGCGCGTACAGGAGGATCAGCAGGTAGGCCGACGCGGACATCTCGGCCGGATCGGCGCCGGTGAGAAGCTGGATCACGCTTGAGGTGACGACGGGGACGGCCAGGGCGAGGAGCGGTCTTGTACGGCGCCATAACAGCGTGGGCAGCATCACCGCGGCGAAGATCGCCGAGAACGGCCGCCACTGGAGGTCCGTCCGCAGGGCTCCTTCGAGCACGACGGCGACGGCGAGCAGCCCGACGAGCAGCCAGTCCCGCCACAACCGGCGGGGGGCGTGGGGCGGACGGGGCTCATCCCACACGGAGCGGAGAAGGCCGTGCACGTCCATCATCGTACGAGAGAGGGTGCCGGTATGGATCAGTCCGAAGTGGCCCATTCGGTGTGAACGCCACCAGGGCGAGGCGGTCCAGTTTCCGGCGAGCCGCACCGCCGATGTTGACCCGTCAGAGCCCTACCGCTCCATCGATCTGTTCCCGCAGCAAGTCCGCATGCCCGTTGTGCCGGGCGTACTCCTCCACCATGTGCACCAGCACCCAGCGCAGTGACACGGGCCCTTCCCCAGGTTCGTGCCCGACGACCTCGAGGTCTGGCGCCGCGTCGACGAAGCGGTCGGCGAACGCGACCTCCGCCCGCCACGTCTCCCACGCCTGGGCGACCATCTGCGCGTCCGCACCCGCCACATCGAACGCGCCGTGGTGCGTGGGCGGGAGTCACGGCGTCGGGAATGGCGGTCTGTGATAGGTTCGGCGGCGCCGTACGGCACCACGACTGGAGGAGGTGAGACCGATCAACGCTGTGACAGGTCGGGGCTCCCTCGCGTGCATGGTCTAGGGAGCGCCCGCACAAGGCATCCCGAAAGGCTTCGAAACGCTATGCGCTTCAGCTTGACCTCTGAGACGTCGACCGACGGCGTCACCGAACAGTCCTTTTCCCTCGGCGAGATCCCCGGCGTGCTGTTCACGCCGCGAGGCGCCACCGGCCCCCGCCCGCTGATCCTGATGGGGCACGGCGGCGGCCAGCACAAGAAGGCCCCGGGCGTACTTGCCGGGGCCCACCGGTTCGCCGCCGACGGGGGCTTCGCCGTCGTCGCGATCGATGCCCCCAACCACGGCGACCGGCCGAAAGACGAACAGTTCATCCAGTTCGCCGGCGCCATGCGGGCCCGCATGGCCGCCGGAGAGGATCCGGCTGAGCTGGTCGCGGCCATGCACGACCTGCTGGCCGGGCAGGCCGTCGACGACTGGCAGGCGGTCGTGACCGCGGTCCAGGGGCTCGGCCACGTGGGGGTGGGGCCGGTCGGGTATTGGGGTGTGTCGATGGGCTGTGGGCTCGGCGTGCAGCTGATCGCCGCCGAACCCCGGGTCCGCGCTGCGGTCCTGGGTCTGCTCGGCGTCCACGAGCTGGTCGGGGCCGCCGCTCGGGTCACTGTGCCGGTGCAGTTCCTGGTCCAATGGGATGACACGCGGGTGCCTAGGGATCAGGCCTTTGCGCTGTTCGAGGCTCTGGGTTCGGGCGACAAGACGCTGCACGCCAACCCCGGTGATCACGGGGGGATCCCGGCGCATGAAACGGATCACGCGCTGCGGTTCTTCGCTCGGCACCTTGGGTAGGGGTGTTGCCTTCTAGCTCGTGACGCCTGCCGGCCGGCCTGAGGGCTCTGCGTCCTCTGGCGTCCATGTCGCCAACGCGATCGATGCATGCCCGGTCGCGGAGGACCCCTTGTGAAAGCCTTCGGGGACTCCGTCGGCCCACCCGGTGAGCGGGTAACGGGTGGGCCGACTGGGGGCAACCTACCTACCGGCCGCGAAGGGCCGACCAGACGTCGATGCGTGGGGTCGTGACGTTCGTGCCCGCGCTCACATATGTGATCGGCTTCCCCGTACGCTGCAGCGCCGCCAGCAGCTGGTCCACCGTCGCGCGCGGTCGCTTCTGGTGCAGCAGTGCCAGCGCGCCCGCGACGTGCGGGGTGGCCATCGACGTGCCGTTCAGGGCCGCGTACGTGTTGCCCGCGATCGCCGCCGTGATGGCCACGCCCGGCGCGTACACGTCCAGCAGCGTCCCCCGGTTCGAGAAGCTCGCCACCGCGTCCTGCTTGTCCGTGGCGCCCACCGCGACCGTGTTGGAGACGCACGCCGGCCACGACACCGCGGCGTCGAAGCCGTTGTTGCCCGAGGCCACCACCGTCGCGGTGCCCTTGGCCTGGAGCTTGTCGACCTCGGCCTTGAAGTCGGCCCCGTCGCCGGTGTCGCAGGCCGTGTCGTACTGGCCCCCGCCCAGGCTGAGGTTCACCGAGGCGATGTTGTACTGGTCGGCCAGCAGGTCGGCGTAGGCCATGCCGGTCAGGACCGAGGAGTCGTACGCCAGGATGCAGACCGGGCGGCCCGAGCAGTACGGCGAGTTGTCGAAGCGGCTGAACACCTGCACCGGCACGATCCGGGCCTTCGGGGCGACGCCGTTGGCGGCGAACTCCGCCGTGCGCTGGCCCGCCGCGATGCCGGCCACGTGCGTCCCGTGGTAGCACAGGCCGTACTGCGGCTGCGGGGCGCCCGTCATGCACGCCTCCGTCTCGGCGTTGGCCGCGCCGTCGCCGATCTGGAACTGGCTGCCGTTCGGGCACAGCGGCGTGGAGCCGTCGACCGGGTCGGCGGCCGAGAAGCAGGCCTGGGCCACGATGCGGTTGCCGAAGGCGGGGTGGTCGTTGTCGATGCCGGAGTCCAGGATCGCCACGGCCGTGCCCTTGCCGGTGTAGCCGGACCGGTGGGCCCGGTCGGCGCCGATCAGCGGGATGCTCTCCACGAGCGTCGGCTCGTTCAGCCTGTCCTTGCGGATCGAGACCACGTCGGACTGCTCGGCGATCTGCTCCAGCTCCGCGCGGGTGCCGCGGTAGACGAAGAAGTCCAGCTTGCCCGCCACCTCGGAGGGCGGCTCCGCGTTGACGTTCTTCCGGCCCTGCTCGACCTGCTCCGCGCCGGCCTGCACGGACTTCACCTGGGCCGGCTGCCGCACGCGGACGATGGCGCGGTGTTCGCCGCTCTCGGTGATCGCGGGGTCGATCTTGGACTCGGGGTCGGCGAGGGCGGGTGTGGCCACCAGCGCTGCCGAGGCGGCGGCTAACGCGATGGCGCCGGCCAGCAGAGACGAGAGTCTCAACTGTACCTCCGGGGATCGGGGGGCTCTGTCGACAGAAGTGTAGTAATCGGACAACTGATGTCAGAGGTGGTGTTGGGTTCCGTTATCGGTTCTTGTTCTCCCCGGTAATCGCACGCGGGCATGGGAAAGGGGGCCGGTGGTCCCGGCCCCCTTTCAGGGTCCCGTCAGGCGCGAGGGTTCGTGGTGGTGCGGGCCGCGGTGGTGGCACGTTCCAGATCGATGCGCGGTGTGATCATCGGGGTTCCGGAGGCGTCGAACTGGACGGGCGTGCCGGTGTCCCGCAGCCGCTGCAGGCTCTGCGCGACCGTGAACTCCGGGTACGCCTGCCGCATCAGCGCGAACGCCCCCGCCACGTGCGGCGCGGACATCGAGGTGCCGCTCTTGTCCCCGTACGCGTCGTCCGGGATCGAGGCGCTGATGCCCACGCCCGGCGCGAACAGGTCGAGCAGCGACCCCCGGTTCGTGAACGCGGCGAGCGCGTCGGAGTCGTCCGTGGCCCCCACCGTGATGGCCGTGGAGATGCAGGCGGGTACGGAGACGGCGTTCGGGTAGGCGCTGTTGCCGGCCGCGACCACCGGGGCCACCCCCAGGCCCACCAGCGTGTCGAACTCCGGTTTCACCGCCGCCGCGGTCGGGTCGGCGTCGCACGCCTCTTCCCATGGCCGGCCGCCGCCGAGGCTCATGTTCACCGCGGCGACGTTGTGCGTCCTGACCACCCGCGCCACGTACTCCAGCGCCAGCTTCTGGTCCGAGGTGTAGCTGAGGAAGCAGGGCGCGGAGGTGCCACCGAGCGCGCAGGTCAGCGGGTTGTCCACGCGGCTGAAGACCTGGATCGGCAGCAGCCGGGCCTCGGGGGCGACGCCGCTGGCGGGCGCCCCCGCGACCATCCTGCCGGCCGCGATGCCCGCCACGTGCGAGCCGTGCGAGCAGGCGTTGGTGCCGTTGACGATGCACTGCGTCGTCTCGGCGTCGGCCGCGCCGGGGCCCGTCTGGCTGGGCTGGCTGTTCGGACAGAGCGAGACGGTGCCGTCGCTGGCGTCCGAGGAGGAGAAGCAGGCCTCGTCCGCGATCCGGCCCGCGAAGAACGGATGGTCGCGATCGATTCCCGTGTCGAGCACGGCGACGGTGGTGCCCGTACCGTTCCAGCCGGCCTGGTTCGCCCGGTCCGAGCGGATCAGGCTGGTGCTGGCGTCGAGAAAGGGCATGCTCAGCTCGTCCTTGTAGACGGCCTGGACGCGGGCGTCCTTCTTGAGTTTGTCCAGCGTGCGGCCGTCGACCTCGGCGACGAAGAAGTGCTCCGACTGGGCCGCCTCCAGGACGCGGCTGCCCTCGGAGGCCTGCTCCAGGTCGCTGGCCACGGCCTGGACGCTCTGGCCTGGCTTGAGCTGGATGATGGACCGGACCCGGCTCTTCGTTTGGATCTCCGAGACGAGTGCGGGGCTGATGACCGGGTCGCCGGTATCAGCGGTGTCGGCTTGGAGTGCCGGGGCCGCGTAGAGCGCGGCGGATGTCATGGCCAGCGTCGTGGCGCCGACCAGCAGAGACCGTAGCCTCACTTGTTTCCTCCCGGAGGCTGGAGCCGTGAAGCGCTTCCGGCTCCCGGCTGCTTACAGCCGCATACATCCCCACCTGTGACAACTGTGATGTCAGTGACGTATGTAGTTCAGAGAAACGTTGGAGGCTTTTTTGCTTTAAAGCGGCGGAAGAGAAAAGGCCGGTCAGAAGTGACCGGCCTTTTTCGTATATCTCGCTATTTGCCGGTTTTGAGGACGTTTTTCGTGGCTTTCTGCAGCGCGGCCGTGGACGGCTTGCTGCTCAGCCGCACCTTCTCGGCGGCGGTCAGGATCTTGGTGCCGTTCGTGCCGTGCGCCCAGTTCAGCCAGGACGTCAGCAGTGCGCTGTCGAGCCTGGCCTTGCTGGTCTTGGCGTTCTTCAGCACGCGGTACGCCTTGCCCAGCGACGACGCCTTCGTCAGCTCGGGGAACACCTTGCTCGACTTGCTGATCAGCTTCAGGTAGCAGGTGAGCGTGGCGTCCGGGATGGTGCCGCTGCTGCGGTGGATCTCCACGGCCCACTTCTTGGCCGGCAGCTTCGTGGCGGCGGTGCCGCGCTTGCAGACCGTGGCCGTCGTCGCCGCCGGGGTCGGCGTGACGGTCACCGTGACCGTGACGGTCGGCAGCGGGACCGGGCTGGTGGACGACGTGGGTTCGGGCTCGGGCTCGGGGTCCGGGTCCGTCGGGTCACCGGGGTCGCCGGGGGCGGGGTCGGTGCCGTCCGTGGGGTCGTCCGGCAGCACGGGCGACGGGGTCTGCGTGATGGGCGGCTGCGTGCCCGCCCCGGCCAGGGCCGCCGCCAGGTCCAGGCGCGGCGTGGTGACCTGGGCGCCGTTGGCGTCGTACACGTACGGCCGGCCGGAGGTCTTCAGCTTGTCGATCAGCTCCGTGATCGGGGCCTGCGGCGAGGCCGACTTCATCAGCGCCAGCGCGCCGGCCACGTGCGGGGTCGCCATCGAGGTGCCGCTGTAGACGGTCGTGGAGTTGTCCGGCACTGAGGACTCGACGTCCACACCCGGCGCGAACAGGTCGAGCAGCGCGCCCCGGTTGGAGAAGTCCGCGATGCCGTCGGAGTTGTCGTTCGCCCCGACGGTCACCGCCGTGGAGACGCAGGCCGGGTACGACGTCCCTTCGAAGAACTCGTTCCCGGCGGCCACCACGGTCGCGACGCCCTTGGCCAGCAGCGCGTCGATCTTCGTCTTGAAGGTCGCGCCCTCCGCGGTGGCGTCGCAGTCGGTCTCGGACAGGTCGCCGCCCAGGCTCAGGTTCACCGCCGCGACCGGCTGGTTCAGGGTGGTCACGTACTCCATGGCCTGCAGCAGCGACGACTCGTACGCCAGCAGGCACGCCGACGCGCCGCAGAGGTCCTCGTCGTTGACCCGGCTGAACACCTGCACCGCCACGATGCCCGCGCCCGGCGCCACGCCTCCGGTGCCGGCCGCGATGCCCGCGACGTGGGAGCCGTGGTCGCACAGGTTCACGCCGTCGGCCAGGCACCTCGCCGTGGTCGCGTCCGCCGCGTTGCCGTCGGTCTGCTGCGGCAGGCCGTTCGGGCAGAGCGACTCGACGCCGGCGTCCTCCACGGCGGAGAAGCACGCCTGGGCCAGGATCCGGCCCTGGAACCACGGGTGGTCCACGTCGATGCCGGTGTCGAGCACGGCCACGGCCTGGCCGGTGCCGGTGATGTTCTTGGCGTGCACCTGGTCGGCGCCGATCAGGGTGAGGTTCGGGGCGACCTGCGTCGGCGTGAACGTGCGGTCACGGCGGATGGAGGAGACCCGCGGGTCCTCGGCGAGCTTGGCCAGCTCCTCCGCCGTGCCCTCCACGACCATGAACGACTGGCTCTGCGGCTGCAGCACCACTTCCACGCTCTCGGCCGCCGCCTGGCTCGCCACGGGGGCGTTCTCGACCGGGTCGGTCAGCTCGACGATGGCCCGCTCGGTGCCGCCGTCGACGCCTAAGCCCTCCTCCACCTTGCCCTGAGCGGGCCCGGCCGGTGTCTCCGTCTCCTCGGCCGGGGCCTGCTCCGCGGAGGTCTCCTCGGGGGCGGGCCCCTCGGCCGGAGGCTGCTCGACCGGCGTCTGGGTGATGCCCGGGGTGGGGCTGGGCGTCGGGTCGTCTGCGTAGGCCGGAGCCGAGAGCGGCAGCAGAGCCATCGCGATCGAGCTCACGATCAAGGGGCGGAATCGCACGCGTCCTCCGAGGGGGGATGATCTCGGAGTTTAGGGTGATTTGCCCGACGCGCACAGGCCCCTGGGCCGGTTTCTCACCGAACTTTCAGGGGGCGCACCTCAAATGTTCAGCGTGCTCCCCTCATGTGTGAGCCACACCGCACCGAGCGGCGGCACCCGCAGCGTCGTCGAGTACGGGAGCCCGTGCCACGGCTCGTCCCCGGCCACGACCGCCCCCATGTTGCCCACGCCGCTGCCCCAGTAGTCGTAGGCGTCGGTGTTGACGGTCTCCGTCCACTGCCCCGCGTACGGGAGCCCGAGCCGGTAGTTCTCGTGCGGCCCGCCGCTGAAGTTGACCACGCACGCCACCGCGGACCCGTCGTTCGCGTAGCGGACGAACGAGAACGTGTTCCCTGAGGCGTCGTCGGCGTCGATCCACCGGAACCCCTCGGGCCGGGCGTCCTGGTCCCACAGGGCGGGCGTCTCGCGGTAGATCCGGTTCAGGTCGCGGACCAGCCGCTGCACGCCCTGGTGCCCGTCGAACTCCAGCACCCACCAGTCCAGCCCGCGCTCCTCCGACCACTCCGAGCCCTGGCCGAACTCGCCGCCCATGAACAGCAGCTGCTTGCCCGGATGCGCCCACATGAACGCCAGCAGCGCCCGCAACTGCGCGAACCGCTGCCATTCGTCGCCCGGCATCTTGCCCAGCAGCGACCCCTTGCCGTGCACGACCTCGTCGTGGGACAGCGGCAGCACGTAGTTCTCGGAGTAGGCGTACAGCAGCGAGAACGTCAGCTGATGGTGGTGGTACTGGCGGAAGACCGGCTCGTGGCGCAGGTATTCGAGCGTGTCGTGCATCCAGCCCATGTTCCACTTGAAGCCGAACCCCAGCCCGCCGAGGTGCACCGGGCGCGACACCCCGGGCCAGGCGGTCGACTCCTCGGCCACGGTGATGATGCCGGGCGCCTCGCGGTAGCAGACCGAGTTCATCTCCTTGAGGAACTCGACCGCGTCGAGGTTCTCCCTGCCGCCGTACACGTTGGGCGTCCACTCGCCCTCGCGCCGCGAGTAGTCCAGGTAGAGCATCGAGGCCACCGCGTCCACCCGCAGCCCGTCGATGTGGAACTCCTTCAGCCAGAACAGCGCGTTGGCGACCAGGAAGTTGCGCACCTCCCTGCGGCCGAAGTCGAAGACGTACGTGCCCCAGTCCGGGTGCTCGCCCCTGGCCGGGTCGGCGTGCTCGTAGAGCGGGGTGCCGTCGAAGCGGGCCAGCGCCCAGTCGTCCATCGGGAAGTGGGCCGGCACCCAGTCCAGCAGCACGCCGATGCCGCGCTGGTGCAGGCGGTCCACGAAGTGGCGGAACTCGTCGGGCGTGCCGAACCTGGCCGTCGGCGCGTAGTAGGACGTCACCTGGTAGCCCCACGACCCGCCGAACGGGTGCTCGGCCACCGGCAGCAGCTCGACGTGGGTGAAGCCCATGTCCGCGACGTACTCGGACAGCTCGTCGGCCAGCTCCACGTACGACAGCCCCGGCCGCCACGACCCCAGGTGCACCTCGTAGACGCTCATCGGCCCGGTCTGCGGCTGCTGCTCGCGCCGCTCGACCATCCAGGCGTCGTCCTGCCAGCTGTAGTCGGACTTGTCGATCACCGAGGCCGTCATCGGCGGCACCTCGGTCCGCCGCGCCATCGGGTCGGCCTTGTCCCGCCACACGCCGTCGGCGCCCAGCACCTGGTACTTGTACCGCTGGCCCGCCCCGAGCCCCGGCACGAACAGCTCCCACACCCCCGACCGGCCCAGCGACCGCATCGGGTAGGCGGTGCCGTCCCAGTGGTTGAAGTCGCCGACGACCCTGATGCCGCGCGCGTTCGGCGCCCAGACGGCGAACGCGGTGCCCTGGACGTCCTCGTGCTCCATCACGCGCGCGCCTAGCGCCTCCCACAGCCGCTCGTGCCGCCCCTCGCCGATGAGGTGCAGGTCCACCTCGCCGAGCGTGGGCCAGTGCCGGTAGGGATCACGCACCTCGTACGGGTCCGCCCCGGCGTATTTGACGCTCAACGTGTAGCCGGGCACCTTGTCCAGGCCCGGAACCGTCACCTCGAACACCCCGTGTGCCTGGTGTTTCATGTCATGGGCAGAGCCGTCCTCCAGCACCACCCGCACCCGTTCGGCGAGCGGGCGCAGCGTGCGGAAGATCACCCCGCCGGAGCCAGGGTGCGCTCCGAGCACGGAGTGCGGATCGTGATGTGCCCCGCCCGCAAGGCGGTCGAGCTCTGTCCTCATCGGCATGCTCCCAACACTGCCCTATGATGACCGTCCATCCCAGGCACTGCCCGCTTTCACCGCGACAATCACCGGATGTGCAAAATCCCGGGTTTATCACAAGAAGATGCCGGGGTGGCCAACAGATCCTTTCCGGGTTCTTGGCTCGCCATACTGGTTCGCTGCTCGCGTCCCCCTCCAGAAAGGCCCGCGCCATGTACCCACAACCCCCCGGCCAGGGGTACGCGCCGCCACCACCGCCGTTACGCCCGGTCCGCGGCGTCGCCATCTTCGCCGCCGTGGCGCTGGTGTGCCACTCCGCCGTCGGCATCGTCGCGGCGGTGATCGACCTCTGGTACGCGGGACTCGTCGACCGCATGATCGCCGACATCGACTCCGTGCCGGAGGCGGAGATCAGCACCGGCGACCTCGTCTACGGCCTGTCCGGCGTCGCGGAGACCGTCGTCTACGTGGTGACCGTCGTGGCGTTCCTGGTGTGGTTGTTCAGGGTGCGGGCCAACGCGGAGCTCCTCTCGCCGGGCGGTCACCGGCGCTCCGCGCCGTGGCTGATCTTCGGGTGGGCGGTGCCGATCATCGCCTTCTGGTTCCCGAAGCAGATCGTGGACGACATCTGGCACGCCTCGGCGCGCACCGGCGGCTCGAAGGGCCTGATCAACGCCTGGTGGGCGGCCTGGCTCGTGGGCAGCACGGTGTCGAACGTGGCCGGGCGGTTGCTGTTCAACGCCGAGGAGCTGGACAGCCTGGCGGCGGCCGCGCGGTTCGACGTGGTGAGCATCGCGCTGATGCTGGTCGCGGCCGCGCTGGCGATCGGCGTCGTACGCAGGATCACCGACGTCCAGGAGCAGCAGCGCTCGTTCCCGGCCCCGATGGCGGGCGTCCCGGGCGGCTACCCGGCGTACTGACCGGTCCTCCGCGGGGGCTACCCGGCATCGCGCACGGCGTCCTCCAGCGGTCGCGCCGCCCCGTCGGCCATGGCCGCGGCCAGGGCATCCTCGCCCAGGGCCCGGGTCACCGACGCCGCGATCCGGTCCACGTCGCCCCGCTCGCCCGGTGGCAGCGGGGCGCCCGCCGACTCCCTGAGGGCGGCGGCCCGGCCCAGCAGGCGTCCTGCCTCCTCGTGCCGCGCGTCGAGGGCGAGCGCGCCCGCCAGGCCCTCCAGCGCGAGCGCGGTCGCCCGGGGGTCGCCCACCTTGCGGGCCACCGTCAGCCCCTGGCGCTGCAGCTCCAGCGCGCCCGCGGCGTCGCCGCGCAGCTCGGCCACGAACCCCAGCTCGGCCAGGATCAGCGCCGCGCCCGGGTCGCCCGCCACGTCCTTGACCCAGTCCAGCCAGGCCCGCAGCCGCCGCTCCGCCTCGTCCAGCCGGCCCTGCCTGCGGGCCCCCAGCGCCAGGCCGAGCTCGGCGAACTCCTCGGCGGGGCGGTTCGACTGCGCCGCCGCCAGCCGCCTGGCCCGCTCGTGGTAGTCGTCGGCCCGCGCGTGGTCGCCGGTCAGCATGGCGATGCGGCCCAGGCGGGACAGCGCGTCGGAGACCGAGCTCCACAGCCCCAGCTCCTCGGCCATCCCCAGCACCTCCGTGCGCAGCGCCGCCGCCCGCTCGTAGTCGCCGGTGATCTCGGCCAATGTGCCCAGGTTCTCCGTCGCCCGCAGCTCGCCCCAACGGTCGCCGATCCGCCCGAACAGGGTCAGGCTCTCCTCGGCGTGCTCGCGCAGGGTGGTCAGGTCGCCGCGCATGGCGGCGTACCGGCCCAGCACGGTGAGTGCGGCGGCGGCGCCCCACATGTCCCCGAGCGCCCGGAACTCCGCCAGCGCCGTCGAGATCAGGTCCCTGCTCGCCGACAGGTCGTCGTACCCGAACAGCGCGAACCCGGCGAACCACCGAGCCCGCGCCCTCGTCCGCGGGTCCTCGATGGCCTCGAACAGCCCGCCGTCCAGCTCCACGAGCCGCCCGGCCAGCAGGGTGAGCCCGTGCAGCCACACCTGGGCCTCCGCCGCGCCCGGGGTCGAGGCGTCGGCGACGGACAGGGCGGACTCCAGCGCGCGGCGGCCCTCGCCCAGCCTGCCGCGCAGCACCCAGTACCAGGCCATGGCGTTGACCAGCCGGAGCGCCTCGCCCGGCGCCCGCTCGGCCACGGCCGTCTCCAGCGCCGTGCGCAGGTTGGCGTGGTCGGCGTCGTGGAGGGCGAGCGCGCGGCGCTGCCCGTGCCCGCGGAGGCCGGGCTCCACCCGCTCGGCCAGGCCGGCGTAGTGGCGGACGTGCCGGAGCCGCACGCCGGCCAGCTCGCCCGCCTCGGCCAGCCGTTCCTGGCAGTAGGCCGCGACCGACTCCAGCAGCCGGTAGCGGGGCGTCGGCGCAGACCCCGGCCGGTCTCCGGGGGCGGGGGCGCGTGGCGACGTGCGTACCACCAGGGAGCGGTCGACCAGGCGGGCCAGCAGGTCGAGCACGTCCAGGCCGGGTTCGGCGCAGACCTCCTCGGCCGCCTCCAGCGTGCAGCCGTCGGCGTGCACGGCCAGGCGCCGCAGCACCACCCGCTCGGCGTCCGTCAGCAGCTCCCAGCTCCAGTCGATCATCGCCCGCAACGTCTGCTGCCGGGCCGGCGCGCCGCGCAGCCCGGAGGCGAGCAGCCGGAAGCGGTCGTCGAGGCGCTCGGCCAGCTGCCTCGGGGTCAGTGCCCGCATCCTCGTGGCGGCCAGCTCCAGCGCGAGCGGGATGCCGTCCAGCCGCGCGCAGATCTCCTCGACGTCGGCGTCGGGCGCGATGCCCGCCCGCGCCGCGAACAGCTCCACGGCCGCCTCCCGCCCCAGCGGCGGCACGCTCCACAGCGCCTCGCCCTCGATCCGCAGCGACTCCTGGCTCGTGGCCAGGACGCGCAGCTCGGGGGCGGCCCGCAGGAGCTGACCGGTCAGCGTGGCCACCTGCTCCACCACGTGCTCGCAGTTGTCCAGCACGAGCAGCGTCGGCTTGGCCCGCAGCGCGGTGGGCAGGCGCTCCATGATGCAGCCCGGTGAGTCGTCACGCACGCCCAGCACGCCCGCGATCGCCTCGGCCACCTCGACCGCCTGCGCCCCGGCGCCGAGCGAGGCCAGCTCCACCAGCCACACCCCGCCCTCGAAGCCCTCCGTCACAAGGGGCGCAGAGGCAGCGGCGAGGGCCAGGCGGGTCTTGCCCACGCCGCCGGGGCCCGTGAGGGTGACCAGGCGGTCGGTACGCAGCAGCGCCCGCACCTCGGCCACCGCCTCGTCCCGCCCCACCAGGGGCGTCAGGGGGGCGGGCAGGTTCGTACGGGGCCGTGCCGCCGGCGCGTCCAGGGCCGGGTCCTGCTCCAGGATCGCCTGGTGCAGGGCCGCCAGCTCCGGCCCGGGATCCAGCCCGAGCTCGTCCGCCAGCCGCCGCCGCAGCTCCCCGTAGCTGGCCAGCGCCTCGCTCTGCCGCCCTGCCCGGTAGAGAGCCCGTACGTGCACGCCGCGCAGCCGTTCCCGCAGTGGATGCTCGGCCACCAGGTCCGACAGCTCGGCTGCGAGCAGCCCGTGCTCGCCCAGCCCGAGCCGGGCCTCGGCCAGCTCCTCCACCGCCATCAGCCGCTGCTCGTCCAGCCGGGCCACCGCCGCCCGCGCGAACGGCTCGTCGGCGAACTCCGCGTACGCGCTCCCGCGCCAGAGACCGAGCGCCTCGCGCAGCAGCGAAGCGCGCGCCTGGAGGTCGTCGGCGCGCTGGGCCCGCCCGAGCAACGCCTCGAACAGCCCGGCGTCCACGGACCCGGGCTCGGCCCGCAGCACGTACCCGGGCGCCCGGTACGCCACCAGCTCCCGATCGGCCAGCGCCCTGCGCAGTTGCGACACCTTCACCCGCAACGCGGCGGGCGCGTCGGCGGGCGGCCGGTCACCCCAGAGGTCCTCGATCAGCCGGTCGGCGGAGACCGGCCGCCCGGCGTGGATCAGCAGGCCGGCGAGCAGCGCCCGGACCTTGACCTCGATCACCTGGACCGGCTGCCCGTCGGGCGTCCACACCGCGATCGGCCCCAGCACCCCGAACCGCATCTGCCCATCCCCGCCCATAACCGACTCCGAACCAGACCATAACCGCCCACGGAGAAGGTGGACGCATCATCCTCCTGCAACAAGGAACACCAACAATGAACGCTGAAATGCCGGAAAATATCTCCGTTCTCGGCCTCGGGCTCATGGGCTCCGCGCTCGCCGGCGGCCTCCTGGCGGCCGGGCACCGCGTGACCGTGTGGAACCGTACGCCGGCCAAGGCCGAACCCCTGGTCGCCAAGGGTGCCACGCTCGCGGACACCCCGGCGCGGGCCGTCGAGGCGAGCCCCCTGGTGATCGTGTGCCTGCTCGACTACCCGTCCGTCGAGGAGGTGCTGGGGCAGGCGTCGCTGGAGGGGCGGGTCATCGCGAACCTCACCACCGGCCGGCCCGCCGAGGCCCGCGAGACGGCGTCCTGGGTGGCCGGGCGCGGTGGTGACTACCTCGACGGCGGCATCATGGCGGTGCCCCAGATGATCGCCCAGCCGGGCGCGCTCATCCTCTACAGCGGCTCCCAGCGGGCCTTCGACCGGTACCAGCCGGCGCTGGCCGCCATGGCCGAGCCCCGCTTCACCGGCGACGACCCCGGGATGGCGCCGCTGCTGGACCTGGCCATGCTGACCGGCATGTACGGCCAGATCGCCGGCCTCCTGGAGGCGGCGGCCCTGGTGACGTCGGCGAAGTTCCCGCTCGGGGAGTTCGTCGAGTCGCTGCTGGTCCCGTGGCTGAACGCGATGGCCGCCCAGCAGCCGGCCTGGGCCGCGAAGATGGAGTCCGGCGACCACAGCACGGAGGTCTCCAACCTGGAGGTCAACCGGGCGGGCCTGGAGAACCTGGTCCGCACGTTCCGCGAGCAGGGCGTCAAGCCGGACCTGCTGCTGCCCATGAAGACGATCGTCGACCAGCGCACAGCCCGCGGCCTCGGCCACGAGGGCCTGTCCGGCCTCATCGAGGAACTGCTCTGACCGTCCTCACGGATGTGCCGCCGGGGGTCAGGTGGGGCGGGGGCGGAAGGCGGCCAGGGGAATCGGGAGCCAGGTGGGCCGGTTGCGGGCCTCGTAGACGACCTCGTAGACGGCCTTCGACAGCTCGAACGCCCGCAGCAGCGCCGCGTCCGCCCGCGTGATCACCCCGCCGCCCTCGGTGTACCCGTCGAGGAAGGCGGCCCGGTTGCGGTCGGCCCACTCCTGCGCCCGGGGCTCCAGCTCTGCGGCCTGGGAGTGTCCGGCCAGCAGGTGCCTGGCCGCGTAGTCGAACGAGCGCAGCATCCCCGCCACGTCCCGCAGCGGCGACGACAGCGCCCGCCGCTCGGCCAGCGGCTGCCCCGGCTCGCCCTCGAAGTCGAGCACCACCCAGTCCGTCGGCGTGCGCATCACCTGGCCGAGGTGGTAGTCGCCGTGAACCCGCTGCACGGGCACCTCGTTGGTGAGCAGCTCCACCTGGTGGTAGGCGTCCTCGATGGCGTTCACGTGCTGCCGCAGCTCGGGCACCTCCGCCACGGCCCGGCCCAGCCGCCGCCTGAAGGACTCGGCCATCCGCTTGAGCTCGTGAATCTCGATGACGTCGGTGGGGAAGGCGGCGGCCAGCTCGTGGTGCACGCGGGCGGTGGCGCCGCCCAGCCGCACCGCCTCGGCCGCGAAGTCCCCGCCCGCGTCGGACGCCGGCAGCTCGGGCAGCGAGGCGTACAGGTCGCGCACGCTGGCCAGGGCCAGGTCCCAGCCGTCGTTCGCGGGGGTCAGGAACTCCTGCATGATCGCGAGCGTGGTGTCCGTGCCGTCGAGGTCGGTCTCGATCCACCCGTACGGCTGCGCGATGTGCGGCGCGTTCCTGGCGGCCAGGGCGGTGATGATCTCCAGCTCGGGGTTGACGCCCGGGATGAGCCGGCGGAAGAGCTTGCAGATGTACGCGTCCCCGTACACGATCGAGGTGTTGGACTGCTCCGCGCCGAGCACCAGGCTGCGCGGGGAGGTGTCGATGGTGACCCCGGGCACGTGGCGCATGCGCAGGCCGCTGCGGGTCTCGTCGTGGGCCATGCCGTCCAGGAGCCAGCTCGCGCGGTCGGAGTCGTGGACGGCGTCGTAGAGATAGGTGTCGCCGACCGTGCCGATGAGGGCGTGCGTCAGCCGGTCGGGGATCTCGTCCCGCTCGCCCAGCAGGACCTGGTACCGGTCACGCGAGCCCTCCTGCCAGACGGCGACGATCAGGTGTCTGAGACCGGGCGTCAGCTCGACGTCCGAATCGACCGACAGAGCGTCGATCGGGCGCCCCTTGCCACCGAACCAACGCTGGCGGCCGATCCACGTGGCAAGGAGCTCGTCAAGCACGTCCTACTCCTCCTGGATGATGGCCGGCGGGAGTGTGAACCAATAGAACCCATGCCCGGGAAGCGTCAAAAGATACGGAAGTTCGCCAATTGCCGGGAATGGTACGCCTCCCATGGTTTCCACGGGGGAGACGCCGACGAATCTGCGCAGGTCGAGCTCGACCGGCTGCGGGAAGCGTGACAGGTTGTTCACGCAGAGCATCCGGTCGTCGCCCAGTTCCCTGACGAACGCGAGCACGCTGGGGTTGGAGGAGTTGAGCTCCGCGTAACCGCCCAGCCCGAAGACCGGGTGCCGCTTGCGGATCTCGATCATGCGCCGGGTCCAGTGCAGCAGCGAGCCGGCGTTCTTCTGCTGGGCCTCGACGTTGATGCCCTGGTAGCCGTAGATCGGGTCCATGATGACCGGCAGGTAGAGCCGGCCGGGGTCGCAGTCGGAGAACCCGGCGTTGCGGTCGGGGTCCCACTGCATGGGCGTGCGGACGCCGTCACGGTCGCCGAGCCAGATGTTGTCGCCCATGCCGATCTCGTCGCCGTAGTAGAGCACGGGGGAGCCGGGCAGCGACAGGAGCAGGGCGGTGAACAGCTCGATCTGGTTGCGGTCGTTCTCGAGCAGGGGCGCCAGGCGGCGGCGGATGCCGACGTTCGCCCGCATGCGGGGATCCTTGGCGTACTCGGTGTACATGTAGTCGCGCTCTTCGTCCGTGACCATCTCGAGCGTGAGCTCGTCGTGGTTGCGGAGGAAGATTCCCCACTGGCAATGCTCCGGAATTTTCGGCGTTTGCGCCAAGATTTCGGAAATGGGATAGCGCGATTCCCTGCGGACGGCCATGAAGATGCGGGGCATCAGCGGGAAATGGAAGGCCATATGGCATTCGTCCCCACCGCCGACCGGGTCCCCGAAATACTCCACCACGTCGGACGGCCACTGGTTCGCCTCGGCCAGCAGCACGCGGTCGGGGAACAGCCGGTCCACCTCGGTCCGGATCCGCTTCAGGTATTCGTGGGTCCGCGGCAGGTTCTCGCAGTTGGTGCCCTCTTCCTCGAAGAGGTAGGGCACCGCGTCCAGCCGGAACCCGTCGATGCCCAGGTCCAGCCAGAACCGCAGGACCTCGAGCATGGCCTCCTGCACCGCCGGGTTCTCGTAGTTGAGGTCCGGCTGGTGGTGGAAGAAGCGGTGCCAGTAGTACTGGCCGCGCACGGGGTCGTAGGTCCAGTTGGACGTTTCCGTGTCGATGAAGATGATCCGGGCGTCCTGGTACTTCTCATCCGTGGACGACCACACGTAGAAGTCGCCGAACGGCCCCTCGGGGTCGTGCCGGGACGCCTGGAACCACGGGTGGGCGTCGCTGGTGTGGTTCATGACCAGGTCGGCGATGACGCGCATGCCCCGTTTGTGCGCCTCGTCGACGAGCTTCACGAAGTCTCCGAGATCTCCGAACTCGGGCAGGATCTTCATGAAGTCCGCGATGTCGTAGCCGCCGTCACGCAGTGGCGACTCGAACAACGGCAGCAGCCAGAGGCAGTCGACGCCCAGCCATTGCAGGTAGTCGAGCTTGCTGATGAGACCTCTGATGTCGCCGGTCCCGTCGCCGTTGGAGTCGGCGAATCCCCTGATCAGGACCTCGTAGAAAACCGCCCGCTTGTACCAGTAGGGATCGCGCGGCTTTTCCTCGTCAAAGGTGTTGGGAATGGGTGTGGAGCTCATGAGCCGCCCCGCTGGGGGCTCATGAGGGAGGCGCTTTCACACACGTTGAAGACTCCCCGCTGAATTCAGTTCTACCGTGGCGCGGCTCGTACGGTGAGAATGTGGGCAGGCTGGATGTGGGGGTCGAGGCGTACATAGTTGCTCTGCCTCCAGCGGTACGATTCGCCTGACAATTCGTCGTCCACGACGAACTCCGCGGTCCAGTCGAGACCGATTGCAGGCAGGTCCAGATCAACAGTCGCCTCGTGGGTGTGGTGTGGATCCAGGTTGATGACCGCCAGAACGACGTCGCCCAGTCCGTGCCTTCGTGTGGCCGTGTCATAGGCGCCCGGGAGCCGTTTCGAGAAGCAAACGATGTCCGGTTGGTCGACCCTGTGGAACCGTAGATTACGCAATTCCTGCAGCGCAGGATGCGCTCTTCGGAACAAATTCAGGTGGGTGAGGAAGGGAGCCAGGCTCCTTCCTTCACGTTCGGCCGTTACCCAATCGCGAGGTTTGTACTGATATTTCTCACTATCTAGGTATTCCTCGCTGCCGGGACGTACTGGCACGTTTTCTCCGAGCTCGTAGCCGGAGTAGACGCCCCAGGCTGGCGAGGCGAGCGCGGCCAGGACCGCCCTGATCTTGAACGCCGGCACGCCGCCGTGCTGCAGGAACTCGTGCAGGATGTCGGGCGTGTTCACGAACAGGTTCGGTCGCAGGTAGCAGGAAGTCTCCTGGGAGAGCTCCGTGAGGTAGGTCTCCACATCACCTTTGGAGTTCTTCCAGGTGTAGTACGTGTATGACTGATGGAAGCCGGTCTTGGCCAGCGTGCGCATCATCGCCGGCCTGGTGAACGCCTCCGACAGGAAGATCACGTCGGGGTCGGTCCGGTGGATGTCGGCCAGCAGCCGCTCCCAGAACGCCACCGGCTTGGTGTGCGGGTTGTCCACCCGGAAGATGCGCACCCCGTGGTCCATCCAGTGCCGCAGCACCCGCCTCACCTCGATGTAGATCCCCTCGGGATCCCGGTCGAAGTTGATCGGGTAGATGTCCTGGTATTTCTTGGGCGGGTTCTCGGCGTACGCGATCGACCCGTCGGCCCTGATCGTGAACCACTCGGGGTGTTCCTTCACCCACGGGTGGTCGGGAGAGCACTGCAGGGCGAAGTCGAGCGCGATCTCCATCCCCAGCGCCTTGGTCCGCTCGACGAACACGTCGAAGTCGTCCAGGGTGCCCAGGTCGGGGTGCACGGCGTCGTGGCCGCCGTCCTCCGAGCCGATGGCCCACGGCGAGCCGGGCTCGTCGGGCTCGGGGCTGAGCGTGTTGTTGCGGCCCTTGCGGTAGGTGGTGCCGATCGGATGGATGGGCGGCAGGTAGACGACGTCGAAGCCCATCTTGGCGATGGCGGGCAGCCGCTTGGCAGCAGTCTGGAAATTTCCGGACTTGGAGATGCCCAGCTCGTTGACGACCGCGCCTTCGGACCTCGGGAAGAACTCGTACCAGGAGCCGTACAGCGCCCGGCGCCGGTCCACCCTGACCTTGTGCGACTTGGACCTGGTCACCAGCTCCCGGAACGGATGCGCGTCCAGCAGCGCGGCGGTCTCGGGAAGCTGGGCGATCGACAGCCGGGCCCGCGGGTCCAGGTCCTCGTCACGCAGCGTGGCCGAGATCGACAGCAGCGCCGCCCGGTGGCCGCAGGCGCTGTCGCCGTTGCCGTTCTGCTTGGACCGGCCGTTCTTGGCGCCGGTTTTCGCGCCGCTCTTCGCGGGCCGGCCGTTCGGGCAGTCCCCCGGGCGTACGGCCTTGGCCGCGCGCTCGAACAGCCGGGCGCCCTCCTCGCACATGAGATCGACGTCCATGCCGCGCGGGATCTTGATCTCCGCGTCGTGCAGCCACGTGCTGATCGGGTCGCTCCATGCCTCCACTCGGAACAGCCAGTCACCTTCGGCCGGCAGGCACACGTCCACGCCCCAGCGGTCGGTACCGGGGGCGAGCTCGCGCATCGGTCTCAGGCGCCCGCGCTGCCCGTCGGGCGCGGTGAGCACCACGCCCGCGGCCACGGCGTCGTGGCCCTCTCTGAAGACGGTCGCCGAGACCTGGAAGGTCTCGCCGGCGACCGCCTTGGCGGGCCACTGCCCGCAGTCGACGACGGGGGAGATGTCCGTGATGGGAATTCGTCCGATCATCGCATTCAAGGGTTTGCGGCGGCACTCCCGGTGCCGCCGGAGGCTTTCCCTGGCAGGAACGATCCTTGCATGTAAATTGTGGACAGCAGCGGATAGACCTCCCGAGAGTGTCTGCGGGAGAGCCCAACAATGAGGAAAGTTGCCCCAATAGTCCCTCTTCATGCTTGTTCCCGGAAGGGGTTTGAAGGGGCTTCGTGGGGGTGAAGGACTCAGAGGTCCCTCCTAGCCCGTAGGGTGCAGAAACGTGAGAGCTATCCGCCGGTTTACCGTCCGCACCGTCCTGCCCGCGGAGCTGGCCGCCCTCGGCGAGCTCGTCCACAATCTCCGCTGGTCATGGCACCCGGAGACGATGGACCTCTTCGCGGAGGTCGACGCCGATCTCTGGGAGCAGGTCGGGCACGATCCCGTGGCGCTGCTCGGCGCCGTCACGCCGGCCAGGCTGGCCGAGCTGGCGGCCGACCGCCGCTTCCTGCGGCGGCTCGCCGACGCCGCCGACGACCTGCGCGAATACATGACCTCGCCGCGGTGGTACCAGACGCTGCCCGACGGCGCGCGCGCCATCGCCTACTTCTCGCCCGAGTTCGGCATCGCCACGGCGCTGCCGCAATACTCGGGCGGCCTGGGCATCCTCGCGGGCGACCACCTCAAGGCGGCCAGCGACCTCGGCGTGCCCATCCTCGCCGTCGGCCTGCTCTACCGGCACGGCTACTTCACCCAGTCGCTCTCGCCGGAGGGCTGGCAGCTGGAGCACTACCCGTCGCTCGACGCGGGCGGACTGCCGCTGAGCCTGCTCAAGGACGCCGAGGGCACGCCCGTCAAGATCCGCCTGGCCCTGCCCGAGGAGCGCGTGCTGCACGCGCAGGTGTGGGTGGCACAGGTCGGACGGGTGCCGCTGCTGCTGCTCGACTCCGACGTGGCCGACAACGACACCGCCGCGAGAGACATCACCGACCGGCTCTACGGCGGGGGCACCGACCACCGGCTCATGCAGGAGCTGCTGCTGGGGGTCGGCGGCGTACGCGCGATCAGGGCCTACTGCAAGATCACCGGCCACGCCGACCCGGAGGTGTTCCACACCAACGAGGGCCACGCCGGCTTCCTCGGCCTGGAGCGGATCCGGGAGCTGACCGAGGCGCGGATGTCGTTCGACGAGGCGCTGGAGGCGGTGCGGGCCGGCACGGTGTTCACCACGCACACCCCCGTCCCCGCGGGCATCGACCGCTTCCCGGTGGACATGATCGAGCGCCACTTCGGCGGCGCGAACGCCTGGCCGACCGTGCCGGTGGAGCGGATCCTCGCGCTGGGCGCGGAGTCCGACCCGCACCGGTTCAACATGGCCGTCATGGGCATGCGGCTGGCGCAGCGCGTCAACGGCGTGTCCAAGCTGCACGGCGAGGTCAGCCGGGAGATGTTCAAGAATCTCTGGCCGGGATTTGACCTGGACGAGGTGCCGATCGGGTCGATCACCAACGGCGTGCACGCGCCGACCTGGGTCGGCAGGGAGCTCATGGAGCTGGCCGGGCGGGAGCTGCCCTCGCTGCTGGAGCGGGCCCGCGGCTGGGAGGGCATCCAGAAGATCTCCGACGCCGACATCTGGCAGATCCGCGGCACGCTGCGCAAGCGGCTGGTCGACGGCGCCCGCGTACGCCTGCGCAGGTCCTGGCGCGAGCGCGGGGCCTCCGACGCCGAGCTGGGCTGGATCGACGACGCGCTCGACCCCGACGTGCTGACGATCGGGTTCGCGCGGCGCGTGCCGTCGTACAAGCGGCTCACGCTCATGCTGCGCGACCCCGAGCGGCTGACGGAGCTGCTGCTGTCGCCGGACAAGCCGGTGCAGATCGTGATCGCCGGCAAGGCCCACCCCGCCGACGAGGGCGGCAAGAAGCTGATCCAGCAGATCGTCAAGTTCGCCGACCAGCAGAACGTCCGGCACCGCATCGTCTTCCTGCCCGACTACGACATGGCGCTCGGGCAGCTCATGGTCCAGGGCTGTGACGTCTGGCTGAACAACCCGCTGCGCCCGCTGGAGGCGTCCGGCACGTCGGGGATGAAGTCCGCGCTGAACGGCGGCCTCAACCTGTCGATCCGCGACGGCTGGTGGGACGAGTGGTACGACGGCACCAACGGCTGGGCCATCCCCACCGCCGACGGGGTGACGAACGCCGACCGGCGCGACGAGCTGGAGGCCGCCGCCCTCTACGACCTGATCGAGCACGAGGTGTCCGACCGGTTCTACGACCGCGCGCTCGACGGCCTGCCGCGGCGCTGGATGGAGATGGTCAAGCACACGCTGGCCTCGCTCGGGCCCAAGGTGCTGGCCGGGCGCATGCTGCGCGACTACGTGGTCACCCTGTACAACCCGGCCGCCGCCTCCGCCCGCGCGCTGAGCGCCGACTCCTACGCGCCGGCCAAGGGGTTCGCCGCCTGGCGGGTCCGGGTGACCAGGGCCTGGCCGGGGGTGCGCGTCGAGCACGTCGAGGCGGCCGGCGTGGGGGACATGCCGGAGGTCGGGGCGGCCATCGAGCTGCACGCCACGATCGCGCTGGGCGACCTGGAGCCGGACGACGTGCTGGTCGAGGTCGCGTACGGCAAGGTCGGGCCGCACGACGAGCTGGTGCACCCGGTGTACGCCAAGCTGTCGGCGCAGTCGGTGGACGACGACCGGCGGGCGCACTACACGGGCACGGTGCCGCTCGACCGCACGGGCGCCTTCGGGTACACCGTGCGGGTCGTCCCGTACCACCCGCTCCTCGCCACGCCCGCGGAGCTGGGGCTCATAGCCGTCCCCGAGGAACCTGCAGGTATGACGAACGGAACTCTGCGGTAAACAACCGGGCATAATCAGGGGGTGGACGACAGCGGGAACGGCCTGCGGGCTGACACTCTGGTGGCCACGGTCCGAGGTGTGCTGCCGTCCCTGACGCCGGCTGCCCAGACCGTCGCACGCCTCATCCTGGAGGACCCCGCGACGGTGGCCCGGAGCACCATCACGGAGCTCTCCGCCGCCTCGGGCACCAGCGAGGCCACGATCGTACGCACCGCCAGACTGCTCGGCTTCGCGGGATACCCGCAGCTCAGGCTGGCCTTAGCCGCGGCCGCCGCGCAGCCTGACCGGCTGGTGCCCGGCGACCTGGCCCCCGACGACCCCCTGTCGGAGGTCATCCAGAAGGTGGCGCGGGCCGAGTCGGAGGCGATCAACGACACCATCGCCCAGCTCACCTCCGAGCGCCTCGGGCTGGTGGTGGACGCCATCGTCGGCGCCCGGCGGATCGACGCCTACGGAGTGAGCGCCTCCGGGCTGGTGGCCGAGGACGTCGCGCAGAAGCTGATGCGCATCGGCCTGTCCAGCCACGCCTTCCAGGACGCGCACCTGGCGCTGACCAGCGCGGTGCTGCTGAGAGAGGGCGACGTCGCCATCGGCATCAGCACCTCCGGCGAGACCCCCGACGTGATCGAGCCGCTGCGCCGGGCCAAGGAGGCCGGGGCCACCACGGTCGCGATCACCAACAACCCCCGCTCGTCCATCGCGGAGCTGGCCGAACACGTGCTGATCTCCGCCGGGCGCGAGACGGAGTTCCGTCCCGGCGCCCTGGCCAGCCGGATCAGCCAGCTCCTCGTCGTCGACTGCGTGTTCGTCGGCGTCGCCCAGCGCACGTTCGACGCCTCTCAGGAGGCGCTCGCGAGCACCAGGCGAGCCGTCAGGGAGTTCACCCGGAGAACGTCACCTGCACGTCGTCAGCCTTGACGAACATCACGCGGTGGCCGAACTGGATCTCCAGGTATCTGGTCTTGCCCCGCACCACCTTGTGGTCCTCCAGGTTGAAGGTGACCGCGCGGTAGTACTCGGTGGCGGCCGGACCCGCGAGGGTGTACTTCTCCCCGGCCGAGAACGTGTACTGCAGCGGGGTCACCGCCTGGTACGGGATCCCCTCCGGGTACGCCTCCTGCTCCGGGTACGCCCGCCCGTACACCGGGACGGTCGCCTTGCCCGGCTTCGGGGTGACCACGAGCCCCATGGACGGGACGGCGGTCGGGGCGTCGGCCGGGTTGTGGAACCAGGCCTTCTGACCGAGATACCAGATGGCCGTCCAGTCGCCCTGGCGGTCGGCCACGGCGAAGCGCTGTCCGGTGCCGGCGCGGGCGCTGTGGTCGTACACGCTGTAGAGGGAGTCGCCGGTCGGGTGCTTGCCGATGTCCTTGACCAGCGGCGCGTCCGGCCGCGGCTCCGTGCGGAGCCAGACGGTGCCGGCGGGGAGCGGCGGGCAGGCGGCTGACGGGTTCTTGCGGTCGCACCCGTAGAAGTACGGCTTATTCGTGGCGAAGTCCGGCTTTATCATGACCGATCCCGCCCGAGGTCCGCCGAACTGGTGCAGCGGCGCCCCCATGAGCTGGAAGTAGTGCGCCCAGTCCCAGAACGGCCCCGGGTCCTCGTGCATGCCGCGCACGGTCGTCGGGAGCGTGCCCGGGACGTTGTCGTGGCCCAGGATGTGGGCGCGGTCCAGCGGCACGCCGTGCTTGAGCGCCAGGTAGCGCACCAGGCGGGCGGACGAGCGGTACATCGCCTCGGTGTACCAGGCGCTGCCCTCGGCCAGGAAGCCCTCGTGCTCGAGACCGATGGACTTGGCGTTGACGTACCAGTTGCCGGCCTGCCAGCCGACGTCCTTGGTCTTGATGTGCTGGGCGATGTGGCCGTCGGAGGAGCGGATGGAGTAGTGCCAGCTCGCGCCGTAGTTGGGGTCCTGGTTGAGGCGAATGGAGGGCAGGAAATATCCCTCCATGTCATGGATGATGATGTAGTCGACCTTCTGGCTGAACGGCCGGTTCGCCAGGTCGTAGTGGCCGTAGTCGTTGTCCGGCAACTCTTGGTAGGCGGCCGGGATCCATTCGCAGGAGATCGAGGCCGGGCACTCCACGCCGTCGGGGCGGGTGGGCCGCAGGCCGAGCTTCTCCAGCCACTTCTCGATCTTCTCCAGGCCGGGCACGGCCGGCAGGGCGACCCGCTCGCCGTCGTCCGTCGTCCGCTCGGCCCCTTCCTTGATCGTCGCGAAGACCTCGTCGGCGAAGAACTTGGCGGCCCCGGCCTCCTCGGCCCCGGAGTACCTGGCCACGGCCCCGTACCACTCGCCCGGGTCGTCGCTGAGCGGCGCGCCGAGCGCCTTCTGGTAGTCGGCCAGCAGCGCCGCGCCGCCCCGGATGTTGGCGGCGTCGTCCGTACGCAGCCGCTCGTGGCTCTCGCCGGTCAGCGCGGCGGCCCGCTCCATGGTGCGCAGCGAGGCCGGGATGTCCGTGGGCGCGGGCTGCTCGGCGGGCGGGGGCAGGGGGCGGCCGTCGTCGCCGCGGGCGTCCTCCTCGCCCTCGCTGTGGTGGTTGGCGGAGGTGAAGGCGGCGGCGTCGGTCAGGTGCATGGGCCCGAACCCGGCGTCGCTGGAGGGTCGGCCCGCGTGGGCGTCCCAGCGGGACTCGAGGTAGGAGACACCCAGCAACACGCTGGCGGGCACCTGGAACTCCTCGGCGGCGGCCGCGAAGGCCTGCTGCCGGTCGGCGGGTTCCTGGGCGTGAGCTGCGCTCACATTGCTTAAGGGCAGCAGGGCGACCAGAGAGATCGCCAGCAGTCTGCGCATGAACCACTCCTCGGGACTGGGGGGTGCGTCGTGCAGTTCAGCGTCTCAACATTTTCCTTCGCTGGCGAGATCTTTGCGAAGATATTCTTCACCCTTGGCGATCTGGTCGCGGCCGGTCCCCGTGCCACGAATGCCAGAGGTCCGCGTACCCGCCGCCGGCCGCGACCAGGTCCTCGTGCGTGCCCAGCTCCATGATCCGCCCGTCCCGCATGACCGCCACCCGATCCGCGTCGTGCGCCGTCTGGAGGCGGTGGGCGATGGCGATGACGGTACGCCCGCCGAGGACGGCGGCCAGGGCGCGCTCCGTGTGGCGGGCCGTTCCCGGGTCCAGCAGGGCGGTGGCCTCGTCGAGGATCAGCGTGTGGGGGTCGGCCAGCACGACGCGCGCCAGGGCCAGCTGCTGGGCCTGCGCGCCGTCCGGGCGGTGGGCGCCGTGGCCCAGGTCGGTGTCCAGGCCGTCCGGGAGGTCGTCGATCCAGTCGGCGCCCACGGCGGTCAGGGCCGCGCGCAGGTCCGCGTCGGTGGCGGAGGGGGCGGCGATCCGCAGGTTGTCGCGTACCGTGCCGAGGAACACGTGGTGCTCCTGGGTGACGAGGACGACGCGCTCGCGCAGCCGGTCGGGGTCGAGGCCGGCCACGGGGACGCCGCCGACCGTGACAGAGCCGGTCCGCGGGGCGTCCACGCCCGCCAGCAGCCTGCCCAGCGTCGTCTTGCCCGCGCCGGAGGGGCCGACGATCGCCAGGCGCTCGCCGGGGCGTACGCACAGGTCCACCCCGTGCAGCACGTCCGGGCCGCCGTCGTAGGCGAAGCGCACGCCGCGGACCTCCAGCCGGTCGCCGGCCGGCTCCGGGGAAGCGGCCGGCGTGCTGAGGGGAGCCGTGGCCAGCCCCTCCACGCGGGAGAAGGAGGCGATGCTGCTCTGCAGGCGCTCCAGCTGCTGCAGGACGGTGTTCAGCGGCTGCTCCAGCCGGCGCAGGTAGAGGGCCGCGGCGACCACCGTGCCCAGCGTCACGGCGCCCGGCTGCCGCGTCATCAGCGCGCCGCCGAGCAGCAGGACGGCGGCGACGGGGATGGCGTACGAGACGTCCACCACCGGGAAGAGCACGCTGCGCAGGAACAACGTCCTGGTACGGGTGCGGCGGCACTCGTCGATGGCCCGCCGGGCGGCCGTGATGCGGCGGTGTTCGAGCCGGAGCGCCTCCACCGTGCGGGCGCCGCTGGTGGTGGCGGCGAGCTCCTCGGCGAGGGCCGAGTTGGCGGCGCCCTCGGCCAGGTACGCCCCGACCGCCCGGCGCAGGTACCACCGGGAGGCGAACCAGATGCCGGTGAGGCCGAGCACCCCGCACGCGCCCAGGAGCGGGTCGAGCGCGAAGACGGCGGCCAGGATGAAGACGGCCTGGACGGCGGCGATGGCCACGTCGGGACCGGCGTCGCGGAGCGTGGCGCCGACCGAGGCGACATCCGTGGTGCCCCGGGTCGTCAGGTCGCCGGTCCCGGCGCGCTCGACCACGGAGGCGGGCAGGGCGAGCGTGCGCTCGGTGTACTCCTCCCGGACGCGGGCCAGCGTACGCTCGCCGAACCGGTGGCCGACGAAGCTCGCGTAGCGGGACAGCAGGAGCTGGACCACGCCGCAGACGAGGATGGCCAGGGCCAGCCGGTCCACCGCGGCGACGGTCGCGCCGGACTTGACCTCGTCGACGATGCGGCCGAGCAGCCACGGGGCGGCCAGCCCCGCGCTGGCGGCCAGGGCGTTGAGCGCGAGCATGGCGGCGAAGGCGCGGCCGTCCAGGCGGACGAGCCGCCACGCGGCCCGGCGCGTCCGCCCCGGCTCGGCGACCGGCAACCGGCCGTCGCCGGCGGAATCGGGGGTGGCGGTCATCGGGCGAGTTCCTGGGGCGGGACGCCGGTTCCATCGGCCGGCCCGTCGTCCGCCTCGCCGCGGGACACCAGCAGGCGGTAGCCGGGCTCGTCGCGCAGCAGGCCGGGGTGCTCGCCCGTGGCCGCCACCACGCCGTCCACCAGGTAGTACACCGTGTCCGCCCGATCCAGCACGAGAGGCGAGGTGGTGGCGACGACGGTGGTGCGGCCGGCCCGCGCGGCGCGCAGCCGGTCCGCGACGGCCGCCTCGGTGTGGGCGTCCAGGGCCGAGGTGGGCTCGGCGGCCAGGAGGACCTCCGGATCGGCGAGCAGCGCGCGGGCCAGGCGGACGCGCTGCCGCTGCCCGCCGGACAGGTTGCGGCCCTGGGCCGAGATCACCGAGTCCAGCCCGTACGGGAGCGCCCGCACGATGTCCTCGCCCATGGCCGCGCGCACGGCCCGGAGGAGTGCCTCGTCGTCCGGCTCCCGGCTGCCCGCGATGATCTCGCGCAACGCCCCCGCGAACAGGTCGGCCTCGTTGTCCGCCACCAGGATCCGCTCACGTACCCGCTCCCGGCCGAGGTCGCGGAGGCGGACCCCGCCCCAGGTGGCGGCCGATCCGGTGAAGCCGCCCAGGCGGTCGAGGACGGCCGCCGCCTCCGCCGGTCGCGCGCTGACCAGCGCGGTCAGCCGCCCCGGCGCGATCTCCACGCCGGACGCGGGATCGCGCAG
The DNA here is from genome assembly GCF_040674815.1 of Nonomuraea sp. NPDC049709. NCBI lineage: Bacteria > Bacillati > Actinomycetota > Actinomycetes > Streptosporangiales > Streptosporangiaceae > Nonomuraea > Nonomuraea sp. NPDC049709. The sequence goes on from NZ_JBFANM010000015.1 coordinate 38,802, forward strand.
CGTGGCCGGCGACCCGGGTGCCTCGGCGTCTCCGCCCTCGGCGGCAGGCTCCAGGTTCAGGAAGTGGATCACCCGGCGGGCGGCGACGAGGCCGCGGCTGAGGTCGTAGCCGCCCTCGGTGAAGAACGCGACGGGCACCACCAGCACGGCGGCGTACCCGTACACCGCCACCAGCTCCCCGACCGAGATGTCCCCCTGCACGGCCATCCGGGCCGCCAGCCACGTCACCGCGCCCAGGAACAGCGTGGGCAGGCCGACCCCGAGGGCGTGGATCCAGCTCGTCACCGCCCCGACCCGGTACCCCTGCTCGCGCAGCTCCTGCGAGCCGCGCCGGTAACGTTCCGCGTACACGTCCTTGCCGCCGATGCCGTTCAGCACCCGCAGCCCTCCGGCGATGTCCGCGAACCGCGCGGCGAGCTCCCCCTGCCGCACCCGGTAGGCCGTCTCGGCCCCGCGCAGCCGCCCCAGCAGCGGGCCGAGCAGCACGGCGAGCAGCGGCACGCCCAGCAGCACCACGGCGGCCAGCGGCGGCGAGACGGACAGCAGCAGCCCGGCCACGACGAGGTAGGCCAGGACCGCGCCGACGCCCGGGCCGGTGATGGTGAGCGTCTGGGCCAGCATGGCGGCGTCGCCGAACCCGATCGTGACCACCTCCCCGGCCGTCACCTTGCGCGGCAGCGCCGCCCCCAGGCGCGTCGCGTGCAGGACCACCACCTCCACGGTCCGGAACGCGGCGTCCATGCGCACCCTCGTCATCGTCCGGTGGCGCATGATGGCCAGCCACGCGTTCAGCACACCGGTGCCGAGCACGGCGGCGACCCACCCGGCCAGCACGGGCAGGTGCCCTGTCGCCAGGCCGTCGTCGATGGCGCGGGACAGGAAGTACGGCGGCAGCGTCAGGCACACCATCCAGGCCGTGCCCAGGACCGCGCCGAGCAGGACCCGGCCGCGCTGCCGCGTGACCAGCCACCACAGGTACCGTCCCGCGCCACGGCAGTCGGGGGTTCCGGGATCCATGATCCGCTCTGCCATGTCCAGCACACTAACGACCCGGCCGCGGTGGACCGGGAAGGGGGTCCCTAGGGCACGAGGACGACCTTGCCCGTCGTCCGCCTGGTCTCCAGCGCGGCGTGGGCGGCCGCCGCCTCGGAGAGCGGGAACGCCTGCACGGCCGGGACGAGCGTGCCGTCGGCGGCCGCCGCCAGCGCCCTGGCCTCGTACGCGGGCCGCTCGTCCGGCCGCCCGAGCAGGAGCAGCAGGGCGTTGGTCGCGGTCAGGCCGCGCTCCTTGAGCTCCTCCGGGTCCGGCGTGAAGTCCTGCTGGGAGGCGTTGCCGATGGTGACGTACCGGCCGCCGTCGGCCAGGAGCTCGAACGCCGCCCGCGCCCTGTCCCCGCCCACCCCGTCGAGCAGGGCGGTGACCGTCCGGCCGCCGAGCAGGTCGGCGACGGCCCGCTGCCAGGAGGGCTCGTCGTAGTCCACGGCGAGGTCCGCGCCCAGCTCGCGGACGGCCGCCACCTTGGCGGGACCGCCGGCCGCGCCGACCACCGTGGCGCCGAGGCGGTGCGCGTACTGGACGATCAGCCGGCCGATGCCACCCGCCGCCGAGGTCACCAGGACCACGTCGGAGGAGGTCAGCTCGGCCACGTCCAGGAACTGCAGCGCGGTGCAGCCGGTGACGATCATGGCGACGGCCGTCTCGTGGCCGAGCCCGGTGGGGATGCGGTGCAGGGCTTCCACGTCGGCCACCGCCAGCTCCGCGTACCCGCCCGGGCGGCCGGCCGACGTCACCACGTTGCGGCCGATCCAGGCGGGGTCCACCCCGGGGCCCACGGCGGTGACGACTCCCGCCACCTCGCCGCCGAAGATCGACGGGAGCTCGGGCAGGGGCGGCGTCGACCCGCCGGACAGGCCGGCCCGCATCATCGTCTCGACCAGGTGCACGCCGGCCGCCCGCACGGCGATGCGCACCTGGCCGGGACCGGGTTCGGGGTCGGGGACGATCTCGTAGCTGAGGTTCTCGGCTGGGCCGAAGGTGTGCAGGACGACGGCGTGCATGGCTCTCTCCCGAAGGTCGCGTACTCCGAGCCTGCAACCTCGACCATGCTTGAGGTCAACCCTCAGGTGATGTCCAGGAGGTGCGGCGACCGGAAGCCGGGCGCCTACCGCGCTGGGCGGTTCGGCCCGAACAGGTGCTTCCAGCGCTCGGCAGCCCGGATCATGTCCTGGTTGGTCTGATGCAGGAACCTGGCCACGGTCTCCATCCGGGCGCCCACCTGGGTGGTCGCCCCGAAGACCTGGGCCCCGTCGCGGGCGGCCTCCGCGAGCCGGGCGTTGCGTTCCACGCTGGCCAGGTAGGACCGGTACCAGACGTCGTCGTCCACCACGTAACGGTCACGCCGCCGGCGGGGGTCGCGCTCGCGCCTGATCAGCTCCTGCTCCTCCAGAAAGGCGACGGCGGTCGAGATCGAGGCCGGGCTGACCTGCAGGCGCTCGACCAGCTCCCGAGCGGTGAGCGCCCCGGTGTCGGTGGTGGACAGGCAGGTGAGGACCCGGGCCGTCATCCGGGGCAGGCCCGTCAGCATCAGCACCTCGGTCATCCGCTCCTCGAACGCCCGCACCGCCCTGGGGTCGCGCCCGTAGGCCGTCGGGGTGGCCCGCCGGGCGGGCGCCGGGGCCGGCTTGCCACGGCGGGCGCGCCGGGCGGTCGCCTGCTGGGCGCGATCGGCCCGGTAGTCCTGGGGGCCGCCGTTGCGCAGCACCTCACGGCTGACGGTCGAGGTCGGCCGGCCGAGCCGCCTGGCGATCTCGGCGTAACCGAGCCCTTCTGACAGGCCCGCCGCTATCTGCCGCCGGTCCTCGTGGGTCAGCCTGCCTCCCGGCATCGTCACCCGCCTCCCACTCGCTCGATCGTTCCCGGCCAGTATTGCGTTCGAACCCACTCCATTGCAACTTTCTCCATTGCGTTCGGGCGCAGCCCCATTGCAATCTTCACCCCGTTCAACCTGCTGATATGCCGCTCATGCCGCCAAAGGCGGATTGACGGAAAGTATGAATGCAACGTAGCTTTTGTACTTGTCCGAACACGTAGTATCGCGAATCAGGGGAGACGCGAATGAGTAACGCAGTGCAGAAGGTGCTCGACGGGGCCGTGGCCGACGGCGGGGTGCCGGGGATCCTCGCGGACGTGCGCGACGGGCGCGAGAGCTGGTTCGGTACGGCGGGCGTGGCCGACCTCGAGACCGGCCGCGAGCGCCGCCCGCAGGACCGGTTCAGGATCGGCAGCCTCACCAAGGCGTTCACCGCGACCGTGGTGCTGCAACTCGCCGCCGATGGCGCGCTGAGCCTCGACGACACCGTGGAACGATGGCTGCCCGGCGCGATCCCCAACGGGGGCGAGATCGCGATCAGGCGGCTGCTCAACCAGACCAGCGGGATCTTCAACTACACCATGGACGAGAAGATCATGGGCCAGTACGTCGGCCCGGCCGTCCTGGAGCGCCGCTTCGATCGCATGCGGCCCGAGGAGCTGGTCAAGATCGCAGTGAGCCACGCTCCCGCGTTCGCGCCGGGTGCGGGCTGGGGCTACTCCAACACCAACTTCGTGCTCGCCGGGCTGATCATCGAGCGGGTCGCCGGCCGGACGTACGCGGAGGAGGTCGAGCGGCGCATCGCCCGCCCGCTCGACCTGGCCGGCACGTACGTCCCCGGCGACGACACCGAGCTGCGCGGCCCCCACTCCCGCCACTACTCCAAGCTCCTGCTCACCGAGCCCGACGCCGAGATCCACGACGTCACCGAGCTGAACGCCTCCGGCGCCTGGGCCGCCGGCGGCATGGTGTCGACGGCCGACGACCTGCACCGGTTCCTCGGCGCCCTCCTGGGCGGCCGGCTGCTCCCGCCCGCGCAGCAGGAGGAGATGTTCACCGGCGTCTCCACCGAGGGCTCCGAGTGGATCCCGAACACCACGTACGGGCTGGGCGTCTTCTGGCAGGAGCTGCCCGGCGGGGTGACCGTCTGGGGCGGCGGCGGCGCGATCAACGGCTCCTGGACGTACGCGATGGGCAGCCGCGACGGCGAGCACCTGGTCGTCAGCAACGTCAACGGCGACTGGGGCAACTTGATCGGCACGTTCGCCGAGCTGCTCCAGGCCGAGTTCTGCCCCGGCGACACCCGCTGACGAGCGCTAGCAGGCGATCGCCGTCGTGGTCTACGTCGCCGTGAAGGTGGAGGAGGGTTGCACCGACTTCATCTCCACCAGGGAGCCGGCGGCGGCGCTCGGCATAGCGTCGCCGACGGCGACCAAGATCGTGCAGAGCCTGGCCAGGGCGGGGCTCATCGAGACCCGCGAGGGTGCCAAGGGTGGCATCAGGCTGGCCAGGCCGTCCGAGAAGATCACGCTGCCGGACGTGCTCCAGGCGAGCGAGCAGGAACGCCAGCTGTTCAGGACGGACATCGACCACGCGCTGACCGGCGGGCGGCCCGACGTGATCCGCCGGCGCGTCGCGGACAACCTGCGGCAGGCCGAGGGCGCCATGAAGGCCGGCCTGGCCGCGACCACCATCGCCGACCTCCACCGGGGCACTGGCGCTGGTGGTGGGCTGTCTGGCGTTACGGCCGACGCCGGTCCACCCGGTCGCGTGGGATCCGCCGCAGGACCCGGGCCTCGGTGACGCGGTCGGACGGGTCGAACGGAGCTAGGGGACGAGCTTCAGGGAGGGCCGCTGGTCGGGCAGGCCGATGAGCTCGCGCACCCGGGCGATGGGCCAGGCCAGCTCCTGGGCCAGCGTCGCGGCGCTCAGGCCGCTCCCGCCGCTCGCCAGCTCGAAGGCGTGCGCCAGCAGGACGGGTTGCTCGCCCGGATAGCCGGAGACCGGCTCGTTGGTGAAGCCGGGCTGCTCACGCAGCGCGTTGAGGCGCTGGTAGGCCCGGCCGGCGGCCGAGTCGGACAGCAACCCCGTCTCCCGGCAGCGGTAGAGCAACGAGTCGACCGACACCCCCCAGGTCTGCCGCAGCTCCGCCAGCCTGCGCAGGTCGGCGCGCGGCGGGAGCTGGGGCAGGATGCTGTCGCGGGGCGTGAGGAACTCGGCGGCGAAGGCGTCGGCCTCGCGCTCCTGCTGGGTGTCGCCCGCGGCGGTGTCGCCGTGCAGGACGAGGTGGCCCAGCTCGTGGGCGGCGGTGAAGCGGTGGCGGTAGATGTCGTCGAACCTGTTGGGGGTCAGCACCACGATCGGCCGGGGCAGGCTGGAGGTGGAGAAGGCGTCGACGGTGACCGCGTCGGGGTCGTGGCGGGGGAAGGCCACCACGATGCCGTGCGCCTCCATGCGGCGCACCAGATGGCTGATCGGGCCGGTGCCCAGCCCCCAGTGGGCGCGCAGCGCGCGGGCCGCGCCCGCCGGGTCGCGCGGCAGCGCCGAGTGCATCTCGCCGCCCGCGAAGCCGGGCAGGTCGACGGCGGGGAGCTGGACCCGCTTCTCCAGGGCGTAGGCCAGCTCCCACACCTGCTCGACGAAGGCCACGGCCTTGGCCCGCTGGTAGGCGCGGGTGGAGCGCAGGCTGCGGAAATGGGCCATGGAGCCGTCGAGCTTGCCGTGCGGGCGCCCCGGCAGGAAGAACGCCATCGGCACCGACAGCACCTCGGACAGCAGCGGGATCAGGTCGGGCCGCGGCCGGGTGACACCGGCCTCGTACTGCCCGACCGCCGCGGGGGAGACGCCGAGGTGCTCGGCGACCTCCTTCTTGGTGAGCGCGGCCAGATGGCGGGCCTGGGTGAGGCGCGTGGCGTCGAAGGCGTCGGCGACGGCCTGCGGAGTCAGCCCGCCCGGCCGGGAATCACGCACCGCTTGCGGCTTCTGGCCTGATCGGGGTGGCCTCGCTGACGGGCGCCGCGAGCCGGGCGGCGCCGGTGCGCGGATTGAGCTCGGGCGCGGGCAGGACGCCCTGGTCGAACGCCGCCGCGCTGTCGCCGTGGGCGGGCGAGTGGGCCTCCTGCAGCAGCGGGATCTCCTCGCAGTGGTGCCAGCGCAGGCTGCCGAGGCGGTCGAGCAACTCGGCCTCGCCCCACCAGGCGTCCAGCAGCCCGGCGTGCGCGTTGCAGGCATAGGCGATCAGCACCAGCCTGGTGTCCTCGGGCAGGTCGCCCAGCGCCTCGGCGACCGGGACCGCGTGCGGCGCGACGTCGTGGAGGGCCAGCTGCCGCATCCGCGGCTCCGGCCCGAACCGGTTGAACAGCGCCTGCACCAGCGCCGACGGCCGCCCGTCGCCGATGCGGGCGCTCATCACGCTCACCGAGCGGTCCTTGGCGTAGCGGAACGGGAACAGCAGCTTGCCGTTCACCACCACCAGCTCGTGCTGGGAGCCGCCGGGCTTGACGATCCGCACGTCGCCCTGGTCGCCGAACGCCTCGGCCAGCGCCTCGAACTTGCGCGACATGAGCGTGAACCCGAACGGGTGCAGGTGGTCGGTCTGCGCGACCTTCTGGGCGTCGCGGGCGTTTTCCAGCGCGACCGACAGCGCCTCCGCGACGCCCTGCCTGATCAGGGGGACGCGCTGCCCGAACGTCTCGTGAGCCCACTGGGACACCCGCATGCCCGACCCTCCCGCCGCTTTATTTTCCAACATCATAGACCCGCTCCGGCTTCATGATGCCCGTGCGACACACCCGTGACTTGTCCGTCTCGCACATCTGTATGACAATGCGCCTCGACCAGGCCCAGGGTGCCTGCGCGAACGATCGGAAGAGGCCCGCGCGTGACCAGGTGGACCGTCAACTGCTCCATCCTCTACACGGACCTGCCGCTGCTGGAGCGGCCGGCCGCGGCGGCGGCCGACGGGTTCACGGCGGTCGAGTTCTGGTGGCCATGGCCGGTGGCGGTGCCCGGTGACCGGGAGGTGGAGGGGTTCGTCCGCGCCGTCGAGGACGCGGGCGTACGGCTCACGGGCCTCAACTTCTTCGCCGGCGACATGCCCGCCGGCGACCGCGGCCTGGTGTCGTGGCCCGGCCGCTCGCGCGAGCTGCTCGACAACATCCCGGTGGTGGCGGCCATCGGCGAGCGGCTCGGCTGCCGCGCGTTCAACGCCCTCTACGGCAACCGGATCGACGGGGCCGACCCCAAGGAGCAGGACGACCAGGCGGTGGAGCTGCTGACGGCCTGCGCGCGGGGCGTACGGGGCACCGTGCTGCTCGAACCGGTCAGTGGCGCGCCCCGTTACCCCCTGCTGACCGCCGCCGACGCCGTCGCCGTGCTCGACCGGCTGGGCGAGGTGCCCAACGTGGGCCTGCTCGCCGACTTCTACCACCTGGCCGTCAACGGCGACGACGTGCCCGCCGCCATCGAGCGGTACGCCGGGCGCATCGCCCACGTCCAGATCGCCGACGCCCCGGGAAGGGGTGCCCCTGGCGAGGGCGAGCTGCCGCTCCGGCGGTGGATCGACGACGTGCGCGCCGCCGGATATGACGGGTACGTCGGCCTCGAATACCGCTCGGAGGGCCCGGACGCGTTCGCCTGGCTCCCCCGCCAGGACCGCGCCGCAGACCCGGAAGGATCATCGACGTGACCGCCATCGCCTTCATCGGCCTCGGCATCATGGGCAGCCCCATGGCCGTGCACCTGGTCAGGGCCGGGCACGCCGTGGCCGGCTACAACCGCACGCCGGCCAAGGCCGCACCGCTGGCCGAGGCCGGCGGGCGGGTGGCGGGGTCGATCGCCGACGCCGTGACCGGCGCGGAGGTCGTCGCGCTCATGGTGCCCGACTCGGCCGACGTCCAGGACGTGCTGACCGGTGCGGACGGCGTCTTCGCGCACGCCGCGCCGGGCACGCTGATCATCGACTTCTCCTCGATCCGCCCCGACGTCACGCGCGAGCTGGCCGAGCAGGCAGGGGAGCGGGGCCTGCGCCATCTCGACGCCCCGGTCTCGGGCGGCGAGGCGGGCGCCAGGAACGCGGCCCTGTCGATCATGGTGGGTGGCGAGGCCGACGCCTTCGAGGCCGCCAGGCCGATCTTCGACGCGGTCGGAAAGACCGTCGTGCACGTCGGGCCGAGCGGCTCGGGCCAGACGGTCAAGGCCGCCAACCAGCTGATCGTCGCCGCCAACATCGAGGCGCTGGCCGAGGCCGTGGTGTTCCTGCGGGCGTACGGGGTGGACCTGGAGGCGGCGCTGGAGGTGCTCGGGGGCGGCCTGGCCGGGTCCGCCGTGCTGGCGCAGAAGGGCGCCAACATGGTCGCCCACTCCTTCGAGCCCGGCTTCCGCATCGCCCTGCACCACAAGGACATGGGCATCGTCACCTCGGCGGCCCGCGAGGCCGGCGTGGTGCTGCCGCTGGCGGCGCTGGTGGCCCAGCTCGTGGCCTCGGCGAACGCCACCGGCGACGGCGCGCTGGACCATTCGGCGCTGCTGCGCGGTGTGGAGCGGCTCTCGGGGGCCGAGTAAAAGGAGTCCCAGATCCATCACTCTAAGTGACAAGAGTGACTACTTAGAGTAATCATCGCTGTTAGTTGTTGGCCATGTTCTCATTTGGATCATGGCCCTCCCGGGCGGCGACCGCCGCGACCGCGGCCTTCCTGGCACTGGTTCCGGCCGCCGGCGCGAGCGCCGCTCCCGCCGAACTCCCGCCTCCCCTGTCTGTTCCGGCCGCGTACGCGGAGCTCCAGCAGCTCGTCGTCGCCGAGCCGCGCTCGATGGCCGGCTACAGCCGCGCCCGCTTCCCGCACTGGGCACGGCAGGGCTACTCCTGCGACACCCGCGAGACGGTGCTCGCCCGCGACGGCGTGGACGTCAAGCAGGACGAGAGCTGCCGCGCCATCTCGGGCACCTGGTACAGCGAGTACGACGGCAAGGAGTTCACCAGCTCCTCCGCCCTCGACATCGACCACATGGTGCCGCTGGCCCAGGCGTGGCGCTCGGGCGCGAACGCCTGGACCGACGCGCAGCGCAGGCATTTCGCCAACGACCTGGACGGGCCCCAGCTCATCGCGGTCTCAGCCGCCTCGAACCGGTCCAAGGGCGACCAGTCCCCCGACCAGTGGCGGCCACCGCTGCGCAGCTACTGGTGCACGTACAGCCGGGCCTGGATCGACATCAAGGCCCGGTACCAGCTCACCATCACCGACGCCGAGCGGGACGCGCTCCTGGAGATGGTGTCGACCTGCCACGAGGATGGAGGCGCGTGAGTGGCGCCGAAACGTACGAGAGCACCGTCCTCGCCGGTCCCGGCGGGGTGATGACGGATGAGGTCGGCGTCATCACCGGCGAGGTGACCGTGCGCACGGAGGTGGCCGGGGATCAGGTGACGGTGCGCATCCAGTACCTGGACGCCGACGAGTGGTACGAGATCGAGGGCAGCCTCCTGGGCCCGGCCGCCGATCCCGGACCGCACCTCCACAAGGAGATCGTCCAGGCCGTCGAGCGCGGCATGCCCAACGGCCTCGCCGACCTCCGCCCGGCCACCTGAACGGCCCAGCACTGGAAGACGGCCCCGGTCGCCCGAGGACGGCCCGGCCGGCTGAAGACGGCCCCGGCGACCCCGTGTCGCCGGGGCCCCGCAGCTCAGCTCCCGGCCTTCTCCTTCTCCGAGAGGCGCCGGATCAGCTCCTCGGCGGTCATCGCCTCGCCGGGCGGCACCGGCGCCGGATGGGCGCGCATGCCGGCCAGCACCAGCCGCACCGCCCGCTCCCGCAGCTCCTCGCCCAGGTCGGCGGGCAGCGCGGGCAGGCCACGGATTAGAAGCCCGACCACCCCCATGACGTCTCCCGCTCCGACGTCGGGACGCAGCGCCCCCTCGGCGTGGGCGGCGTTCACGACCCGGTCGAGGGCCTCCAGCAGGCGCGTCCGGCCCGCGTCGATCTCGGGCGTGGCGGCCACGTCGTGCACCTGCGCGCCGGCGACCGACACGAGCAGGTCCAGCCGCAGTCCAGCGCAGCCGCGCACGAACCGGCTGAGCGCGTCCCAGGCCCACGTCTCCTCCGCCCGCGCCTCCTCGGCCAGGGCGATCATGCGGTCCAGGCCGTCGGCGAGTACGGCGTGGATCAGGCTGTCGCGGTCGGGGAAGTGCCGGTAGAGCGTGCCGGCGCCCACGCCGGCCAGCCGCGCTATCTCGTCCATCGTCGCGCCGGGGCCCTGCTCGGCGAACACCCCCCGGGCCGTGTCGACGATCAGCTCCCGATTCCTTCTGGCGTCCGCTCTCAGTTGGCCCGGCGCGCCCATGCGGTCAGCCGCCTCTCGCTTGACTTCACTTCTCGCTGCAGCCTAACGTCAGAAAGCGGAGGATTTTTCTCCTGTTCTGGATGGGCGGAAGTGTGATCGACACGAAAACCCTGGTCACGCGGGCGTACGGACCGTCCGGGAATTTCAGCGCCGAAGACCTGCCGCGACCTGTCAGGCACGCGTTCGCGACCGCCTTCCCGTACGTGCCGGGCTCGGCCCCGGCATCACGACGTACGCCGTGGGTTGTTCGGCTTCGGCGCGCCCCCGTCGTACGCCGCACGCTTCGCCCTGCCCGCCGTCGCCTCAGGCGCCCCGGCCGAACGCGCGACGTTCCGGGCCGACGGCCCCTTCCGTGGCCCGCGGACCGGACGGGCCCGCCCCGGAGACGGCGGCGGCGCTGGCGAGCACCGGCATGACGGCTGCCGCGGCGATCGAGGACGGCACGTTCCAGCCGGGGAAGCGGTTCCTGGGGAGGGAGGGGAGTGCGGGCCCGATGGCGGCGTCCCGCCCGGTCCGCACCGGGGCCTCGCGCGGATCGGCTGGCGGTCGCCTGACCGGCCCGCGCCACGGCCCCCGTCTTCGCCGACTCCCATGCCCCCCGCCACCGAGGCCTCGCGATGGGCCCGGTGGAGCTGCTGCCACCCGACGTGCACCTGCCGGCCTGGGAGCACGGCCCGGGTTTGTCGGTGGCGTGGCGTTGAATCGCCCTCATGGAAACACGACAAGGCCCGTTCTGGGACGTGCTCGCCGGAAGGGCCCCGCAGCCCCCGGCCGCCACGACGCTGGGCTGGGAGTTGCTCGGCATCGACCCCGACCGGGGGACGATCGAGGTGGCCTTCGAGGCGGGCGAGAGCTTCACCAACCCCGTCGGCGCGATCCAGGGCGGGTTCCTGGCCGCGATGCTCGACGACACGCTCGGCCCGGCGCTGGTCGCCACGCTGCCGCCGGGCCAGTTCGCGCCGACGCTCGACCTGCACGTCCAGTTCCTGCGCCCGGCCCGTCCCGGCAGGCTCGTGGGCCGGGGCCGGGTCGTGCGCCGGGGCCGCCAGGTGTGCTTCATGTCCGGCGAGCTGCTCGGACCCGACGGCGAGCCGGTGGCCGTGGCGACCGCGACGGCACACATCCAGCCGATCAAGCAGGGCTGAGCGCGGGAGGGAGGGCGATCAAGTAGCGCGGGCGGGGAACAATCAAGCGGCACCCCGAACCAGCGCGGCCGCCACGAGAGCGCCGACAGCACGAGCACCGTCCAGGCGGCGGTGAGCAGATAGCCGAGCGTCTCGCCGACCCCCGTGCCGAGATAGCCGTGCAGGGCGGCGAACGTCGTCTCGGCCGCGCGCGGGTCGGCCGCGTGCGCGAGGGCGGGCACGGCGTACGGCCAGCGCAGCAGCCCGAGCACCTGCACCAGCCCCGCGAGCACCCCCACCGGCACCGCCAGCGACGCGGCCGGCCCGGGCGGCAGCCGCCGCCCGGGTAAGACCGCGCCCGGCACGAGGGCCGGCCTCACCTCATGACCAGGACGTCAGGCGCCCCCGGTAGACCTTCCTGGCCCGCTCGTACAGGTCGAGGTGGTCGCCGAGCTGCTCGCCCGTCTCGAACGTGCCGAACTCCCGCAGCACCACCTCCAGCCGGTCCAGCCACGCCAGGCACCACCGCACGTCCGCCTGCCTGGCCACGTGCCCGCCGGCGACGTTCACGTACACCGGGCTGGTGTGGGCGTAGGCGCCGCGGTGCATGGTGCGCGGGTGCGGCCCGCCGGTGGCCACGGCCACCACGTACGTCGGCTCGCCCGCCACAGTCGTGGCCACCAGCCGCCCGGGAGGCCCCTGCGCCAGGACGCCGTCCGCGGTGCGGATCTCCAGCGACTCCACCTCCGGCCCGATCGAGGAGACGACGATCTCCACCCGCTGCCCCGGGGCCAGCTCCAGCGTGTCGCCCGGCCCGTACCCGTTGACCGTGAGCTCCAGCCACGGCCCGGTGGTGGCGAACGTGCGCCCGAGCAGGATCGCCTCGGCGTAGGACTCGGCCGTCAGCGGGCCCGCGACGTTCGCGTACACCCGCTCCCAGCCGGGCGGGCCGGAGGCGGTGCCGCGGCGGCAGAACGACAGCACGGCGTCGGTCCCGGCGGTGACGGCGAGCCGGTTCCCGGCGCCGATCAGGCGGCGGTAGACGGCGGCGGTGGCCGCGATGGAGGAGTGGTTGAGCACGTCGAGGGTGTCGATCAGGCCCAGCGCGGCGTCGGCCACGATCTCCCTGGCCGAGCACGAGCGCCCGCGGTCGAGCACCACGTCCGGCGGGTCGTCGTCGCCGAACGGCGTGTGGAACGGATGCCCGTAACCGGTGATCCCGCCCAGCGCCCGCAACTCCTCCAGCGCCACGGAGTTGGGCGGCCAGTCCGCCGTCCCCTGGAAGCCCGTGTGGTAGCGCCGCGGCGGCTCGCGCAGCCCGAACGCGGTCAGGTGCCCGATCAGGTCGTTGCGATATTCGACGCCGAGCCTGGCCAGGTGCCGGTCGTCGGACCACGGCAGGTCCTTGCCCGCCCAGTGCCTCAGCGCCTCCACGTCGTAGACGCGCTCGCTCGCCACGTTGCCCGCCACCAGGTTGAGCACGTGCAGGTCCTCGCCGTGCTGCGCGGCGGCGGCCAGGGCGGGCGCGGCCGGCTCCTCGCCCATCCAGTTGAGGTGGACGTGCAGGTCGCCGCCGTACCAGCCGCGGGCGGCCGCGTCGTAGAGCCGCTCGGGCGCCAGCTCGACCAGCGTCTCGGCACCGGCCTCCGGGGTCACGGTCACCTCGGCGAAGGTGTACTCCATTCCCCTGGTCACGGCCACGGTGACCGGCTCCGCGGGTACGGCGACCACGAGGTCGTCCCCGTGGAAGTACGGCCGCCGGAGCCCGTCGATCTTCGGCGGCGCGTCCTCCGGGTACCAGCCCTGCCCGTTGGCGCCCGTGACGCTCCACCGGCACGGGAACCCGGCCCGCACCCGGACCGTGGCCGCCGGGGCCCGCCTGCTCAGCGGGGACAGATCGACCGGCTCCCCGCCCACCAGGACGGACTCGGCCACCTCGACGACCTTGGCCCCGCGCGGCGCCACCACGTACGGCGTGCCGTCCACGACCACCGTCACCGGCTCGTCCCGGCTCGAATCCAGCAGCAACGCCGTACGGAACGGGCCGTCGCCCAGCACCACCCGCGTGGCGGCCTCCAGGGCGCACCCCTCGGGGGTGAGCCGCAGCGCGGGCAGGTTGTCCGGCACGTCGCCGCCGAGCGCGTCGCGCACGACCCGATCGGGATCCACCTCGCCGAGGTGGTCCTCGAGCTCGGCCGCGGGCAGGTCGGGGTGGGACTCGGCGACCTGACGCAGGGCAGTGGCCCAGTAACCGTGGTGGCCGGACAGGAAGACGGTGGCCCAGGCCTGGACGACGTACGACAGGGGCGGCTCACCCCAGCGGGCGTCGTGCGCGTCACGCAACGCGCGGTACTCGGCCAGCGCGGCGGCCACGGGCGCGGGAAGCAGCGGATCGTCACACATCGGACACTCCCTGGAATTGGACGCGCCGTCATCGTGACACGAATCGTCCGCTGCGTCCCCCATCTCGGGGTACGGGGAGGTCATGACGCACATCATCGATCGCGAAGCCGTACAGGACCTGCTCGCCACCCGCGACGCGCAGCTCGTCGAGGTGCTGCCCGAGCGTGAATACGCCTGGGCACACCTGCCACAGGCGATCAACCTGCCGTTGCGCGGCCTCGACCAGTCCGCCGGCACGCTGGACCGGGAGCGCCCGGTCATCGTCTACTGCCACGACTGGCTCTGCGACCTGAGCCCGCGCGCCGCCCACCGCCTCGAACGGCTGGGGTTCGGCGAGGTGTACGACTACGGCGTGGGCAAGATGGACTGGCTGTCCGCCGACCTGCCGTACGACGGCCACGCCGCCCTGGTGTCCCAGAACGTGCGCCGCGACCCGGTGACCGCCGTGCTGGACGACCCGCTGGGCTCGCTCACCGAGCGCATCATCGCCGACCCGGCCGGGCTGGCCGTCGTGGTGGACGAGGACGACGTCGTCCAGGGGATCATCGGCTCGCGCGAGCTCAAGGGCGCCGACCTCGACGACACCGCCGAGAGCGCCATGCGGCTCGGCACCACCACCGTACGCCCGAGCGAGGAGCTCGAACCGCTGGTCCAGCGCATGGACCGGGCGAAGGTGGACCACGTCGTGGTGACCCAGGCGGACGGGACGCTGGTGGGTGTGTTCGGCCTCGGCGACTCCCGCCCGCCCGAGAACGAGTCCGACCGGGGCTGAGGCCCGCTCAGGCCCGGTCCCGATCGGGGACGTCAGCGTGGCGAGCACGCTCAGGCCCGGTCCCGATCGGGACGGAACGGCCGGCAGGCGCGCTCAGCCTCGCCGGTCGAGCCGGAACATCGGGTGCCCAGGGCTGCCCGGCTGGGCGTCCAGCGACTTGTCGTCGAGGATCGGCACCGCGTCCTCGGCGACGAACACGCGCACGTCCTCCTTCTCGACCACCTGGTCTCCCGCCTGCGGCGTGCTCGCCAGGGAGACCTCCAGAGTCCCGGCCTCGTCCGCCTTCGGGGCGATGCGCAGCCCCGCGTCGGCGGGTACGTCCTCACCGACCATGAGGTCACGGATGGCGACGACGGCGTTGTCGGTCAATGTCAGCACGACCTGCTCCTTTGTCCTGTTCGGAACCCTCCGCCTCCCCCCGGCCTCATGGCCCAAACACCTGCCCGACCGCTGGCCCGACCGCTGGCCCGACCGCTGGCCCGATCACTGGCCCGATCATCGGCCCGATCATCGGCCCGATCATCGGCCGGAATGCCGGGATGACTCCCGGGTAGCGGAGGCGGCATGGGTAAGACCGAGGGAGCCGTACTGGACGCCCTGCTCGACCGCTACGGCCGCACATTCGCCCGCGAGGCGGGCATCAAGCTGTCCGACCAGCCGAAACCGCTCTACCAGCTGCTCGTCCTGGCCACCCTGCTCAGCGCGCGCATCTCGGCGGAGGTCGCCGTCGCCGCGGCCAGGGAGCTGTTCGCCGCCGGGTACGCCACGCCCAAGGGCATGCGCGAGGCGAGCTGGCAGGACCGGGTGGACGCGCTGGGCCGCGGCCACTACCGCCGCTACGACGAGCGCACCGCCACGATGCTCGGCGACGGCGCCGACCTGCTCATCGACCGGTGGAAGGGCGACCTGCGCCGCCTGCGCGACGAGGCCAAGGGCGACGACCGGCGGATCGCGTCGCTGCTGATGGAGTTCCCGGGCATCGGGCCGACGGGGGCCGACATCTTCCTGCGCGAGGTCCAGGCCGTCTGGCCGCAGGTCGCGCCGCACCTGGACAAGCGGGTGCTGGACGGCGCGGGCAAGCTCGGGCTGCCGCGCCAGGCCGGCCCGCTGGCGAAGCTGACCCACTCCGGCGACGAGCTGGCACGCCTGTCCGCCGCTCTCGTCCGGGTCTCGCGCAGCAAGAAATCCGTGGACGAGGTCAAGTCGGCTGCGGCGCGCTGACCATGAAACGGACGGGCTGTTAGGTTCGGGCACATGGGTGAGTTTGTGAGCGTCGAGGTGGCCGACCAGATTGCCACGATCCGTCTTGACCGTCCGAAGATGAACGCCCTCAACGGGCAGGTACAGCTGGAGATCGCCGAGGCCGGCGCCATAGTGGACGCGGATCCGCAGGTGCAGGCGGTGATCCTGTACGGCGGGGAGCGGGTGTTCGCCGCCGGCGTGGACATCAAGGAGATGGCCGACATGTCGTACGCCGACATGTCCGCCCACTCCCGCACCCTCCAGGACTGCTTCGCCGCGATCGCCCGCATCGGCAAGCCCGTCATCGCCGCCATCACCGGCTACGCCCTGGGCGGCGGCTGCGAGCTCGCCCTCTGCGCCGACTTCAGGGTCGCGGGGGAGTCGGCCAAGCTGGGGCAGCCGGAGATCCTGCTCGGCCTCATCCCCGGCGCGGGCGGCACCCAGCGGCTGCCCCGCCTGATCGGCCCGGCCCGCGCCAAGGACCTCATCTTCACCGGCCGCCACGTCCCCGCCCCGGAGGCCCTCGCGATGGGCCTGGTGGACCGGGTGGTGCCCGACGAGCAGGTCTACACCGCCGCCCTCGAATGGGCGGCCACCTTCGTGGGCGGCCCGACGGTCGCCCTGCGGGCCGCCAAGCAGGCCGTGGACCAGGGCCTGGAGACCGATCTCGACACGGGGCTGGAGATCGAGCGGCTGCAGTTCGCCGGCCTGTTCGCCACGGACGACGCCAAGATCGGAATGCGGGCGTTCGCGGAGAAGTCCAAGGCCAAGTTCACCGGCCGGTAGGACCACGTCCGGGCGGCGCCGGCAACCTGCAACGAGAAGTCAACACATTCGGTAAGGCTCGTCCTTACCGATGTTGGTTTGCCACTATGGTGGCGTTTCATGATGCGCGTCCTGGTCCCCGCGCGGCTCCGCACGGCCGTGCGCACGTGGTTCGACTCCCGTTACATCTCCATCGCCGACCACCGCCAGGACATCAGGGACGCGCTCTGGGAGGTCCAGACCCTGAGGCGCGAGGTGGCGACCCTGCAGAGCGAGGTGGAGCGGCTGCGGAAGGCCCGGCCGCCGGCGCCCGGACCCGTGATCGACAAGGCGAAGATCGACGACACCCACCGGCTCGCGCAGGAGACGGCCAAGGCCCTGGACGGGGTCCTGCAGAACGAGGTCCTGGTCTGGCAGGCCATCGACGAGCTGCGCGCCGGTCGCGGCGAGCCGGGCCGTCCCGAGGAGCAGCCGTGCGCGTGACCTGGACCGGCGGCGCGAACCTGGCCTTCCGCCTCGACCCGGAGGACGGGATCACCGGCAAGGCGTCCGACGAGCACCCGATCAAGCTGGCGATCAACTCCTGCTCCGTCGGCGGGGTTCCGGGCGACGCCCACCCCGACCTGTACGCCGTGGCCGCCTGGACGGTCGTGGCCCCGTGGACCAGGAAGCGGATCACGTTCGACCGGGCCATCTCGGCGGAGGTGGCCCAGGCACTGCACGCGGGCTGGGGCGTCGACGCCGGCCCGGTGGGGGCCGAGCCGCGACGGCCCGGAGCCAGGCTCGCGATCTCGTACAGCGGCGGGGCGGACTCGGTGGCGGCGGCCACGATCTTCCCCGAGGCCCCGTTCGTGCACTTCCGCCGGGTCGCCCACCCGCGCGTGCCCAACCGCTGGCCCCACTACCGCTCCGACGTCCTGGCCAAGCTGGCCGCCAAGACCGGCCGCGAGCTGAGCACGGTCACCTCCGACCTGGAGTACACGCTCGCCGAGCCCCGCCCCGGCTACCCCGAGCACCACGCGGTGGCCGCGGGCGCGCTGCTCCTCGCCGACCAGCTCGACCTGGGCGGCCTGGGCTTCGGCTACGAGCTGGGCTCCCGCTGGCTGGGCGGCGGCCGCTACCTGTGGCGCTTCACCCCCGACAACCCGATGTGGTCGCCGCACGGCAGGTGGGGCCGCCTGTTCGCGGCCGCCGGCGTGCACATCGTGCTGCCCGTCGGCGGGGTGAGCGAGGCGGTCACCATGCGCCTGGCCCTGAGCTCGCCCCTGAAGGAGCAGGTCCGCTGGTGCCTGCGCGGCACCGACGGCCCGTGCCGCAACTGCGGCAAGTGCCTGTACAAGGAGCTCATCCAGGCGGCCGTGGAGCGCCGCCCGCTCGACACCCCGATCACCGCCGACCGCGCCGTGGCCCGCAAATACCTCAAGAAGCCGCCGTACGGGGGCCAGGAGATGATCCAGTACGGGCTGGCGCGCGTCCCGGGGATCGAGAACACGCTGTTCGCCCCGGTGCTCGACTACTTCGACGTCACGGAGGAGTCGACGAGCTGGCTGGAACACTGTTACCCGCCGGCCCTGGAGGAGATCCCCGAGCGGTGGCGGGCCGAGGCGCGCGCGTTCGTCGAGGCGAACGTCGGGCTGATGACCGGGGACGAGGTGCGCAAGGTGGAGTCGTGGGGCGCCTGATCTGCCGACGGGCGAGGAATGGAGTGGCGGCGTGAAGGTCTATCTGTCGGTGGACATGGAGGGCGTGACGGGGCTGACGGACCCCGAGGAGATGCACGCCGGCAAGCGGGGTTACGAGCGCGGCTGCGAGCTGATGACCGCCGACGCCAACGCCGCGATCGAGGGCGCGTTCGCGGCCGGGGCGAGCGGCGTGCTGGTCAACGACGCCCACGGGTCCACCAAGAACCTCCGGATCGACCTGCTGGACCCCCGGGCGAGCCTGATCAGGGGCCCCGGCAAGGCGCAGCGGATGGCCCAGGGGCTCGACGGGTCGTTCCAGGCGGCGTGCTTCGTCGGCTACCACGCCCGCGCCGGCGTGCCGCACGGCGTGCTCAACCACACCTGGATGGGCAAGGAGATCCAGAACGTCTACCTCAACGGCGAGCTGTGCGGCGAGACCCGGCTCGTCGCCGCGTGCGCCGGGTTCCACGGGGTGCCGGTCGTGGTGGTCACCGGGGACGAGGCCGTCGGCGACGAGGCCCGGGAGTTGCTCGGGGACGTGGAGACGGTGGCGGTCAAGAAGGGCATCGACAAGTTCTCGGCCGAGCTGCTGCCGCCGATCGTGGCCCAGGCCCGCATCCGTGAGGCCATGCAGCGAGGGCTCGGCCGGTTGACCGACTTCACGCCCTACGTGGTGCCGGCGCCGTACACGCTGGGGGTGGAGTGGAACTCCACCGCCATCGCCGCCGCCGTGTCGCTGGTTCCCGGCGTGAAGTCGGCGGGATCGCGCCACACGGAGTTCACGACGGACGACTTCACCCAGATCATGGCCCTGTTCGGCATCTTCGCCACGATCGGCGGCCAGGTGGCGTGCGGCAGCGGCCCCTATGGCTGACCGGGCGACCCTGACCCGGCGGGGGCTGCTCGTCGGGATCGGCGCGGCCGGCGGTGCGGGCGCGATGTACGCCGCCATGGGCGCGCTCGGCCTGGCCCCCGCCGATCAGGACAAGGAGTTCACACCCCCGCGGCCAGGCGACTTCACGCTGCGCGGCAAGGGCACGGCCAAGGTGGTGATCCTCGGCGCGGGCGTGGCCGGGCTGACGGCCGCGTACGAGCTGGGCAAGGCCGGCTACGACTGCACGCTGCTCGAGGCCAGGCAGAAGGCGGGCGGCCGGAACCTCACGCTGCGCGGCGGCGACCGCCTGACCGAGCTGAACGGCCCCGCCCAGGACGTGACGTTCGGCGAGGGCGTCTACTTCAACGCGGGCCCGGGCCGGATCGCCCCGTGGATGGTGACCCTCGACTACTGCCGCGAGCTGGGCGTCCCCATCGAGACCTTCATCAACAACAACGCCGCCGCCTACGTCCACACCAACGGCCAGACGGTCAGGGCCAGGACGGCCCGAGCCGACATGTACGGCTACGTCGCCGAACTCCTGGCCAAGGCCACGAACCTCGGAGCCCTGGACAAGGCCATCACCGAGGACGACCAGGACCGGCTCCTGGAGTTCCTGCGGCGGTTCGGCGACCTCGGCCCGAAGCTCGAGTACGAGGGCTCCCCGAGGCGCGGTTTCACGAAATTTCCGGCCATCGACACCGGCATCCCCGTCCCCGCCCCCGGCTCCCTCCACCAGATCCTCGCCGCCGGCACCGGCCGCGCCATCACCAACGACTTCGGCTACGAGCAGGCCACCCCCATGTTCCAGCCGGTCGGCGGCATGGACGCGATCGTCGCCAAGCTCCAGGAGGCCGTCGGCCAGGACCGGATCAGGACCGGCGCCAAGGTCACCAAGATCACCACACTGGCCGACGGCGTCGAGGTCGCCTACACCGGCGGGACAGTCAAGGCCGACTACTGCATCGCCACCCTCCCGCCCCACCTCCTCGCCAGGATCCCGCACAACCTCGGCGCCCCGGTCACCGCAGCCCTGGCCACCCCGGTCCCGGCGGCCGCCGGCAAGATCGGCTTAGAGTACGGCCGCCGCTGGTGGGAGCTGGAGGACCGCATCTACGGCGGCATCACCGAGACCGACCTCGACATCACCCACATCTGGTACCCCTCCCACGGCTACCACTCCGAGCGCGGCCTCCTCGTCGGCTACTACAACACCGAGCGCGACGCCGAGCTGTACGCGGCCCTCACCCCGGAGGACAGGAGGCGCCGGGCGCTCACCCAGGGCAAGAAGATCCACGGCGAGAAGTACCGCCAGAACCTCCTGTCCAGCACCTCCATCGCCTGGGAACGCCAGGAGCACATCCAGGGGGCATGGGTGCGCTGGCCGTCCTTTGATTCGTCCTTCACTCTTCTGCAACGCCCCGCCGGAAGGGTGTACTTCGCGGGCGACTGGCTCACCCATCTGATCGCCTGGCAGGCGGGGGCCATGGAGTCCGCCCGCGGCGCCGTCACCCAGCTGCATCAGCGAGTGTTGCAGTCTCCGTGACGTCGCCCGCTGCTCCCATGACGGCAATTAGGCTCGTGGGAGAAGCGATCGAGGAGATGGGATGACGTTGCACTGGGTGCCCGCGACCGAACGGATCGACCTGCTGGCCGATCCGGTGGCCCGTGCCGTACCGAACCTGGAGGGCGTCGAGGTGGCCGAGATCGACCCGGATCTGGCCGATACGGCGGCGTTCTGCGAGAAGTACGGCGTGACTCTCGACGAGTCGGCCAACTGCGTCGTCGTGGCGGCCAAACGGGGCGGCGAGACGCGCTACGCGGCGTGCATGGTGCTCGCGACGATGCGAGTGGACGTGAACGGCGTGATACGCAAACACCTCGACGCCCGCAAGGCCAGTTTCGCGCCGATGGCCGACGCGGTCGAGCTCACCGGCATGGAATACGGCGGCATCACGCCCCTCGGCCTGCCCGAGGAGTGGCCGGTCCTGGTGGACACGCACGTCGCGGAGCACCCGAGGGTGGTGATCGGAAGTGGCCTGCGCAGGTCGAAGCTCGCCGTCTCCGGTGCCACGCTGGCCGGGCTGAAGAGGGCCGAGGTCCTCTCCTTGGCCGGATGACGCAAAACTGAAGCCGATTCGAGACCGTTGGATGGGAAACCGATGAGGCCGTTCTGGACGTTGTACGAGTGGGAATGTGGCCTCATGGTTCATCTCGTGGGCGGGGATTAAGCCGGTATGGTGCTTCATGCCATGAACGATGACCGACTAGGCCCTTACCGGCTGCTCAGGCGGCTCGGTGAAGGCGGGATGGGCGTTGTCCACCTCGCTGTCGACCCGCAGGGTCGGCAGGTGGCGGTCAAGGTCCTGCGCGGAGAGGTCGCCGGTGACGAGGTCGCCAGGCGGCGGCTTTCGCGCGAGGTCGAGACCATGCGCAGGGTGCGCAGCAAATACATCGCCGAGGTGCTCGACGCCGACGTGACCGGTCATCGCCCGTACATCGTCACGCGTTACGTCCCCGGCCGCGGTCTCGACGAGATCGTCAAGGACGACGGGCCGCTCGACCTGCCCGCGCTGGTCAGGGTCGCGCACGGCGTGGCCTCCGCGCTGGCCGTCGTGCACTCCGTGGGCGTGATCCACCGCGACCTCAAGCCCGGCAACGTGCTGCTCCTCGACGGCGAGCCCGTCCTGATCGACTTCGGCATCGCCCAGGCGGTCGACGCGACGCGGCTCACGCAGACCGGCATGTTCATCGGCACGCCCGGCTACCTCGCGCCCGAGATCATCGAGGGCCAGGAGGCGGGGCCCGAGGTCGACATCCACGCGTGGGCGGGCACGCTGCTCTACGCCGGCACGGGCCAGCCGCCCTTCGGCAAGGGCACGCTGGAGATGATCTTCTACAACATCACCGCGGGCAAGGCCGACATCAGCGCCGCTCCCGCGGAGCTGCAGCCGCTGCTGAAGGCGGCCTTCCAGCGCAACCCGGCCAAGCGGCCCAAGGCCGCCGAGCTGGCCGAACGGGCCGCCAGGCTGCTGCCCAAGCCGGTGGCGGGCGCGGGCTCCTCGCCCGACGAGGTCTCGACGGTGCCGCGCCCCGACGCGCCGCCGCCGGCCGCCCTGCCGACCCCGCCGCGGCTGGCGGACAAGCCGTCCTACGACGTCTCCACGCCGCCGGTGACGCCCAAGCGGCTGCTGGAGAGCCAGGAGCAGCCCGCCTCACCGCCGCAGGACCAGCAGTACGTCTCGCTGCTGCCCAACCAGCCCGACCCGTGGCCGACCCGCAGGGTGCCGCCGGAGGAGCTGCGGCAGATCCAGCGCGAGGCGTTCGGCTACCCGCCGCCGGCGGCCGGCAACGGCCCCGCGGTCCCGCCGCACCCCGAGGCCGACGTGCCCACGAGGCGGGTGCGCCCCGACTCGCCCGACTACCGCAGGCTCAACCCGCCGCAGCAGCAGACCCCCAACTCTGGCCGGCCCGGCGCGGGCTCCGACCTGCCCGACTACGGCCGCCCGGGTGCGGGTGCCGACATGCCCGACTATGGCCGCCCGGGTGCGGGTCCCGACATGCCCGACTACGGCCGGCCCAACCCGATCCCGGTGCAGCCACCCCCTTACATCCCGGCCCAGCAGCAATATCCGCAGCCGGACCTGTCGACCAAGCGCGAGCCCTACATCCCGAGCGTCCAGCCGGGCAAGGTGCTGCAGCGTTCCAGGGCGTACGCCGTGGCGAGCGCGATGCTGCTGATCCTGATGATCGTGGCGGCCGTGCAGGCGCCGGTGCTCGTGGCGGTCGTGGCGGTCCCGCTCGCGATCCTGCTGCGCGCGGCCGACCTGGCCCAGCCGCAGCTCACGGCCCGCAGGGCGGCGGGCGCCGCGGCGCTCGACGTGCTGAGGGTGTTCGCCCACCCGGCCGCGCTGGCCAAATCGGCCGGCATCACGCTGGCGCTCGTGCTCTACGCGCTCATCCTCGGTCTCCCGGTGACGTTGCTGCTCACCGTGGTGGCGCGGATGGACCCGGCCAACGCCCTGGCGTGGGGTGCCGCGATCGCGCTCTGGACCGTCTGCGCAGGTCCCGGAGTGGAGGGTCCCGGCAAACAGATGCGCAGAACGCTCTCATCGCTCGTACCCTCGAGAACAGCGGCGATGGTGACGGCGGGAATCCTCGCGGCGGGTGCCGCGCTCTCGCTGATCCTCGCTTACGGCACGTTCGGGGACAAGCCTAAGGGGGAGGCCGTATGGACTCCGCTGAACGTCGATCCAGTGGTCGAGCAACTGAAAGGTCTGAGGGGGAATTCCGGGGGATGACGCGGGGAAGGTGGCGATGAGCACCCAAGCACCAGAACGTCTGGGCCCGTACCGTCTGGTCAGGAAGATCGGCGAAGGTGGCATGGGGGTCGTCCACCTCGGTCTCGACGGCGAGGGCCGCGAGGTCGCCATCAAGGTGTTGCACCCGCACGTGGCCGCCGACCTCAAGGCGCGCGACCGGCTCACCCGCGAGGTCGAGACCATGCGCAGGGTGCGCAGCCCGCACGTCGCCGAGGTGATCGACGCCGAGCTCGTGGGCGGGCAGCCGTACGTGGTGACCCGCTTCGCGCCCGGCCGCACGCTGGAGGACACCGTCCTGGCCGAGGGCGCGCTGGAGGCGCGCGACCTCATCAGGCTCGCCCAGGGGCTCTGCCAGGCGCTGGTGGCCATCCACGCGGCCGACGTGATCCACCGCGACTTCAAGCCGTCCAACGTCATGCTCGTCGACGGCGAGCCGCTGGTCATCGACTTCGGCATCGCCCACCTGGTGAACGCCACCAGGCTGACGCAGACGGGGATGTTCGTCGGCACGCCGGGCTATCTGGCGCCCGAGATCATCCGCGACTCGGAGATCACCCAGGCGGCCGACGTGCACGCGCTGGCCTCGACGGTGTTCTTCGCCGCGACCGGGGCGCCGCCGTTCGGCACGGGAACGTTCGAGGCGGTCTGCTTCAACATCATGGAAGGCCGGGCGCAGCTCGACAAGGCGCCCGCGTGGCTGCGCGGCTGGCTCAACCGGGCCCTGCAGGTCGACCCGTCGGTCCGGCCCGGCGCCCAGGAGCTGCTGCGGATGGCCAGGGCGCTCGACCCGTCGGTGACGACGTTCAACGAGGCGTCCTTCGAGGGGCCGACGGGGACCAAGCGGCTGGCCGACCGCACGCGGACCATGGACACGTTCTCCGACCTGCTGCCGCCGGTCGAATACCGCAAGCCGGCGCCCCCGCCGGCGCCGCCACGCCGCGAGGCGCGCACCGCGCCGCCGCGCAGGGAGGAGCGGCCGCCGCCCTACGTGCCCGCGCCGATGCCCGCCAGGCCGCCGATGCCGCGCCCGGACCAGCGGGTGGCCGGCTACCCGGCGCCGCAGCCCACCTCGCCGTCCCAGGTCAGGCCCTACACCCCGCCGTCGCAGTACACCCGGCCGTCCGAGCGCAGGAGATACCTGTTCGGCAGCCAGGTCGTCGGCCTGCTCCTGCTGGTCACGCTGGTGGCGCTGACCGTGGCCAGGCCCGTCATGGCGGGCGCGGTGGCCGTGGCGCTCGCGCTGGTGCTGCGCATCGGCGAATACCTCTTCGGCGACATGGTCAAGCGGCGTCAGGTACGCGGGAGCAGCGCGGCCGATCCGCTGCTCATCGTGGTCGGCACGCCGTGGGCGCTGGTCAAGTCGGCCCTCGTGACGCTGGTGCACGTGCCGCTGGCACTGCTGTTCGGGATCTGCGTCTGGGGCTTCCTCTACTGGGCGGGCCAGGCGGGCGTCAACGAGGCGGCCGCCTACGCGGCGGGCGCCTTCGCCGCCGGACTGTTCGTGCTGCCCGGCGGCGGCGCGCCGCGCAAGGCCGTCACGCGCACGTTCACCGGGGTGCTGCGCAGCCCGGGCGCGGCGCTGGTCGCCGTCGTGCTGGTGGGCACCGCCGCGCTGTTCGCGGTCATGTACGCGCTGAGCCAGGACCCGGTGTGGGCGCCGTGGCAGGAGCCGGAGACGGTCATCAACGATCTGGCCGGCGATGCCAGGCAGAGCACGATCGGCCTGATCACCGGGCTGATCGGCAGCCTGCTCGACGGTCTGGGGCTGGGGTTCCTGAATCCCTGGTCCTGAGTGTCCCCGCCGCCGCTCGGGGGGAGAGATGAAGGTATGAGCGAGCACCTCGGCCCGTACGAGCTTCTCTCCCGTCTCGGGGCCGGTGGATTCGGCGAGGTGCACCTGGCGCTGGATCCCGAGGGGCGCACGGTGGCGGTCAAGGTGCTGCACCCGCACGTCGCGGCCGACGGCATGGCCCTGGCCCGGCTGGCGCGCGAGGTGGAGACCATGCGCATGGTCGGCGGGCCGCACGTGGCGGAGGTGCTGGACGCCTCGCTGGAGGGTGCCAGGCCCTACCTCGTGACCCGCTACGTGCAGGGCCGGCCGCTCAGCTCCGTCCCCGTGCCCGTCGCCGACCTGCGGCGGCTCGCCGCGGGCCTGGCCGACGCGCTGCTGGCCATGCACGAGTCGGGGGTGGTGCACCGCGATCTCAAGCCGGCCAACGTGATGATGACCGAGGGCGAGCCGGTCGTCATCGACTTCGGCATCGCCAGCGCGCTCGACTCGCTGTCCGTCACGGCGTCGGGCGCGGTGGTGGGCACGCCCGGCTACCTGGCTCCCGAGGTGCTCGAGGGGCGGCCCGTGGGCATGGAGGCCGACGTGTTCTCGTTCGGGGCGACGCTGGCGTACGCGGCCACCGGGCGGCAGCCGTACGGGCAGGGGCCGGCCTCGGCGGTCGCCTACCGGGTCGTGCACCACCCGCCCGACCTGGAGGGTGCGCCGGAGTGGCTGCAGCCGCTGTTACGCGAGTGCCTGTCCACCGATCCCGCCGCGCGGCCGACGGCGGCGCAGATCTGCGCCAGGCTGGAGGTCGCGCCCGTCTCCCACGTGCCTCACCTGAGCGCTCCGGTCGTACGCCCTCGTTCGGCGGCCGACGACATGAGCACCAGGGAGTGGCGGCCCGGCAAGGAGCAGCATCGGCGCTCGGTGGCGGAGTCGCGGGCCAGGCACCGGGAGAAGGTGCGCCGGCGCTGGCTGATCGGCTCGGGCCTGTTCGTGTCGCTGCTGGCGGCCGCGGCCCGGGAGCCGCTGCCCGAGGTGTCGTTGTTCCTGCTGGCAGCGTACGCGCTGGCCCTGGTCTCCGACGCGGGGGTGGCGCTGTTCTCCCGCAGCCCGTACAAACGCAGCCGGCTGATCACGGATGCGGTCTGCGTGGCGGGGGCGGCCGGGCTGTGCTTCGGGCTGGCGGCGCTGTTCTCCGCGTTCACACTGGCCTTGTTCGCGGGTACGGCACTGGTGCTGGGAGTCGTTTTCCTGCTGTCGGCGTAGCCCCGCAGCCGACGACCGAATAAAGTTCGGTATGGTAGAGAGGGTGGTAGTGGTTTCCGTGCCAATCGCACTAGCTGCCGGTTTGCGCGTAAGCTACCCACGGGTAACATAACCGCTGAACCACGGCAGACCCTCTGTCGGGGGCCCCCAGGGCACCTGGCAGTCTGGACAGATGCATTCGGCGCCCACCGCCAGCGTGGCGGGGGCGCACGCGAACTACGGGAGGTCGGCCACCGGCCATGAACATCGTCGTCTGCGTGAAGCAGGTCCCCGACACGGCGACCGAGCGCAAGCTGCGGTCCGATGACAACACGCTCGACCGCGACGCCGCTGACGGCGTGGTCAACGAGCTTGACGAATACGCGGTCGAAGAGGCGCTGAAGCTCAAGGAGGCCCATGGCGGTGAGGTGACCGTCCTGACCATGGGTCCCGGCAAGGCCACCGACACCATCCGCAAGGCGCTGGCCATGGGCGCCGACAAGGCCGTCCACCTCAGCGACGACGCGCTGCACGGCTCCGACGCCCTGTCCACCTCGTACGCGATGGCCCAGGTGCTCAAGAAGATCGGGTTCGACCTGGTCATCCTGGGTTCGGAGTCCACCGACGCGCGCACCGGGATGCTCGCCGCCATGCTCGCCGAGCGGCTCGGCACGCCCCAGCTCACGCTGGCCAACAAGGTCGAGGTCGACGGCACCTCGATCAAGGTCCAGCGCCTGGCCGACTACGGTTTCGACCGGGTCGAGGCGTCGCTGCCGGCCGTCGTGTCCGTGGTCGAGAAGATCAACGAGCCCCGCTACCCGTCGTTCAAGGGCATCATGGCGGCGAAGAAGAAGCCGGTCGAGACGCTGGCCATCGGCGACGCCTCCATCGACGCCGCGCAGGTGGGCCTGGCCGCCGCCTGGTCCGAGGTCGTCGACTTCGCCCCGGCCCCGCCGCGGGCGGCCGGCACGATCGTCAAGGACGAGGGCGACGGTGGCGTGAGCGCCGCCGAGTTCCTGGCGTCCAAGAAGTTCATCTGAGAACGGGGGTTTTACGGAAATGTCGGAGATTCTCGTTCTCGTTGAGCAGGCCGAAGGCGAGGTCAAGAAGGTCACGCTCGAACTGCTGACCCTGGCCCGCACCCTCGGCACCCCCGCCGCCGTCTGGGCCGGCCCCGGCATCTCGGCCGAGGCCAAGGCCCGGCTGGCCGAGTACGGCGCGGAGAAGATCTACGTCGCCGGCTCCAGCGACATCGTGGACTACGTGGTCGCCCCCAAGGCCGAGCTGCTCGCCCAGCTCGTGACCTCCGCCTCGGCGGCCGCCGTCCTGGTGGCGGCCACGGCCGAGGGCAAGGAGATCGCCGGCCGCCTGGCCATCAAGACGGACTCCGGCGTCATCACCGACGCCGTGGGCCTGAGCGAGGGCTTCGTGGCCGACCAGTCCATCTTCGGCGGCGGCGTCAACGTGCACTCCAAGGTGCGCAAGGGCACGCCCATCATCGCCGTACGCCCCAACTCCACCGCCCCCGTGGCGGCCGCGGGCGCCGGGGTCGAGGAGGAGGTTTCGGTCACCCTGTCCGACGCCGCCAAGGCCACCCGAGTCGTGGAGCGGGTCAAGCAGGAGAAGGGCGCCCGGCCGGAGCTGACGGAGGCCGCGATCGTGGTCTCCGGCGGGCGCGGCGTGGGTTCGGCGGAGAACTTCTCGGTCATCGAGACCCTCGCCGACTCCCTGGGCGCGGCCGTGGGCGCCTCCCGCGCCGCCACGGACGCTGGCTGGTACCCGCACCAGTTCCAGGTGGGCCAGACGGGCAAGACGGTGTCGCCGCAGCTGTACATCGCGGCCGGGATCTCGGGGGCCATCCAGCACCGGGCCGGGATGCAGACGGCCAAGACGATCGTCGCCATCAACAAGGACCCGGAGGCCCCGATCTTCGAGCTGGCGGACTACGGCGTGGTCGGCGACCTCCACCAGGTCCTGCCCCAGCTCACCGAAGAGATCGACAAGCGCAAGTAGGCCGGGGAAGCAGGGTCTCCGCTCTCGGCGCTCCGCGCGGGGAGCTCAGGCTGTGACGTCTGGGGGGCACCGTCCCCCAGACGTCCTCAACAAGCGTGGGCGGGAGCCGAGGGCCGGTCAGCGGTCGGCGATGGGAAGCCTGATCTGGAAGCAGGCGCCCTCATCCGGGGACGAGCGCAGCTCCACGCGCCCCCCGTGAGCGGCCACGATGGACCGGACGATGGCCAGCCCCAGCCCCGCCCCGCCCGTGGCGCGGGCGCGGGAGCCGTCCGCGCGGTAGAAGCGGTCGAACACGCGCGCCGCCTCCTCCGCAGCCAGCCCCGGCCCCTCGTCCTCGATGACCAGCACCGACTCCCCGCCGTCCGTGCCCACGCCGATCCTGACCGGGGTGCCGGCGGGGGTGTGGGTGACGGCGTTGCCGACGAGGTTGCTGACGACCTGTCTCAGCCGGGCCTCGTCGCCCAGGACCGGGGCGGTGGCCGCCGGGCCGCCGGACGGGCCGGTGAAGGCGATGGGCCGGGTCGGGTCGAGGGCGGTGAAGTCGTGGCGGGCGTCGGCGGCGAGGGTACGCAGGTCCATCGGGGTCAGCTCCAGCCCCGGGCCGTCGCTCTCGTCGAGGCCGGCGAGCAGGAGCAGGTCGTCCACCAGCTTGGCCAGGCGGCCCGACTCGCTCTCGATGCGGGCCAGCGCGGGCCCGGCCTCCGTGCCTCCCATGCGGTACAGCTCCGAGAAGCCCTTGATGCCGAACAGCGGGGTGCGCAGCTCGTGGCTGACGTCGGCGACGAACCGGCGCATGCGGGCCTCCGACTCCACCTTCGCCGCGACCCCCTGCTCGATCTGCGCGAGCATCTTGTTGAGCGAGCGTGCCAGGCGCCCGACCTCGGTGCCCGGCGGGGCCGGCTCGGGCACGCGGCGGGTGAGGTCGCCGTCCGCGATGGCCGCCGCCGTCTCCTCCACCCGGCGCAACGGCGCCAGACCGGCCCTGATCGCGAACCCGCCCACCAGTGCCAGCACGGCCAGCAGCAATGATCCGGCCACGAGGCAGGCGGCGCGCATCCGGTTGACGGTCGTGTGCATGGCCTCCAGCGACACCGCCGCCACCACGCTGGAGTGCGCGAACTCCGTGCTCGTGCGCTTGGCGGGCAGCGCCACGGCGCGCCACTCCGCGCCGTCCGCCCCCTCCACGGTGAACGGCCGCCCGGCGCGGGCCGCGACGGTGGCGGTGTCGAGGCGGGGCAGGCCGGGCCCGGGCATGTCGCCGTACGCGCGCAGCACGGCGCCGCCGGGCGACAGGTACGCCGCGTACCCCTTGGTGACGAGGTCGGGCTCGCCCAGCACGAGCGGGGCCTGGCTCGCCCGCTTCTCCAGCATGGCCGCCAGCGCGGTGGCCAGCTCGGGCGGCACCGACGACAGCGCCGTGCCCATCGGGCTGAGCTGGGCGTCCACGCGGGCCCTGAGCTGGGTCTCCAGCTGCCGGACGAGGACCGAGCTGATCATCGCCAGGCCGGCGACGAGCAGGGCGACCGTGATCGCCAGCAGCCGGGCGCGCAACGACAGCCCCCTGCCGATGCGCGGCAGCCGGGCGCGCCCGCCGCGGGGTCGTGGCAGGCGGCTGGTCATGGTTTCGGCTTGCGGAGCAGGTAGCCGACGCCGTGCACGGTGTGGATCAGCCGAGGTGACTCGCCGGTGTCCAGCTTGCGCCGCAGATAGCTCACGTACGTGTCCACGATGCTCGTGTCACCGGCGAAGTCGTAGCGCCACACGGTCTCCAGGATCTGCGACTTGGGCAGCACCCGCCCGGCGTTGAGCACCAGGTGGTGCAGGAGCCGGAACTCCGTCGGCGACAGGCGGACCGGGCGGCCCGCCCTGGTCACCTGGTGGCCGTCGGGATCGACCTCCAGGTCTCCGACGACCAGCGTGTGGTCGTCGGGGATCGCGCCCGTGCGCCGCAGGATGGCCCTGATGCGGGCCAGCAGCTCCTCCAGGTCGAACGGCTTGGTCACGTAGTCGTCGCCGCCCAGCCGGAGACCGTTGATCTTGTCGGCCGTGGTGTCGCGGGCCGTCAGGAACAGTACGGGCACCGGCCCCGGCCGCCCGCCGGCCCTGGGCAGGCCGCGCAGGCGGCGCAGCACCTCGAAGCCGTCCAGGTCGGGCAGCATGACGTCGAGCAGCACCAGGTCAGGCGGATCACGCCGGGCCTCCTCCAGCGCCTGGGTGCCGTTGTCGGCCGAGCTCACGGTGAAACCCGCGAACCGCAACGTCGCCGACAGCAGCTCCTTGACGGTGGGCTCGTCGTCGACCACCAGCAGCCGTTCGCCCGTGTGAGCCACGTGAGGCACCTCCCGAGGTCCAGGGTAGTCAGGCGTCCCGGTTCTTGAACTGGACGAACGCCGCGACCAACAGCACCGCGACGAACCCGAGGAGCACCCCGAAAGCCACCACGGGCGGCAGCTCGGACGTCCCTGAGACGGCCTGGAAGGCGGCCGTGTTCGGCCAGTAGGTGTGCATGAACTCCCGCAGGCCGCCGGGCGCGCTCGAGGCCAGCACGGGGATCAGGAGGAAGGCGGTGCTGACGTTCACGGCCGAGGCCGTGCCGCGCAGCAGGAAGCCCAGGGCGAGCCCGAACAGCGCCAGCAGCGTGAACACGACCGGCCCGAGCAGGAGCAGGACCAGCGCGCCCGGCTCGCCCGGCATGACGTACGGAGCGCCGTTCGCCGCGAGGACGGTCTGGCCGGCGGTGTACATCAGCCACACCCCGGCCACGCTCACCGGCAGGGCGGTCAGCACGGTCATCCCGGCCTTGGCGGCCATCAGGTGACCGCGCCGGCCCACGGCGGCCACGCTCGCGCGCATCGTGCCGGAGCCGTACTCGGAGGTGGCGACCAGCACCCCCAGCGCCGAGACCAGGAGCTGGACCACGAACAGCCCGCGCATGCCCATGTCCAGCGGCTGGAAGTCCAGCCGCTCCTGCGCCGTGGCCGTGGCGTAGTCGCCGGCCGACGCGTTGCCGAACAGCCACCCGAACAGCCCGGACACGACGACGATCGCCAGCGACAGCACCATGGTGGCCCTGATGCTGCTGAACTTCGTCCACTCCGCCCTGAGCACGCCCGCCTCGATCATCGTGCCCCTCCGTACTCCACGGCGTCGCGGGTCAGCTCCATGAACGCCTCCTCCAGGGACGCGGGCCGCAGGGTCAGCTCGTGCAGCGTGACGCCCTCGGCCGCCGCCAGGCGCCCCACGTCGGGCGCGCTCATGCCGGTGACCAGCAGCTCGTCACCGGAACCGGCCCGTACGCGGGCGCCCGACAGCTCCAGCCGCCGGGCGAAGGAACCGGCCTCGGGCGTGCGGACGAGCACGGGAGCCCCGGCGCCGGTGAACTCGCCGATCTCGGCCTCGGTGATGAGCCGGCCCTTCCCGATGATCACCAGCCGGTCCGCGGTCAGCGCCATCTCGCTCATCAGGTGGCTGGAGAGCAGCACCGTACGCCCCTCGGCGGCCAGCTCCCGGACCAGCGTGCGGATCCACAGCACGCCCTCCGGGTCCAGCCCGTTGACCGGCTCGTCCAGCAGCAGCACCGGCGGATCCCCCAGCAGCGCGGCGGCCAGGCCCAGCCGCTGGCTCATCCCCAGCGAGAACCCGCCGGCCTTCCTGCCCGCCGCGTCCGTCAGCCCAACCAGGTCGAGTACCTCCTCGACGCGGGAGATCGGGAGGCGGTTGGTCTGGGCGAGGTAGAGCAGGTGCTTGTACGCGGTGCGCTGCGGGTGCACGGCCTGCGAGTCCAGCATCGAGCCGACCACGCGCAGCGGGTGCGGCAGGTCGTGGGGGCCGCGGCCGTTGATCGTGACCGTGCCGGAGGTGGGCAGGTCGAGGCCGAGGATCATCCGCATGGTCGTGGTCTTCCCGGCGCCGTTCGGGCCCAGGAAGCCGGTGACGAGGCCCGGCCGTACCGTGAAGGAGAGGTCGTCCACGGCGAGCCGCTCGCCGTAGCGTTTGGACAGTCCGTTGAGCTGGATCATGGGTCCAGCGTGGAGTGGCTCGTTGGAGATGTTCTGAGGGGTTCTGTGAGGTCTCTGTGAGCGGGGCGGTGCCACGTGGGGTGGCGCCGCGCCGCCCGCGCCGATCCACAGGGAACTCTCAGGCCAGGGCCGCCCGCAGGCGGGCGGCCAGCTCCTCGGCGTGGGCCTGGCTCCAGGGGATCGTGCCGTTCTCGGACATGAGCGCGTGGAACTGCTGCTTCCGGTACGGGGTGCCCGGCGGCAGCGGGGCCACGTGCCAGTGCAGGTGGGCGTTGCCCTGCCGGCTGCCGAGGGACAGCAGGTAGGTGCGCTCCGACGGCACCACCGCCTCCACGGCCAGCGCCACCTTCCTGACCACGCCCATCATCGCGTGGTAGTCGTCCTCGTCGAGGTCGCGTACGACGTGCTCGACGTGCCGCTTCGGGCTGACCAGGACGTATCCCGGCATCGTGGGGTAGCGGGCCAGGAAGGCGAGGTGCCGGTCGTCCTCGTGGACGATCTGCTCGAGGGCGTAGCCGGGGTCGCCGGCCACGATCGCGCAGATGAAGCACGGGCGGGACCTCACCCGCGCCTCATACGCCTCGACGTCGAAGGGCACGTTTCGTTCGAGATCCATCCCGCGATGGTCTCAGGCGGCGGCCTGGGCGGGCTCCCTTACGGGGAGGGGGCTCACCTGGGCCGGCTCGCTGCGCGGGAGCAGGCGGGCGGCCAGGGCGATCAGCACGCCCAGGACGACGCCGATGCCCAGCGCCGTACGCAGGGACGTGGCGTCCGACAGGAAGCCGATCACCACGGGGCCGAGCAGCAGGCCCGCGTACCCCATGGCGCCCGCCTGGGCGATCGCGGGCCCCGGCGCGTCGGTGGCGGTGCCCGCGAGCGACAGCGTCAGCGGCGAGATCGTCGCCACCCCGAGCCCGACGAAGAACATCGCCGCCACCGCCACCAGCGCCGCCGGCGCCAGCAGCACGACCGCGAAGAAGCCGGCCGTGGCCACCCCGGACACGGTCAGCATCCCGCGCACCCCGAACCTGACCCGCAGCCGGTCACCGGTGAGCCGGGCGATCAGCATGCCGGTCTCGAACACCGGGTACCCGAGCGCCGCCAGGGCCTCGGGGGCGCCGAGCTCGTCGCGCATGTACAGGCCGTTCCAGTCGGCGACCGTGCCCTCGACCATGAAGGCGAAGAACATGATCGCGCCGAGCAGGTAGACGATCGGGGGCATGCGGCGCCGCCCCGTGGTCGAGGTGGCCGCCGCCGGGGGCTCCGGCAGGTACGTACGGCCGAGCAGCACCATGACCGGCAGCGAGACCAGCGCGATCAGCGTCACGTGCAGCGTGAACGGCAGGTCGGCGGCGATGGCCAGGCTGCCCAGCCCGCCCGCCGAGATGGCGCCCACGCACCAGCCGGCGTGCATGCCGTTCATCAGCGGCCGCTTGTAGGCCTGCTCGACGGCCGAACCCTGGGCGTTCATGGCGACGTCCACGGTGCCGAAGGCCATGCCGAAGAGCGCCACGGCCACCAGGAGCAGCGGGAGGTCGGGGGCGACGGCCACGCCGAGGAGGCCGAGCGCCGTCAGTGGACCGCCTGCCCGCAGCACCGCCCGGCTGCCCACGCGCGCCATGACGCGCCGCATGGACTGCATCGTCACCAGAGCGCCCAGGCCCCACACCAGCAGGACCGCCCCGACCGTGGCCTCGGTCAGGCCGAGTTTGTCGGTCAGGGCGGGGATGCGCACGGTCATCGTGCCCACCATCAGGCCGGCAAGGACAAAGGTGAGGACCGCCCCGTAACGGGCACTCCTCAGCTCGCGGGTCATAAGGCCACACCTCTCACAGGATCGTATTTCTTAGCGATGAATCCGGGCATGCCGGGGCGCCCCCGCCGACCGCGGCGGACGGCACAGGGCAACGCAGGACAGCGCGCGGCGGCGCGGGCCCGGCGTGGTGCCGGGGGGTTCGGGGGAGTCGGACGTGGCCCCCGGCGCGTGGCGCGGAGGGCGAAAAGGGATGGAATCAGGCGGGGGCGGGCGAGATGAGTGCCCTGAGGCGGAGCTCCAGGGCCTGGAGATCGTCCTCTGAGTTGAGCTCCGGGTCGTGACTCGCCACGTCCCAGAGCCCCTCACACGCCAGCCGGACGATCTGCGCGGCCACCGGGTCCGGCTCCTCGCTCAGCCCTTCGCGGTGCCAGCGGGCCATCGCCTCGCGCAGCGGTGCGAGCAGGAAGAGGTTGCCCGACGCTCCGGTGACGACGGCCCATCGTCGCAGGCGGCCGGATCGGACGGCGGCCAGCGTCGCGCCCAGATAGCGCTCGGTGTAGGTCTCGCCCGGCTGCCCGGCCACCAGCACGTCGAAGTCTTCGATCAACCGCTCCACCATGCCCTTGATCAGGGCCTCTTTGGAGCCGTAGTGATAGAGCAGGCCGCCCTTGCTCACGCCCGCCCGGTCCGCCACGGCGGCCAGGGTGAGCGCGCCCGAGCCCAGGTCGCAGAGGAGATCCTCCGCCGCGTCCAAAAGCTCGTCCCTTCGCATACGATCAACTGTACCGTCCGGACGGTACAGTTGCAAACGAGATACCCTGAGCACGTGACCAGACCGTCGGCCTACCTTGATCATGCGGCGACCACCCCCATGCTGCCCGAAGCGATCGAGGCCATGACGGAGCAACTCAAACGCGTCGGCAATGCTTCCTCGCTGCACGCGGCCGGCCGTCAGGTGCGCAGGGTGGTCGAGGAGTCACGGGAGACGATCGCCGACTCGCTCGGCGCCCGGCCCAGCGAGGTCGTGTTCACCTCGGGCGGCACCGAGGCCGACAACCTGGCGATCAAGGGCCTCTACTGGGCGCGCCGCCCCCGCAGGCGCGTGCTGATCAGCTCCGTGGAGCACCACGCCGCGCTCGACCCGGCCCAGTGGCTGGCCGACAGCCAGGGCGCCGAGGTGGAGCTGCTGGAGGTGGACGAGCACGGTCGCGTGCACCCCGAGACGCTGCGCGCCGCCATCGAGCGCGACCCCGGCGACGTGGCCATGATCAGCATCATGTGGGCCAACAACGAGGTCGGCACCATCCAGCCCATCCACGTGCTGGCCGCCATCGCGCACGACCACGGCATCCCGTTCCACACCGACGCGGTGCAGGCGATCGGGCAGCTGCCGGTCTCGTTCAGCGGCTCGGGGGCCGACGCGCTCACGCTGACCGGCCACAAGGTCGGCGGCCCGATGGGGGTCGGCGCGCTGCTGCTGACCAGGGGGCTCACGCCGGTCTCCGTGCAACACGGCGGGGGCCAGGAGCGCGACGTGCGCTCGGGCACGCTCGACGCGCCCGCCATCGCGGGGCTCGCCGCCGCCGTCAGCACCGCCGTACGCGAGCAGGAGGCCCTCGGCCGCCACCTGGCGTCGCTGCGCGACGAGCTCATCCACCGCGTACGCGAGGCCGTGCCCGACGTGGTGCTCAACGGCGACCCCGGCAACCGGCTGCCCGGCAACGCCCACTTCTCCTTCCCCGGCTGCGAGGGCGACGCGCTGCTCATGCTGCTCGACGCCAAGGGCGTGGAGTGCTCGACCGGCTCGGCCTGCTCGGCGGGCGTGGCGCAGCCGTCCCACGTGCTGCTGGCCATGGGCGCGGACGCGGCGGCGGCGCGCGGGTCGCTGCGGTTCACGCTGGGCCACACCTCGACGCGCGACGACGTGGACCGCCTGATCGAGGTGCTCCCGGCCGCCGTCGAGCGCGCCCGCCGCGCCGGCCTCGGCTGACCCCAGGCCGCCAGGAGGCTGAGCCCAGACCGCAGAAGGCCCGGCTCAGGTCACAGAAGCTGGGCTCACGTCACAGAAGGCCGGGCTTCAGGAGGCGGGGCTCAGGCCAGGAGGCCGGGCTCGGGTCGGAAGGCCGGGCTCAGGTGAGGAAGGGGG
Source organism: Nonomuraea sp. NPDC049709 (assembly GCF_040674815.1). Lineage (NCBI taxonomy): Bacteria > Bacillati > Actinomycetota > Actinomycetes > Streptosporangiales > Streptosporangiaceae > Nonomuraea > Nonomuraea sp. NPDC049709. The sequence goes on from NZ_JBFANM010000015.1 coordinate 75,146, forward strand.
CGACGGCGGTCCAGGCGGGGTCGGCGGAGACGTCGACCCTCGGCTCGCCCTCCTCCCAGCCCACGATCAGCTCCTTGGCGTGGATCGCGGCGTCGCCGGTCGGGTCGGCGTACACGTGGATGACGCGATGCCCCTGCGAGCTCAGGTGCGCCGCCAGCACGGCGTCGTCGCGCAGCTTGAGCAGGCGGGCGGCCAGGCGCTCCTCGAAGTCGCGCAGCGCGGCCAGCGAGTCGCCGACCGGCAGGCCGTTCTCGTCGCGGTGCGCGTAGGGGAGCGTGACCTGGATGTGCTGGTCGAACAGCGGATGGTCGACCGGCCGCAGCGGATGGCGGGCCGTGGCGACCAGCGGCGCGCCGCCGGCGGTCTGACCCTCCAGCAGCAGCCACTCCTCCTCGGTGTAGCCCGAGGCCACGTCGGCGACCACGGCCGGCAGGTGCACCGCCGCCACGGAGTCGATCGGCTCGAAGGTGACCGCCGTGATCTCGCCCACCCACCTGGCCACGTCGTCCTCGCCCAGCAGCCAGTCGAGGGCCAGCAGCGTGGCCTCCAGCCTGGACTCCTCGTCGAGCTCGCTGAAGATCGGATGGTAGGCGGCCACGTCGACCCGGGGCTGGTTGCGCGGCACGCGCAGGCCGAGCTGCAACTTGTCGAGCGCGAACTCGAAGCCGGCCACGTCGAGGGTGAGCTCCATCGCCATCGGGTTGGCCTGACGGGACGGGTGGAACTCCCACAGCAGGTCGGCCGGGGGCGCGGCCTTGGCCCAGCGGTGCGCGAGCGAGCGCAGCTCGGCGTCGCCCGCGGCGGTCACCACCAGGGCGTGCGCGGCCTCCTTGCCGGGGGCCACCTCGTAGGCCAGGCCGGGGTCGATCGCGGCGACCGCGGGGGAGAGCCGCTCCTCCAGCCCCTCGGGCTCGCCCGCGGCCACCATCGAGTCGAGTTGCGGCCTGGTCTCCTGCCACCACGCCCAGAAACCGGCGATGGCCTCGTCAGGCCCTTCGGCCCCTTCGTCTGCGTCCTTGCGCCCGAACAGTCGCATGCCCGAATCCTCGCAGACCCGGGCCATGGTCGTGCACTCCTGTCCGGACAGTACGCTGGACAGGTCATGGGACTGCGTGTGCTTGCCGCCATGTCGGGCGGCGTCGACTCCGCCGTGGCCGCCGCTCGGATAGCCGAGGCCGGTCACGACGTCACTGGTGTCCATCTCGCCCTGTCCGCCAACCCCCAATCCCATCGCACGGGAGCCAGGGGTTGCTGCACGATCGAGGACTCGCGCGACGCTCGCCGCGCCGCCGACGTGATCGGCATCCCGTTCTACATCTGGGACATGGCCGAGCGTTTCCAGCGCGACGTGATCGAGGACTTCGTGGCCGAATACGCGGCCGGTCGCACCCCAAACCCGTGCCTGCGCTGCAACGAGAAGATCAAGTTCGCGGCGGTGCTCGACCGGGCGCTGGCCCTGGGCTTCGACGCGGTCGCCACCGGCCACCACGCCAAGCTGGTCGACGGGGTGCTGTCCAGGAGCGTCGACGCGGGCAAGGACCAGTCCTACGTGCTCGGCGTGCTGACCCGCGAGCAGCTCGGCCACGCGATCTTCCCGCTGGGCGACTCGACCAAGGCCGAGGTGCGCGAGGAGGCCGCCAGGCGCGGCCTGACCGTCGCCGACAAGCCCGACAGCCACGACATCTGCTTCATCGCCGACGGCGACACGCGCGGCTTCCTGGCCGAGCGGCTCGGCTCGGCCGAGGGGCCGATCGTCGACGAGAGCGGCGCGGTCGTGGGCAGCCACCAGGGCGCTCACGGGTTCACGATCGGGCAGCGCAAGGGCCTGCACATCGACCGGCCGGCCGCGGACGGCCGGCCGCGCTACGTGCTGTCCATCGAGCCGGTGTCCAACACCGTCACGGTCGGCCCGCGTGCGGCGCTGCAGGTCACCTCGATCGTCTGCGGCAGCCCGGTCTGGAACGGGCCCGTCTCGAACGGGCCCGTCTCGAACGGGCCCGTCTCGAACGGGCCGGTCCGGAACGGGCCGGCCGCCTCCGACGACGTGACCGTGCAGCTGCGGGCCCACGGCGAGGTCTATCCGTGCACGTTCGAGGAGATCGCGGGCGGGCTGCGGATCGACCTGGGCCGGGCGGCCACGGGCGTCGCCGCCGGCCAGGCCGCGGTGCTCTACTCCGGCTCGACGGTCATCGGATCGGCGACCATCGTGTCCGCCGGCTGAAGCTGATTGACCAGCTGAGGGTGGCCGACTAGCTGAGGGTGGTCGACTCGCCGACCGCGAGGCGGCGGATGTCGGCGCCCTGCTTCTCCGCCTCCATCCGCAGCCAGTTGTCGACCAGGGTCAGGCCGATCTCGCTGTAGAGGGCGTCGTGGGTGGAATATGCGCGCGCCGGGCGGATCGTACGGAGATATTCCACCATCTCCATCAGCTTCAGCCACGGCGCGCCGGTCGGCACCAGCAGCGTGGAGACCTCCACGTCCGGCACGGTCAGCGCGTCACCCGGGTAGAAGAGCTCGTCGTCGACCAGGAAACCGACGTTCTGGACGATGCGCATGTCAGGGTGGTTCTTGGCATGCCACTCGCCGAACACCTTCACCCCGAAACCGGCCGTCTCGAACCCGTCGCCGTGCCGTACCACCTGGACCCTGCCCGTCACCTCGGTCAGCTCCGCAGCGACGCCCTCGCAGGTCCAGATCTCCAGGTCGGGCGAGGCGGCCTTCAGCTTCTCGACGTCCACGTGGTCGAAGTGCTGGTGGGTGATGAGCACCGCGTCGGCGCCGTCGAGCACCGGACCCTTGCTGAAGGTGCCGGGGTCGATGACCAGGACCTTGCCGTTCTTCTCCAACCGGACGCAGGCGTGGTCGAGTTTCGTGAGCTTCATTCGGCAGAGCCTACGCTGGTGCCCATGTCTACGTGGGAAGCCACCGGGGTTGGTTCGCATCCGGGTGAGGATCATCTTGAGGCGATCAGGATCGTGTTCGGCGAGGTGCCCGGCCTGCCGTACCTGCCAGAGCTGCCCGCCAGGGGCGTCGGGGCCGACATGGTCGGGCGCACGGCGGGGCTGCTGGTCGACCTGCATGTCGAGGTGCAGCCCTCCGGGTGGCGGCTGAGCGACCGGCCGGGGCGCGACCACCAGCGGGCCGTCGACCACCTGCGGCGCGACCTCGACGGGCTGGAGGAGATCGGGCACGACTACTCGGGGCCGCTGAAGCTGCAGGTCTGCGGGCCGTGGACGCTGGCGGGGTCGATCGAGCTCAAGTACGGGGACAAGATGCTCTCCGACGCCGGGGCCGTACGCGACCTGACCGCCTCGCTGGCGCAGGGGGTCGCGGATCACTGCGCCGAGGTGCGGCGGCGGGTGCCTGGGGTGACGGAGATCGTGCTGCAGCTCGACGAGCCCGGGCTGCCGGGCGTGCTGGCGGGCAACGTGCCGACCGCGTCGGGGTTCGGGCGGCTGGCGGCGGTCGAGGAGTGGCGGGTGGAGGAGTCGCTGCGACTGTTCGACGAGCCCGTGGTGCATTGCTGCGCCCCCGCCGTGCCGTTCGCCGTGCTGCGCCGGGCCGGGGTTCGCGGGGTCTCCGTGGACGCCGCGCTGCTGCGGCGCAGGGACGACGACGCGCTCGGGGAGCTGTTCGAGGCGGGGATGGCGCTGTTCCTGGGCGTCGTGCCGGGCAGGGACGTACGGCTGGCCGGGCCGGCGGTGGTGGCCAAGCCGGCGGTGGAGCTGTGGCGGCGGCTGGGGTTCGAGCCGGACCGGCTGGCGGCTCAGGTCGTGCTGACCCCGGCGTGCGGGCTGGCGGGGGCCTCTCCCGCGTACGCCCGGGCGGCGCTGGCGGCCTGCAGGAAGGCGGCCCAGGTGCTCAGGGACGATCCGGCGAACGGGATGCGGGGCGACTGAACGTGTCACCGTCGGTGCCCGGCGGTAGCGTTTGCTCAGGTTGTCGGATGGAAGGAGGGTCGGCGTGAGTGAGGCTGACACCGAGGTCGGAGGCGTGCCGGTGACCGCGCTCAAGCGGCATGCGGAGCTGAGCGAGCTGGTCGAGGACGCACGCTGGCGCTACTACGTGCTCGACCAGCCCACGGTGAGTGACGCCCAGTTCGACGAGTGGTTCAAGGAGCTGCTCACGCTGGAGGCGGCGCATCCGACGCTCCAGACGCCCGACTCGCCCACGCAGAAGGTGGGCGCGCCGGTCTCGGGCGATTTCGCCAAGGTTCAGCACCTCAACCGGATGGAGAGCCTCGACAACGCCTTCGACGCCGAGGACATGTCGGCCTGGCAGGCGCGGGCCGAGCGGCTGGCCGAGCGCGACCCCGGCCCCTACCTGTGCGAGCTGAAGATCGACGGGCTGGCGATCGCGCTGGTCTACCGCGACGGCAAGCTAGAGCGGGGCGCGACGCGCGGCGACGGGCGCACGGGCGACGACGTGACGGCCAACGTACGCACGATCAAGGGCATCCCGCACCGCCTCAAGGGCGACGACATCCCGTGCCTGGTCGAGGTGCGCGGCGAGGTCTACATCCCGGTCGAGGACTTCAAGAAGCTCAACGAGCAGCTGATCGAGCAGGGCAAGACGCCGTTCGCCAACCCGCGCAACTCCGCGGCCGGCACGCTGCGGCAGAAGGACCCGCGCATCACGGCCCAGCGGCCGCTGCGGATGCTGGTGCACGGCATCGGCCTCTGGGAGGGCGCGGCGGAGCCGCGGGCACAGTCGCACGTCTACGACCGGCTGCGGGAGTTCGGCCTGCCGGTGAGCGACCTCTACCAGGTGCTGCCGGGGCTCGACCAGATCAACGAGTTCATCGAGCACTACCACGTGCACCGGCACGACCCGCCCTACGAGATCGACGGCGTCGTGGTCAAGGTCGACGACTTCCGGCTGCAACGGGAGCTGGGCTCGACCTCGCGGGCGCCGCGGTGGGCCATCGCGTACAAATACCCGCCGGAAGAGGTCAACACCAAGCTGCTCGACATCCAGGTGGGGGTCGGGCGCACCGGGCGGGTCACGCCGTTCGCGGTGATGGAGCCGGTCGTCGTGGCGGGCTCGACCGTCGTGCGGGCCACGCTGCACAACGCGGCGATCGTGGTCAAGAAGGGCGTGCTCATCGGCGACACCGTGGTGCTGCGCAAGGCGGGCGACGTCATCCCCGAGATCGTCGGGCCGGTCACGGCGCTGCGTGACGGGTCCGAGCGGGAGTTCGTCATGCCGACGCACTGCCCGGAGTGCGGCACGGAGCTGGCGTACGAGAAGGAGGGCGACGCCGACCTGCGCTGCCCCAACGCGCGCAGTTGCCCGGCCCAGATCCGCGAGCGCATCTTCTTCGCCGCCGGCCGGCGCGCGCTCGACATCGACGGGCTCGGCTACGTCGCGGCCACCGCGCTCAGCCAGCCGCTGCCGCCGCAGGAGCCGGTGGTGCGCACCGAGGCCGACCTGTTCGACCTGACGCTGGAGCAGCTCATCCCGATCAAGTCGGTGGTCCGTGACCAGGACACCGGCCTGCCCAAGATCGACCCGAAGACGGGGGAGGAGAAGGTCGTCACCTTCTTCTCCAACATCAACGGCGAGCCCAGCCAGAACGCGCTGCGGCTGATGGAGGAGCTGGAGCGGGCCAAGCAGTCCTCGCTCGCGCAGGTGCTGGTGGCCCTGTCGATCCGGCACATCGGCCCGCCCACGGCCCGCGCCCTGGCCGACGCCATGAGGTCGATCGACGCCATCATGAACGCCTCCGAGGAGGAGCTGGCCGCGGTCGAGGGCATCGGGCCCAGGGTGGCGGCCACGGTCAAGGAGTGGTTCGAGGTCGACTGGCACCGGGAGATCGTCGAGCGCTGGCGGGCCGCCGGGGTCCGGATGGAGGACGAGCCGGCTCCCGAGAAGGGGCCGCAGACCCTCGAAGGGCTGACGTTCGTGGTGACCGGCACGCTGGAGGGCTACACGCGTGACTCGGCCTCCGACGCGCTCACCAGCCGGGGCGGCAAGGTGTCGGGGTCGGTGTCGAAGAAGACCTCGTTCCTGGTGGCGGGGGAGAACGCGGGGTCGAAATACGACAAGGCGGTGAGTCTCGGCGTGCCCATCCTCGACGGGGCCGGGTTCGAGGTGCTGCTGAAGGAGGGGCCGGAGGCCGCGGCCGGGGCGGTGGTAACTCCGGAGGCCTGATCCCCGTTCTGCCGGGGCTCGCTCGTGTGGACGAGCGGGCCCCGTTGTCGTGTGCCCCGTCGTGTGCCCCGTCATGTGCCCCGTCATGGGTCGTGTCGCGGATCGCTCGGATCTTAGCGTGCATGGTTTGCTACTGAGGGTGCTTTTTGGGTATATGTCGGAAAGGAGAAGTGACGGAACGTACGCGCTTGGTTTCGCGAAGTGGGGTGAAGGTCGTACCCTCCCATAGTGACCTAATGGGGGTTCTGTTACCGATGACTGACCCAACCGACACCCGCGACACTGGACCACGCGTCGGCACGCCACTGTGGGCGTTCCTCGCGGGCATCACCGTGATCGGCTTCACCGCCCTGGTGGTGGCCATGCTCAGGCTGGACCCGGCCGGTCTCGTCGAGCTCGCCCGCATGCCGTTGTTCTGGGTGCTCGGGGTGCTGGTGGTCCTGGGTGAGCTGCGGCCCGTGATGGTGTCGTCCGCGACGACCGTGGGCGGCACATATCCGTCCACCATGTTCACCTTCGCCGTGCTGCTGCACTTCGGGCTGCCGGTGGCGGTGCTGATGCAGGCCGTCGCCGTGGCCATGAACGGCGTGGTGACGCGCAAGGCGTGGCACCGGGTCATGTTCAACATCGCACAGTCCACCCTGGCGCTGACCGCGGCGGCCGTGGTGCTGGGGACGTTCGGGATCGTTCCGAGCCCGGCCGCCCCCTGGGTGCCGAGCGGGGCCGACCTGCTGGCGATCGCGCTGGCCGGGGTCGCCTATTTCGCCACCAGGGCCACCCTCGTCTCCGGCGCGGTCGCGCTGCACGAGCGGCGCTCGATCATGCGCGTGCTGAAGGCCACCGTGGGCCCGCAGGGGCTCGTCTACACCGGGCTGCTGGGCCTGGCCCCCCTGGTCGTCGTGGTCATGAACCACTCTCCCGGGCTCGTGCCCCTCTTCGTCGCCCCCCTGGCCGCCGTCTACTTCACCGCCACGCTCTCCATGCGCCGCGACCACCAGGCCCTGCACGACGAGCTGACCGGCCTGCCCAACCGCAAGATGCTCATCGTCAGCACCGAGGAGGCGCTGGCCGAGGTGCGCCAGGACGAGCGGGTCGGCCTGTTCCTGCTCGACCTCGACCGGTTCAAGGAGGTCAACGACACGATGGGCCATCCGGTGGGCGACCGGCTGCTGCAGATGGTGGCGCACCGGCTCACCCACTCCGTACGGCCCGGCGACGTCGTGGCCCGGCTCGGCGGTGACGAGTTCGCGGTGCTCCTGCCGTCCATCAGGGACGCCCACGCGGCCAGGGAGGTGGCGGCCCGGCTGCGGGCGGCGCTGACCGAGCCGGTACGGCTGGAGGGCATGACCTTCGACCTCGACGCCTCCGTCGGGATAGCGCTCTATCCGGACCACGCCCCCGACTTCGAGCTCCTGCTGCAGCGCGCCGACGTGGCCATGTACCTGGCCAAGGAGGGCCGTACGGGCGTCGAGCTCTACCAGCCGGACAAGGATCGCAACTCCCCCGAACGCCTCACCCTGCTCGGCGACCTGCGTCGCGCCATCGACAACCGCGAGCTGCGCCTGCACTACCAGCCGAAGGTCGCCCTGGGCACCGGCGACGTGCAGGGGGTCGAGGCCCTGCTGCGCTGGCGGCATCCGGTGCACGGGCCGATCCCGCCGTCGGAGTTCGTGCCGCTGGCCGAGCAGTCGTACCTGATGCGGCAGCTCACGGCGTACGTGGTCGAGGAGGCCCTGGAGCAGGCGGCCGCCTGGTGGCACACCGGGCTGCGGGTGCAGATCTCGGTCAACATCTCCGCCCGCGACCTGCTCGCCTCCGCCCTGCCGGAGCAACTGGAGGTGGGACTGGCCCGGTACGGCCTGCCGCCCGCGGCCATCCAGCTGGAGGTCACCGAGCGCATCCTGACCGGCGACCAGGCCTACACCCAGGAGACCATCAAGGCCCTGGCCACGCTCGGTGTCCCCCTGGCGCTCGACGACTTCGGCACCGGCTACTCCTCGCTGATCCGGCTCCAGCGGCTGGCGGTGTCCGAGGTCAAGATCGACGCCTCGTTCGTCCGCCGGATCGCCGAGTCCGAGGACGACTACCGGATCGTCCGCTCGATCGTGGACCTGGTCCGCTCGCTCGGGCTGAGATCGGTCGCGGAGGGCGTGGAGTCGGACGACGTGGCGATGCGGCTGGTGGAGATGGGCTGCGAGGTGGGCCAGGGCTGGCTGTTCGGCCGGCCGATGCCGGCCGCCGAGGCGGCGGTGTGGCTGCGCGACCGGGCGGGGACGGCGGTCGAGTACGGCTACCAGCCCGAGGTCAGCAGCTCGGCCTGAGAAGCATCGAAACGTACTTCGTCGAAGTACACTTCGTCGAAGTACACTTCGATATCTTGGGGGCGACTTGATCGCGAAGCCTGATCACATCTTCGGCAGGGACTCCGAGTGGCGGGCCTTGGCCAGGTTCGCCGACCGCGTCGGGCGCACTCCGCAGATGGGTGTCGTCAGCGGGCGACGTCGCCAGGGGAAGACCCTTCTGGTGGAGAGCCTCGCCGAGGAGTTGGGGGGCTTCTACTTCGGAGCGACGGAAGCGACTGTGGCGGAATCGCTGAGCATGTTCTCGGCGACGCTCGCCGCGTACGCAGGGGAACCTCATTCATACCGGTTCGCCGACTGGGATGAAGCGATCCGGCGTCTCTTCGCGATCAGCGCCGAGCGGCGCCAGCTCATGGTGATCGACGAGTTTCCGTACTTGAGCAAGGCGGCGCCCGCTCTGCCTTCCATCGTGCAAAGGGAGATCGATCGGGCGGTTTCCAGGGATGCCCCGGTGTCCCTGATTCTCTGCGGGTCGGCGATGTCCGTGATGGGGCGCTTGCTCGCGGGGAACGCGCCACTGCGTGGCCGGGCGTCGTTGGAACTCGTCATCCGCCCCTTCGATTACCGCACAGCCGCGGACTATTGGCGCGTGACGGACCGGAAACTGGCCGTGCGGACTCATGCGGTGGTCGGAGGGTCGCCCGCCTACCGCCGGTTCGTGCACGGTGACACGCCCAAGGGGCCGGAGGACTTCGACGACTGGGTTCGGCGAACCGTGCTCGAGCCGAGCAGTTCCCTCTTCAGGGAGGCGCGCTATCTCCTCGAGGAGGAGGCCGACGTGCGCGATTCCGCGCTGTACCACTCGGTCCTCGCGGCGGTGGCGACCGGCAACGGCACGCGAGGCGCGATCGCTGCCTACGTCGGGCGTAAGGCGGCCGACATCGGCCATCATCTCAACGTGCTCGAAGACAGCTGCCTGCTCCGGCGGGAGCCGGACGTGTTCCGGCCGTCGGGCTCGGTCTACCACGTCTGCGAGCCGTTGATCAACTTCTACCACGTGGTGATGCGGCCACGCTGGTCGCTGCTGGAGGTCGGCCGGGCGGCCAACGTCTGGGAGGACTCCCGCGCCAGATTCAGCGATCAAGTGCTTGGCCCGCACTTCGAGGAGATGTGCCGGCAGTTCGTGATGATGGAGCCCGACTTCTTCGGCGGGCTTCCCGGTGAAGTGGGATCCGGGACCGTCACGGATCCCGTACGGCGGGAGCAGATTCAGGTAGACGTCGTCGTCTTCGCGCCTGCCATGCCCGGCGAGCAACGGCGGGTTCTCTCCCTGGGAGAGGTGAAGTGGGGCAAGGCCATGGGTTCCGGGCATGTGGCGCGGCTCAGGAGGGCCAGGGACCTGCTCGACGCCAAGGGGTACGACGTGCGCGACACCGTGCTGACCTGCTACAGCGGCGTGGGGTTCGACGCCTCACTGTCCGGGGAGCGGGACGTGCGGGCGGTGGGGCTGGACGAGCTCTACGGGTGAGGTGGCCCCAGGGGCTTAATGGTTCGGGGCTGCTCGGTCAAGGCCCCTAGGATGGCAGTGTCCAAAGACTCCATCCACGAAACGGGTTCAACGACTCATGTCCGCCATAACCCGCGACGAGGTCGCACACCTGGCCCGGTTGTCCAGGCTGGCGCTGACCGGCGACGAGCTCGATCACTACGCCACCCAACTCGATGCCATCATCGAGGCGGTCGCGAAGGTGGCCGAGGTCGCCGCCGAGGACGTGCCGCCTTCGTCGCACGCGCTTCCGCTGACCAATGTCTTCCGTGCCGACGAGGTGCGACAGTCCCTGACGCCTGACCAGGCGCTCTCCGGCGCCCCCGCCGTCGAGGACGACCGATTCCGGGTGCCGCGCATCCTCGGGGAGGAGGCATGAGTTTGATCCGCAAGACCGCTGCCGAGCTGGGTTCGATGATCGCCGATGGCGAGGTGTCGGCCGTCGAGGTGGCCGAGGCGCATCTCGACCGCATGGCCGAGGTCGAGCCCAAGGTCAAGGCCTTCCTGCACGTCGATCGCGAGACGACGCTGGAGCAGGCACGCGCCGTGGACGCCAGGCTCAGGGCCGGTGATCGGCTCGGCCCGCTGGCCGGGGTGCCGATCGCGCACAAGGACATCTTCGCCACGCGCGACATGCCCACGACCGCCGCCTCCAAGATCCTCGAGGGCTGGCGGCCCCCTTACGACGCGACCGTCACCGCGCGCCTGCGCGAGGCCGGGCTGGTCATCCTGGGCAAGACGAACCTCGACGAGTTCGCCATGGGCTCCTCCACGGAAAACTCCGCCTACCACACGACCCACAACCCCTGGGACCTGACGAAGGTGCCCGGAGGCTCGTCGGGCGGTTCGAGCGCCGCCGTGGCCGCCTACGAGGCGCCGCTGTCCACGGGCACCGACACGGGCGGCTCCATCCGGCAGCCCGCCTCGGTGACCGGGATCGTGGGGATGAAGCCGACCTATGGTGGTTCGTCCCGCTACGGGCTGATCGCGTTCGCGAGCTCGCTCGACACGCCGGGCCCGTTCGCGCGCAACGTGCTCGACGCGGCGCTGCTGCACGAGGCGTTCTCCGGCTACGACCCGATGGACTCCACCTCGGTCGACGCGCCCGTGCCCTCGGTGGTCGAGGCGGCCAAGAACGCCGACATCGCCGGCATGCGGATCGGCGTCGTCAAGGAGTTCGCCGGCGAGGGCTACCAGGCCGGCGTGCTGGCCCGCTACCACGAGGCCGTCCAACTCCTGGAGTCGCTCGGGGCCAAGGTCGTCGAGGTCTCCTGCCCGTCGTTCCTGACCGCGCTGCCCGCCTACTACCTGATCGCCCCCTCGGAGTGCTCCTCCAACCTGGCGCGCTTCGACGCCATGCGCTACGGCCTGCGCGTGGGCGACGACGGCACCCGCAGCGCCGAGGAGGTCATGGCGCTGACCCGGGCCGCCGGGTTCGGTCCCGAGGTCAAGCGGCGCATCATGCTGGGCACGTACGCGCTGTCGAGCGGCTACTACGACGCCTACTACGGCCAGGCACAGAAGGTCCGCACGGTCATCTCCCGCGAGTTCGAGGCCGCCTACCAGCAGGTGGACGTGCTGGTGTCGCCGACCACACCGACCACGGCGTTCTCGCTCGGCGAGCGCACGGACGACCCGATCGCGATGTACCTCGCCGACCTGTGCACGATCCCGTCCAACCTGGCGGGCAACGCGGCCATGTCCGTTCCGTGCGGCCTGGCCGACGAGGACGGCCTGCCGGTGGGCCTGCAGATCATGGCCCCGGTCCTGGCCGACGACCGCTGCTACCGCGTCGGCGCGGCCGTGGAGCAGGCCCTGGAGAGCCGCTGGGGCGGCGGGCTGCTGGCCAAGGCGCCGGAGCTGCAGGGGTAGGAGGGGACTGCGGCGTGCTCACGCAAACGCAACGATCTGAACTGAGGACCTCACCATGACTGCCGGTACGCTCATGCCGTACGACGAAGCGCTCGACCGGTTCGAGCCGGTGCTCGGCCTGGAGACGCATGTCGAGCTGGGCACCAAGTCGAAGATGTTCTGCGGCTGCAAGACGACCTTCGGCGCCCCGCCCAACACTCAGGTCTGCCCGACCTGCCTGGCGTTCCCCGGGGCGCTGCCGGTGGCCAACGCCGCGGCCATCGAGTCGACGATCCGCATCGGCCTGGCGCTGAACTGCTCGATCGCCGAGTGGTGCCGCTTCGCCCGGAAGAACTACTTCTATCCGGACATGCCGAAGAACTACCAGATCTCGCAGTACGACGAGCCGCTCTGCTTCGACGGCTACGTCGACGTCGAGGTCGGCGGCGAGACCGTGCGGATCGAGATCGAGCGGGTGCACCTGGAGGAGGACACCGGCAAGTCCACGCACGTGGGCGGCGCGACCGGGCGCATCCACGGTGCCGACTACTCGATCGTCGACTACAACCGGGCCGGCATCCCGCTGGTCGAGATCGTGACCAAGCCCATCCCGGGCACCGACCGGCTCGCGCCGGAGGTGGCCAAGGCCTACGTCACCGAGCTGCGGGAGATCATGCGCTCGCTCGGCGTCTCCGACGTGCGGATGGAGGAGGGCTCGCTGCGGTGTGACGTCAACGTCTCGCTGATGCCGCGCGGCTCGTCCGAGTGGGGCACCCGTACGGAGACGAAGAACGTCAACTCCCTGCGCAGCGTCGAGCGCGCCGTGCGGAGCGAGATCGAGCGGCAGGCGGGGCTCCTCGCCGCGGGCGGGAAGATCGTCCAGGAGACCCGCCACTTCCACGAGGACACCGGCACCACCACGTCCGGCCGGTCCAAGGAAGAGGCGCAGGACTACCGCTACTTCCCCGAGCCCGACCTGGTGCCGATCGCGCCCGACACGGCGTGGGTGGCCGAGCTGAAGGCGGCCCTGCCCGAGCTGCCGTCGGTCAAGCGCAAGCGGCTGCAGGCCGAGTGGGGGCTGTCCGACCTCGACATGCAGGCCATGCACAACGCCGACGCGATCGACCTGGTCGAGGCCACGGTCGCGGCCGGCGCCCCGGCGGCCGACGCGCGCAAGTGGTGGATGGGCGAGCTGGCCCGGCGGGCCAACGAGACCGGCACGCCGCTGGCCGACCTGCCCATCACCCCCGAGCAGATCGCCAGGGTGACCGAGCTGGTGGCCTCGGGCGCGCTCAACGACAAGCTGGCGCGCGAGGTGCTCGAAGGCGTGCTGGCCGGTGAGGGCACCCCCGACGAGGTGGTCGAGCGGCGCGGGCTGCAGATCGTCAACGACGAGGGCGAGCTGTCGGCGATCATCGACCAGGTGCTGGCCGACAACGCCGACGCGGCCGAGAAGGTGCGGTCCGGGAAGATCGCCGCCGCCGGTGCGCTGGTGGGCGGGGTCATGCGGGCCAGCAAGGGCAAGGCCGACGCGGGCCGCGCCCGGCAGCTCATCCTGGAGAAGCTGGGCGTCTCCGAGTAGGCAGGCCGTCCGGTGGGCCCCGTCGATTCGGACAAATCGGCGGGGCCGGTCAGCCAAGAACCGCTTATCGGGGTTCCCGGCCGGAGCCGCGGTTACTCCTCACGTGACGGTGCGAGTCCCCGGCGGGCCAGGAGCTTCCTGAACAGGGGCGTGAGCAGTGCCAGGGCCGCCAGCACCAGCAGCACGGCCGCGATCGGGCTGCGGACGAGCACGCTGACGTCGCCCGCGCCGATGGCCAGCGCCCGGCGGAGCTGGATCTCGGCCATCGGGCCCAGGATCATGCCGATCACCGCGGGGGCGACGGGCAGGCCGAAGCGCCGCATGGCGTAGCCGAGCAGGCCCAGCACGTACAGGACGAAGAGGTCCACCACGGTGCCGTTCAGCGCGTAGACGCCGAGGGCGGCGAACAGGACGATCCCGGCGTAGAGGTACGGGCGGGGGATGTGCAGGATCCGGGCCCAGAGCGGGGCCAGGGGCAGGTTCAGCACCAGCAGCATCGCGTTGCCGATGAACAGCGAGGCGATCATGCCCCAGACCAGCGCCGGGTTGTGGTCGAAGAGCTGGGGGCCGGGCTGCAGGCCGTACTGCTGGAAGGCGGCCAGCAGGATCGCGGCCGTGGCGGACGTGGGCAGGCCCAGCGTGAGCAGCGGGACCAGGGTGCCGGCCGCCGAGGCGTTGTTGGCGGCCTCCGGGCCGGCGACGCCCTCGATGGCGCCCTTGCCGTACTCCTCGCGGGCCACGCCGCGCGCCAGGCGCTTCTCGGCCGCGTACGACAGGAACGTGGGGATCTCCGCCCCGCCGCCCGGCAGCGCGCCGAACGGGAAGCCGAGCGCGGTCCCGCGCAGCCACGGGAGCCAGGAGCGCCCCCAGTCGGCCCGGCCCATCCACGCCCGCCCCACCGGGATCACCTCGGGCGGTACGTGGCGCAGCCGGGAGGCCACGTACAGGGCCTCGCCGAGGGCGAACAGGCCGACCGCCACGATCACCACGTCGATGCCGTCGAGCAACTGCGGGATCCCGAGCGTCAGGCGGGCCTGGCCGGTCTGCTGGTCGATGCCGACCAGCCCGATCGCCAGGCCGAGGCCGAGCGAGGCCAGGCCGCGCACGATCGAGCGGGACAGCACCGAGGACACGGCCGTGAACGCCAGGACGGCCAGGGCGAAGTAGTCCTCCGGGCCGAACGAGATCGCGAAGCTGACCACCGCCGGCGCCGCCACGACCAGCAGCGCCGTGGCGATGGTGCCGGCCACGAACGAGCCGATGGCCGCCGTGGCCAGCGCCTGGGCGGCCCGGCCACGCCTGGCCATCTTGTTGCCCTCCAGCGCCGTGATCATCGACGCCGACTCGCCGGGCGTGTTGAGCAGGATGGAGGTGGTGGAGCCGCCGTACATGCCGCCGTAGTAGATCCCGGCGAACATGATGAACGCGCTGGTCGACGGCACCGTGAACGTGATCGGCAGCAGCAGCGCCACGGTCATCGCGGGACCGATGCCGGGCAGCACGCCGACGAGGGTGCCGAGCGTGACGCCGATGAGCGCGTACAGGAGGTTGACCGGGGTGAGCGCGGCGGCGAACCCGTCGAGCAGGAGCTGGAACGACGTCACCTCAGATCACCCCCTCCAGCGGCCCGCCCGGCAGCGTCACGCCGAGGCCCTTGACGAACAGCAGGTACGTCGCCACCCCCATGACCACCGCGATCCCCGCCGCGCGCAGCTTGTGCTCGGCGCCCAGGGCCACGGACAGGCCGAAGAACAGCAGGCTCGCGCCGATGATCCAGCCGAGCACGTTCAGCAGGGCCGCGAACGCCAGGAAGATGCCGCTGACCAGGCCGACGCTGCGCCAGTCCGTGGGCGCGGCGGCGTCCACGTCCTCGCTCTCCTCGGGGTCGCCGTGCCCGCCGCGTACGACGTCGGCGACGTAGAACAGGCCGATGAGCACCATGGCGCCGCCCACCAGCATGGGGAAGAACCGCGGCCCGATGCCGAGCCGGGAGGCCGCCGCGGAGACGTCGAGCGTCCCGACCACGACGAGCACGCCCAGCACCAGCACGACGACCGCCAGCCCGAGCTCGGGCCGCCACCACCGAGTCATCAGGAGACGAGCCCCATCTCGGCGATGATCCCCTTGACCCGGGTCTGCTCGGAGTTGAGGTAGTCGGCGAACTGCTGCCCGGTCTGGAAGGAGTCGATCCAGCCGTTCTTGGCCACCGCGTCCTTCCACGGCTGCGAGTCGTGCATCTTGGTGACCAGGTCGGTCAGGGCCTTCTTGTCGGCGTCGGAGATCCCGCCGGGGGCGACGAAGCCGCGCCAGTTGGCCAGCTCGACGGCCAGTCCGGCCTCCTTCAGCGTGGGCGCGTCCAGGTCGGGCAGCCGCTCGCCGGAGCTCACGCCCAGGGCGCGCAGCTTGCCGGACTTCACGTGCTCCGCGAACTCGCCCACGCCCGAGATGCCGGCGCTGACCTTGTTGCCGAGCAGCTCGTTCAGCGCCTCGCCGCCGCCGGAGTGGGCGATGTAGTTGACCTGCTTGGGGTCCACGCCCGCGGCCTTGGCCATCAGGCCGGCCACGATGTGGTCGGTGCCGCCCGCCGAGCCGCCCGAGATGGACACCTTCGCCGGGTCGGCCTTCCAGGCCGCGACCAGGTCGGCCAGCGACTTGTACGGGGAGGCGGCCGGGACCACGACGATCTCGTACTCCTCGGTCAGCTTGGCGATGGGCGTGGTCTCGGCCAGCGTGACCTTCGACTTGTTCTGCTCGATGGCGCCCACCATGACCAGGCCCATGGTCATCAGCAGGTTGCCGTTGCCCTTCTCGCCGGCGAGCTGGGCCAGGCCGATCGTGCCGCCGGCGCCGGGTACGTTGAACACCTCGACCTTGCGCTTCGGGTCGGCCGCCTTGAACGCCTGCTCGGCCGTACGGGAGGTCTGGTCCCAGCCGCCGCCGGGCGCGGCCGGGGCCATGATGCGCAACGAGGCGTTGGCGGAGGTGCCCGACTCGCCACAACCCGTCAGCGCGCCGAGGGAGAGTGCCGCGAGGGCGGCGAATACGCGCAAGCGCATGATCACTCCAAGGGGGATTTCACGTCTATGGAACTGGCATGGTGAAGTTCCTTCCCCGCGGCGTCGAGGCTTTGCGCGGTTGCCGTCGTAGTGGTCGTATTGGTCGCGACCTGGACGTGACCTCCGTTTGTTTCCATGTGCAGGGTGAGACGGGTTCGTGACGCCTCCCTCGGGACCCAGCTGTTCGTGCTCCAGATGGTGATCGTGCTGCTCGCCGTGGGGGGCACCGGAGGCGTGTGGGCCGAGCACACGCGCGACCAGCTCGACTCGCTGCACCAGCAGCGGGCCCTGGCGATCGCCCAGTCGGTGGCCGGGCTGCCGCAGGTCCGCGAGGCGTTCGAGCTGGAGCACCCCGAGACGGTGCTGCAGCCGCTGGCCATGAGCGTCCAGCAGGAGACCGGCGCCGACTACGTCGTGATCGCCAACATCCACCAGAAGCGCTACGCCCACCCCAACGCCTCGCTGATCGGCAAGCAGCTGTCCACCGACGGCACCACGGTCCTGCGTACGGGCCGGAGCTGGGTCGGCACGGAGACCGGCACGATCGGCACCACGGTCCGCGGCAAGACGCCCATCCGCGACGAATATGGCACCGTCATCGGCCTCGTCTCCGTCGGCGTGCTGGAGACCACGGTCATCAGCCAGGTCTCCCGGGCCCTGCCGCCGCTCGTCTGGACCGCGCTGGCGGTGCTCCTCGCGGGGCTCGCGCTGGCCGCGCTGATCACCGCACGGGTGCGGAAGCAGACGTTCGGCCTGGAGCCGCGCGAGATCGCCGCGCTGCTGGAGCAGCGCGAGGGCGTGCTGCACGGCGTCAAGGAGGGCGTGCTCGCGCTCGACCTGGCCGGCCGGGTGACCCTGGTCAACGACGCCGCCCGCGAGCTGCTCGGCGAGGTGGGCGAGGACCTCACCCAGATGCCGGTCTCCGAGCGCATGCGCGACGTGCTCAGCGGCGCCGACCCGGGCGAGGACCGCGTGGTGCTGCACGGCGATCGCGTGCTGGTGCTCAACCGCACCCAGGTCTGGGTACGCGGGCGCCACCGCGGCTGGGTGGTCACCCTGCGCGACCGTACGGAGCTGGTCCGGCTGGCCCGCGAGCTCGACGACAGCAGCAGCGCCACCGAGGCGTTGCGGGCGCAGGCCCACGAGTTCGCCAACCGCATGCACACCGTCGTCGGCCTGCTGGAGCTGGGTGAGCACGACGCGGCCATCTCCTTCATCACCCGCACCACCGGCGGCGCGTACGCCACCGACCTGCCCGAACGCATCCAGGACCCCACCCTCGCCGCGCTGCTCCTGGCCAAGTCCGCCGAGGCGGCCGAGCGCGGGGCCACGCTCGTGCTGTCGGAGGACTCCTCGGTGCCCTCGGGCCTGCTCGGCGACCCGAGGGACGCGGTCCTGGTGGTCGGCAACCTGGTCGCCAACGCCATCGACGCCCTCGACGGGGCCGCGGGCACGATCGAGGTGTCGGTGCGGGCCGACGACGGCGGGCTGCACGTACGGGTCGGCGACTCCGGCCCGGGCATCGCGCCCGACCTGGTGGAGGAGGTCTTCAGGGAGGGGTTCACCACCAAGGCCGCGCACTCGGGGCCGCGCGGGCTGGGCCTGGCGCTGACCAGGCAGGCGTGCCTGCGCAGGGGCGGCTGGGTACGCGTACGGAACTCGGGCGGCGCCGTCTTCACCGCCCTGCTCCCGGTCAGGGGGCACCCGTGATCCAGGTGCTGGTGGTCGACGACGACTTCATGGTCGCCCGCATCCACAGCGGCTACGTGAGCCGCGTGCCCGGGTTCAGCGTCGTCTCCGTCGCGCACAGCGCGGCCGACGCGCTGGCCGCGGTCGCGGAGCTCCGGCCCGACCTCGTGCTGCTCGACATCTACCTGCCCGACATGTCCGGCCTGGAGGTGCTCAAGGCGCTCCACGACGTGGACGTCATCATGATCAGTGCCGCCCGCGACGTGCCCACCGTCAGGGAGGCCATGCGCGGCGGCGCGGTCAACTACCTCATCAAGCCGTTCACCGCCGCCGCGCTGACGGAACGCCTCCAGCAGTACGCCGACACCCGCAAGCGCCTGACCGCCATCGGCCCCGAGGCCCGCCAGGACGACGTGGACCGGCTCTTCGGCACCTTCATGACCGCCGCCCCCATGCCGAAAGGGTTGTCCTCGGCCACGTGCGCGCTGGTCGCCGATACCCTGCGGGAGGCGGGCCGCGACCTGTCAGCCACCGAGGCCGCCCAGCTCACGGGCCTGTCGCGGGTGAGCGCCCGCCGCTATCTCGAATACCTGTGCGCGGCCGGGCAGGCCGAACTCCGGCCGCGTTACGGCACGGCCGGCCGACCGGAACATCGCTACCGGTGGCTAGGTTGACACACTTCCGTAGTCATTTCTCGTGACATATGCGGATCCCCGTGCCTTACTGTTGCCTGAGACTTGGCTGCGGACCGG
Organism: Nonomuraea sp. NPDC049709; assembly: GCF_040674815.1. Classification (NCBI taxonomy): domain Bacteria; kingdom Bacillati; phylum Actinomycetota; class Actinomycetes; order Streptosporangiales; family Streptosporangiaceae; genus Nonomuraea; species Nonomuraea sp. NPDC049709. The sequence goes on from NZ_JBFANM010000015.1 coordinate 94,075, forward strand.
GAGGAGATTGAGGCGTGCGAAACGCCGGACCGATCGAGTCACCGACCGACCCGTTCGCCTCGGTGCCGTTACCCACGTCGGGCGTCTCCAAGAAGCCGCGGATCGAAGGGCTGCCTCCAGGTGTCTCCCGGGACATCTTCGGCCCGCCGGACCGGCAGGAGTCCCGGGGGAGCCAGGGCCCGAGCAACCAGGGCGGTTCGTCGGGCAAGGGCGGGCTGCCGCCGGTGGCGTCGCCCGCACAGCCCTGGCCGATGGCCGGCAAGGAGCCGCCGATCCCGCCCGCCCCCGTGTTCGGCGGTGGCGGCTCGCCGGAGCGGCCCGCCTCGTACGAGCCCGAGTCGCCCCGGCGCCGGCGCTTGCTGCCCGGCCTGATCGTGTTCGTGCTGCTGCTGGCGGCCCTGGCGTACGTGATCCCGGCCGTGCTCATGTCGGGATCGGTCTTACGCGGCACGCGCGTCTCCGGTGTGGACATCGGCGGGCTGACCGTGACGCAGGCGGCCGACAAGCTGCGCGGCGAGCTGGCCACCAAGCTCAGCAAGCCCGTGGTGGTGGACATCGGCGGCAAGAAGGAGACCATCCAGGCCGACGAGGCCGGGCTCGAACTCGACGTGGTCGGCACGATCGGGCAGGCGCCCAGCGGCTTCCCCAGCCCGGAGGAGGTGTGGCGCGGCCTGACCGGCACAACTGAGCTCCAGCCGAAGACCACCGTCGACTCCTCCCAGCTCACCAGGACCGTCGAGGGCATGGCCGAGGCCGCCGACAAGCGCGCGCACGAGGGCCGGGTGACCTTCATCGGGCTGCAGCCCAGGGCCCGGCAGCCCGAGGACGGCGTGCTGCTCGACAGAGACGACGCCGTACGCAGGATCAGCGCCGCGTTCCTCAGCGGGGGCGGCACGGTCGTCCTCACGCTCAGGCCCGCCAAGCCCGCCACCACCCCCGAGGCCGTCGAGGCCGCGCTGACCAAGGCGAGGGCCGCGGTCTCCGCCCCCCTGACGCTGACCCTCGGCGCCAAGCAGGCGCAGATCTCCCCGGCCATGATCGCCGCGAACCTGACGTACATCGCCGACGGCGACGGCGGCCTCGTGCCCCAGTTCAACGCCAAGGCGGTGCTGGAGGTCGTGGAGAGCAGCCTGGTGGACGCCGCGCAGCAGCCGCGCGACGCCACGTACGAGATCGTGGACGGCAAGCCGGTCCTCGTGCCCGCCCGCGCGGGTCGGGGGGTCAACGACAAGCTGCTGGCCAGGGACGCGGAGAAGGTGTTCGACCAGGGCGGGAGCCGTACGATCCCGGTCCGGCTGGGCACGGTCGCGCCCCTCGTGGAGACCTCGCAGATCCAGGGGCTCGGCATCAAGGAGCTCGTGAGCACGTTCACCACGAACTTCGACTGCTGCCAGCCCCGGGTGAAGAACATCCAGCGGATGGCGCAGGAGCTCGACGGCCACGTGGTGAAGGCGGGGGAGACGTTCTCGCTCAACGACGTCGTGGGCGAGCGGACGGCCGAGGACGGGTACGTCGAGGCGGGGCAGATCGTCGGCGGGCGGATGGTGAACATCATCGGCGGCGGGGCCTCGCAGTTCGCGACCACCATGTACAACGCGGCGTTCTTCGGCGGGTTCGAGGACGTGGCGCACCAGCCGATGGACTATTACGCGCCGCGTTACCCGGCCGGGCGGGATGCGGCGCTGCTGTATCCGGACCTGGATCTGAAGTGGCGTAACGACTCCGAGAGCGGTGTGCTGATCAAGACGGCCTTCACCGAGACGTCGGTGACGGTGGCGTTGTGGAGCACGAAGCGGTACGACGAGATCACGGTTGTGGAGTCGGAGCGCCGGAACTTCACGCCGTTCCGGCGGGAGAGCAGCTCTGCGGCTGACTGCCTGCCTACTGTGGGGGAGCAGGGGTTCACGATCGATGTGACCCGGGTCTTCCACAAGGACGGCAAGGTGGTCAAGAAGGACAAGAAGCTGACCACCAAGTACCGCCCCCAGGCCCAGATGACCTGCACCGCCGTAACCCGCTGAGGCCCCCGGGGTTCGGGGCGGGTTGTGGCCGCCCCGGCCTTCCCGGCTAGGGGCTGCGTCTCCGGCGCCTGGCTTCGCCGCGTCAACCCATGACTCCATCCGAAGGACCTCAGCGGGCTGAGGTCCTTCGGGGTTTCGGCGCGGGGTGCGGCGCTGTCGGGCGGAGGGCCCTTCGGCGGTGCGACGCCGGGGTCCCTCGGGCGGCGGTGGGCGAGCCCGCCTCCTGGCTTCGGGCGGGTGCCGTTGACGCGAAGGGTTTTCGCCCGCTGGTGAAGACCCGGATTCCTGAGGGACCTCAGCCGGCAACGGCGGCGTAGCGGGCTGAGGTCCTTGGTCGTGCCGTAGGGGCTTCGGAGAACGGGTCAGGACGGGGGAACCGAGAGGATGCGGTCGTCGCCGGGGCGGGGGGAGCCGCGGCCGTCCTTGTTGCTGGTGCCGACCCACAGTGTGCCGTCAGGGGACGCCGTGACCGCGCGCAGGCGGCCGTAGCGGTCGGTGAAGTGGGCCGCGGGGGTGCCGGCCGAGCCGTCCTCCCCGAGGGGGATCTGCCACAGCCGGGCCCCGCGTAGCGCGCCCACCCACAGCGAGCCGCTCGCGTACGCCATCCCCGACGGCGACGCCTCGCCGGTGGACCAGGTGAGGATCGGGTTGACGAAGCGCTGGTCGTCGCCGCGCCCCTCGACCTCCGGCCAGCCGTAGTTGGCCCCGGGCTTGATCAGGTTGACCTCGTCGTAGGTGTTGGCGCCGAACTCCGAGGCGTACAGGCGGCCGGAGCCGTCCCAGGCCAGGCCCTGCACGTTGCGGTGGCCGTAGCTGTAGACGAGGGTGCCGAACGGGTTGCCGGGCGCTGGGGCGCCGTCCACGGTCATGCGCAGGATCTTGCCCCCGAGCGAGTCGCGCTGCTGGGCCAGGTCGCGGTCGCCGGTCTCGCCGGTGGTGGCGTACAGGTAGCCGTCGGGGCCGAACTCGAGCCGGCCGCCGTTGTGGATGCCGCCCTTCGGGATGCCCCGCACGAGGAGTCGCTCGTCGGAAAGGCTGTCGCCGGACAGGCGGTAGCGGACGATCCGGTTGTCCTGTTCGGCGGTGTAGTAAAGGAAGATTTGCCCGTCCTTGGCCGCCACGCCCATCAGGCCGCCCTCGCCGTCCGGCCGCGCCCCCTCGATCGTCGCCAGCTCCGTCACCTTGCCGGCCGGGCTCACCCGCAGCAGCCGGGCCGAGTCCCGCTCGGTCACCAGCGCGTCGCCCCCGGGCAGGAACGCGATCGCCCACGGCACGGACAGCCCGGTCGCCACGTCCTTCGGATCGCCGGGGGCGGCGCCGGCGGGCACGGCGGCCGTGGGGAGCACCTCACCGCCGCTGGAGCCGGCGCCGGAACAGGCCGTGAGGGTGGTCAGAAGCATGATCGTCAGGAGCTTCTTCATGTGTTCCATACTTCCCCTGGAGTCGTAAGGTTCTCGGCATGAAGACCTGGGTTCCGTTCGATTCGGTGGCTGATGTACTGTCCGACCTTCCCGGCGTCGAATGTGCTGTCTATGACGGCACGTCCTCGATGCCGGAAGGGATGGACGAGGTAGAGGTATGGGTCCCGCCGCTGGTCACCGTGCCCGACGTGCCGGGGACGCTGGCCAGGATGAGCTCGTTGCGGCTGGTGCAGACCGTGACGGCCGGGGTGGATCCGTACCGTCCGCACATGCCCGAGGGTGCGCTGTTGTGCAACGCGCGCGGCGTGCACGACGCGGGGACCGCCGAGTGGGCGGTCGGGGCGATGGTGGCGGTGCTCAGGGAGTTCCCGGGGTTCGTGGACGCGCAGCGCAGGGGCGAGTGGACCTACCACCACACCGACGTGCTGGCCGACTCGACCGTCCTCATCGTCGGCTACGGCTCCATCGGCGCCGCGCTCGAAAGGCGGCTGGAGGGGTTCGAGGTGGACGTCGTACGCGTGGCCAGGAGCGCCCGCGACGGCGTGCACGCCATGGCCGAGCTGCCCGCGCTGCTGCCCGGGGCGGACGTCGTCGTGCTGCTCGTGCCCGCCACGGCCGACACCGCCGGGATGGTCGACGCCGGTTTCCTCGCGCGGATGAAGGACGGCGCCGTGCTGGTCAACGCCGCCAGGGGCGGGATCGTCGACACGGACGCACTGATCGCGGAGCTCAAAACGGGTAGGCTACGCGCCGCGCTCGACGTGACCGCGCCCGAGCCGCTGCCCGAGGGGCACCCCCTCTGGAGCGCGCCGGGCGTGCTGATCACTCCGCACATCGCGGGCAGCACCCCCGCGTCCGTGCGGCGCCTGCTGCGCCTCATCCGGGCTCAGTTGGAGCGTTACCTCGCAGGTGAGCCGCTGATCAACGTCATAACCGACTCGTATTGAGAGGATCCCGGAACGTGGCTGGTCCGTGACCTCCGGTGCGTACGGTTGCGTTTGCAGGGAGTTCCTGACTCACTGTCAAGGAGCTCTTGGCGGCAATTGGTCTGTCTGGTTATCAGATCGGTGACGACATCGGCGTTGTCACCACCCGCGCACCCGCGACAGCACACACTGGCGAAGTGATCGACCGGGCTTCGGCGGTCGCTGGTGCAGAGTTCGAGACGGGATGGGCAACGACTGTGATCCGCTGGCGTGATCCACGGGTGCCGCCGGCCGCCGCGGCGGCGGCAGGTGCGGTGGCGTTCGCCGCCGTCCTTCTGGCGCAGGCCCCGGCCACGATCACCGGTGCGGTCGCCGGAGGGCTCGCGGCGGTGATCGCCGCTGCCTCTCTGCTGGTCGCCTCGGTGAAGCAGGTCGCCACGCATCGCCCGACGGCGATGGGCGCGCGCTGGATGGGCGGCGGCGCCGTCATCTGGGCCGCGGGAGTGGCGCTGAGGTCGTTCGCCGAGGGCTTCGTGGTCAGCTTCGCCGACATGTTCGTCCTGCTCGGCACGGTGGTCACGGCGGGCGGGGCGCTGATCGCCGCCGACCGCAGGTTCCCGGCCAGGGTCGCTTTGCGGCATCTCACCGACGCCTACCTGTGCGCCGCCTCGCTCTTCATGATCGGCTGGGTCGTGGCACTGCGGCATGTCTACGCCGAGTCCGCCGACCCGCCCACGTTCACGCTCGTCATGCTGCCGCCGATGATCGCGCTGCTCGTGACGTGCGCCGTCATCCCGTCGGTGATCATGAGCCGGTCGCCCTCGTGGCTGCTCGGCCTGGCGGGGGTGGGCGTGCTGGCCACCATGACCCTGGCCGGGGTGGGCACGGCGGTGGCGCGGCTCCTCGACGGCGACCCGCAGCTCTGGAGCGTCATGCTCGCTCCCGTCGCCTTCCTGCTGGTGGCCGCCGTCCCGTGGGGCCCGCGGTTCGGGGAGAGCGGCAGGCCGGCCGCCGGTCACGTGGTCGGGCTCGCGCCGCTGGCGCTGGTCGGCGTGGCCACGATCACGCTGCTGGCCCACCAGGCGGGCGGCAACGCCGGGCCGCCGGTGTCCGGGGTCGTGGTGGTCGCCGCCTCCGTGGTGCTGCTCCTGCTGGTCCGGCTGTTCGTGGCCTCGGTCGCCAACGTACGCATGCGCGGCCTGGTCAAGCTGGGCGCCCGGCAGCTCAGGGAGCTGGCGGAGAGCACCGGCGACGTGGTGTTCACCTGCGACTACGAGGGCGTGGTCCGGGAGATCGGCGCCGGGGTGGAGGTCACCTACGGCTACCGCCCCGACGACCTGGTCGACGGGTCGATCTTCGATTACATCCATCCGGAGGACGTGCCAGGCATCCAGGAAGCCATGCGCGCCATGCACCAGGACGAGGAGAACGCCGCCCCCGGCGCCTGCCTGATCGCCTGCCGCGTACGCGCGGCCGACGGCACCTGGCGGCCCACCGAGTCCGTCGCCACCCGCCACGTCGGCGGCGCCGAGCTGATGCTCGTGACGACCAGGGACGTCAGCGACCAGGAGGCGCTGCGCAACCAGGTCGCCCACCTGACCTTCCACGACGGCATCACCGGGCTGCCCAACCGCGCCTACTTCGAGGAGCGCACCCGCGAGGTGCTCTCGGGGCGCACGTCGGGGAACGTGGCGGTGATCTTCCTCGACCTCGACGGGTTCACCTCGGTCAACGACTCGGTGGGGCACGCCAGCGGCGACTACCTGCTCGGGCAGGCGGCCCGCCGGCTGCGCGGGGCCGTACGCGCCGACGACACGCTCGCCCGGTGGGGCGGCGACGAGTTCGCGGTGCTCGTGGAGACCGGCGGCGAGGCGCAGGTCGCGGTGGACCTGGCCGAGCGGCTGGTCCGCGCGGTCTCGCAGGAGCCGTTCCGCGTCGCCGACCGCGACGTGGCGCTGACCGCGAGCGTGGGCGTGGCCTTCACCGAGGACGACATGCCGGCCGGCGACCTCATGCGCAACGCCGATGTGGCGATGGCGCGCTCCAAGGAGCTCGGCGGGCGGCGGGTCGAGGTGTTCGCCGCGCAGATGCACGCCGACGTGGTGCGCCGCCTGGAGCTGGCCGCCGACCTGCAGCGCGCGCTGATCGAGCAGCAGTTCGCGATCGAGTACCAGCCGGTCGTGGACCTGGCCACGTCGCGGGTGACCGCGGTCGAGGCGCTGGTGCGGTGGTGGCGCGGGTCGGTGTTCGTGCCGCCCGAGCAGTTTCTCGGCCCGGCCGAGGACACCGGGCTGATCGTGCCGCTGAGCGAGTGGATCCTGCGCGAGTCGTGCCGCGAGGTGGCCGCCTGGCGGGCCTCGTCCTGGGACATCGGGCTGTCGGTGAACCTGTCGGCGCGCCAGATCATGGCGCCCAGGTTCGTCGAGACCGTCGAGGAGGCGCTGAGCGAGAGCGGGCTGCCCGCCTCCGCGCTCACCCTTGAGGTGATCGAGGAGATGCTGGTCGAGGACGCCGAGGAGACGATGAAGCGGCTGTCCGAGCTGCGCGCCCTCGGGGTACGCCTGGCGATCGACGACTTCGGCACCGGCTACGCGTCGCTGGCCTTCCTCAGGCAGCTCCCCGTGGACATGATCAAGATCGACCCGTCCTTCGTCTCCGGCCTCGGCAGGGACGACACGCTGACACTGCTCACCCGCACGATCGTCCGGCTCGGGCACGACCTCGGGCTTATCGTGGTGGCCGAGGGCATCGAGCGTCCCGAGCAGCTCGAACTGCTGAAGCAGATGGGCTGCACGAGGGGGCAGGGCTTCCTGGTGGCACGGCCGATGGCGGCGCGCGGGGTCGACTCCTTGCGGCGGACGAGTCTCACTGTTTGAGACTTGTGTCCAGCAAGTTGACACTGGGGCGTTCCGAGCGGCTATGGTGTAAGCCATGCTTCGCAGTGAGATTCTCGTAGTACTTCGCCGGCGCGCAGGCCGATAGCGAAGCACGACGACCTGCGCGCCGCCCCAGACCCGCCACCTGGTGGGAAGGGGCCTTTTTTATGTCCTTAAGCGAGTAGCCACGCAAGGAACGAGCCGATGACCGAACGGATGACAGGTGCACAGGCCCTGGTGAGGGCGCTGGAGCACGTTGGAGTCGACACCGTGTTCGGGATCCCGGGCGGTGCCATTTTGCCGGCCTACGATCCTCTCTACGACTCGACCAAGGTCCGGCACGTGCTTGTACGGCACGAGCAGGGCGCGGGGCACGCGGCCGAAGGCTACGCGCAGGCCACGGGCAAGGTCGGGGTGTGCATGGCGACCAGCGGCCCCGGTGCCACGAACCTGGTGACGCCGATTGCCGACGCCTTCATGGACTCGGTGCCGATCGTGGCGATCACGGGCCAGGTGGCCGCTCCGATGATCGGCACGGACGCCTTCCAGGAAGCCGACATCTCCGGCATCACCATGCCGATCACGAAGCACAACTTCCTGGTCACCGACCCCGCCGACATCGCCCGGACGATCATGGAGGCCTTCCACATCGCCTCCACCGGCCGTCCCGGGCCGGTCCTGGTGGACATCTCCAAGGACGCGCTGCAGTCCGAGACCACCTTCAGCTGGCCGCCCACCATGCAGCTCCCTGGCTACCGCCCCGTCACCCGGCCCCACTCGAAGCAGATCCGCGAGGCCGCCAAGCTGATCGCCGAGGCCAAGCGGCCGATCCTGTACGTCGGCGGCGGCGTCCACAAGGCCGGCGCCTCGGCCGAGCTGCTGCAGCTGGCCGAGCTGACGAACATCCCGGTCATCACCACCCTGATGGCGCGCGGCACGTTCCCCGACAGCCACCCGCAGCACATGGGCATGCCGGGCATGCACGGCAGCGTCTCGGCCGTGGGCGCGCTGCAGAAGTCCGACCTGATCATCGGCCTGGGCGTGCGGTTCGACGACCGGGTGACCGGCCACCTGCCGTCGTTCGCGCCGTACGCGAAGGTCGTGCACGCCGACATCGACCCGGCGGAGATCTCCAAGAACCGCCACGCCGACGTGCCGATCGTGGGTGACTGCAAGGAGGTCATCAGCGACCTCATCGCCGCCATCCAGGCGTCCGGGCAGAAGGGCGACTACGCCGACTGGTGGACGGTGCTCAACGGCTACAAGCAGACGTACCCGCTGGGCTACGAGACGTTCGAGGACGGCTCGCTGGCCCCTCAGTACGTCATGGAGCGGCTGAGCGCGATCGCCGGTCCCGACGCCTACTACGTGGCCGGGGTCGGGCAGCACCAGATGTGGGCCTCGCAGTTCATCGGTTACGAGAACCCCGGCACGTTCATCAACTCCGGCGGCCTGGGCACGATGGGCTTCGCCGTCCCGGCCGCGATGGGCGCGAAGATGGGCCGGCCCGACGCCACCGTGTGGGCCATCGACGGTGACGGCTGCTTCCAGATGACCAACCAGGAGCTGGCCACCTGCGCCCTGGAGGGCGTGCCGGTCAAGATCGCCGTCATCAACAACGGTAACCTCGGGATGGTCCGTCAGTGGCAGACGCTCTTCTACGAGGAGCGCTACTCCAACACGGATCTGCAGAAGGCGCGCCGCATCCCGGACTTCGTCAAGCTGGCCGAGGCCTATGGTTGTGTGGGCCTGCGATGCGAGCGTCCCGAGGACGTGGACGCCGTGATCAAAAAGGCCATGGAGATCAACGACGTGCCTGTGGTGATCGACTTCGTCGTCCACCAGGACGCCATGGTCTGGCCCATGGTCGCGGCAGGCACCAGCAACGACGACATCAAGATCGCCCGTGACATGGCGCCGAAGTGGGAGCACGAGGATGAGTAGGCACACGCTGTCAGTGCTTGTCGAGAACAAGCCCGGTGTCCTGGCGCGCGTGTCGGCGCTGTTCAGCCGCAGGGGGTTCAACATCGACTCCCTCGCGGTCGGACCGACCGAGCACGACGACATCTCCCGCATGACCATCGTGGTCAGCGTCGAGGAGCTGCCGCTGGAGCAGGTCACCAAGCAGCTCAACAAGCTGGTGAACGTGCTCAAGATCGTCGAGCTCGACCCGTCGCAGTCGGTGCAGCGCGAGCTGATGCTGATCAAGGTCAAGGCCGACGCCGAGAGCCGTTCCCACGTGCTGGAGCTCGTCCAGCTCTTCCGCGCCCGCTGCGTAGACGTGGCGGCCGACGCGGTGACCATCGAGGTCACCGGCACTCCCGACAAGCTCGAGGCGTTCGTCAAGGTCCTCGAGCCGTTCGGGATCAAAGAACTCGTCCAATCGGGCATGGTGGCCATCGGCCGCGGCGCCCGCTCCATCACCGACCGGTCCCTCAGGGCACTGGACCGTACCGCCTGAAAGGTTTGAGCAAGTGACCGAGATCTACTACGACGACCAGGCCGACCTGTCGATCATCCAGGGACGCCACGTGGCCGTGCTGGGGTACGGCAGCCAGGGCCACGCCCATGCGCTCTCCCTGCGTGACTCCGGCGTGGACGTGCGCGTCGGCCTGCCCGAGGGCTCCAAGAGCCGCGAGAAGGCGGAGAACGACGGCCTGCGCGTGGTCACCCCCGCGGAGGCGGTCGAGGAGGCCAACCTCACGATGATCCTGGCGCCGGACCACATCCAGCGTCACCTGTACGCCGAGCACGTAGCCCCCAACCTGGTCGAGGGCGACGCGCTGTTCTTCGGCCACGGCCTCAACATCCGCTACGGCCTCATCGAGGCCCCCGAGGGCGTCGACGTCTGCATGGTCGCCCCCAAGGGCCCGGGCCACCTCGTGCGTCGCCAGTTCGAGGCCGGGCGCGGCGTGCCGTGTCTCGTGGCCGTCGAGAAGGACGCCTCCGGCAAGGCGCTCGACCTGGCGCTCTCGTACGCCAAGGGCATCGGCGGCACCCGCGCCGGCGCGCTGCGCACCACGTTCAAGGAGGAGACGGAGACCGACCTGTTCGGCGAGCAGGCCGTGCTGTGCGGCGGCGTCTCCGAGCTCATCAAGGCGGGCTTCGACACGCTCATCGAGGCCGGCTACCAGCCCGAGGTCGCCTACTTCGAGTGCCTGCACGAGATGAAGCTCATCGTCGACCTCATGTACGAGGGCGGCATCTCCAAGATGTACTGGTCGGTCTCCGACACCGCCGAGTACGGCGGCTACACCCGCGGCCCGCGCGTCGTGGGTGTCGAGGCCCGCCAGGAGATGCGCCGCATCCTCGGTGAGATCCAGGACGGCACCTTCGCCCAGCAGCTCGTCGAGGAGTTCGACAGCGGGCAGAAGGAGTTCCAGCGCTACCGTGACGAGCTGGCCGAGAACCCGATCGAGAAGACCGGTGCCAAGCTCCGTCCGATGATGAGCTGGCTCAAGGCCTGAGTTCCACACGCGCGACGGGCGGGAGTTGCTCCCGCCCGTCGCGCTTTTTCATGCCCGGGCGGGGAATGCGGTGACCCGTTCGCGGGGCGCTCGCCGAAGGGTGGTGCGAGGCATGGTTTTCATATGTCAGAAATTTCTTTCAGGTGTAAGAGGGAGCGCCATGACGATGAAGGCCATCCGCTACCACGCTTACGGGCCGCCTGAGGTCATCGAGCTGCAGGACGTCGGCAAGCCCACGGCCGGTGCCGGGGACGTGCTCATCCGCGTACGGGCCGCCTCGGTCAACCCGGGGGACTGGCACCTGCTCAGCGGCAGCCCCTACATCTTCCGCGCCATGGCCGGGCTGACCCGGCCCAAGTCCCACGGGCTGGGCGCCGACTTGGCGGGGGAGGTCGAGGCGGTGGGCAAGGACGTCACCGCCTTCCAGCCCGGCGACGAGGTGTACGGCTGCGCCCCCGGAGCCTTCGCCGAATACGTCACCGTGCCCGAGGGCGGCCCGGTGGCCAGGAAGCCGGCCGGGCTGACGTTCGAGCAGGCGGCGGCCGTGCCCACGTCGGCGCTGACCGCCCTGCAGGCCCTGCGTGACAAGGGGCGGCTCAAGGCGGGGCAGAAGGTGCTGGTGAACGGCGCCTCGGGCGGGCGCAAGGTCGTCATCACCGTCTGACGCCCGCCCGCATCGGCTGTTCGAGGGGTGAAAACCGGTTGAGGGTGTGCGGCCGGCGGGTGATCATCGCCCGATGAGCTGTGTCTTCTGCCGGATCGTCCAGGGGGACACGGCGGCGCACGTCATGCGTGCCGCGGTCGAGGTGGCCCGCCGGCTCACCGGCGCGTTGCGCGCGCCGGGCGTGAACCTCTGGCACGCCAGCGGGGAGACCGCCTGGCAGAGCGTGTTCCACTTCCACGTCCACGTGGTGCCCCGCTACGAGACCACCGACCTGACGCCGCCGTGGAGGGAGGTCGAGCGCCCGGTCGAGTCCCTCGCCGGCCTGGCCGCCGAGATCAGGGACTGGCCGCGGGGCCAGGAACGGCTCGCGCCGCGTGCTGAAGCCGCCGGTTCACGAAACTCACGATACGACGTGTTTACTCCGATATATCGTTCGATATAGCCTGCGATACATGATGAACGCACGTCGCAGTCCAGGGACGGGTCCCACGGGGCGCTTCTTCGGGCCGGGCGAGCTGCGCCTGGCCGTCCTGGCCTTGATCGCCGAGCAGCCCGGCCACGGCTACCAGGTCATGAGCCGCCTCGCCGACCGCTTCAACGGCACCTACGAGCCGAGCGCCGGCTCCATCTACCCGACCCTGCAGCTGCTGGAGGACGAGGGCCTCGTCCGGGTCGAGCCCGTCGACGGCCGCAAGGTCCACCACGTCACCGACGAGGGCAGGCGCGTGGCCGAGGAGCACGCTGCGGAGATCGAGCGGCTGTGGGGCCGCGCGGCCAGCAGGGGAGAGTGGGGGATGTTCCGCGAGCCCGAGGCGGCGGAGATCATCGGTCCCGCGCTGCGCCTGGTCAAGGCGGCCGTGAAGACGCTCGCCCACTCCCACGGGGATCCCCGGGTGATCGAGCGCATCCAGGAGATCTTCGTGGACGCCCGCCACCGGATCGAGGACCTCAGGAGGCAGGTGTGAGGCGCACTCTTGCCCGCAGGCTGCTCGACCGGATGTTCCTCACGGGAGAGGTCGTCGAGGTCGAGCAGCTCACCGCCCGCATGCGGCGGGTCCGGATCGGCGGCGGGGAGCTGTCGGGCCTGCGGTGGACCCCGGGCCAGCACGTACGGCTGCTGGTCGGCGACGGGAGCGGCCCGCTGGGCGGCGTCCTGCGCACCTACTCGATCTGGCAGTACGACCCCGCCTGGGAGGCCGTCGAGCTGATCGGCTACGACCACGGCGGCGACTCGCCGGGCGCGTCCTGGGTCAGGAACGCGCGACCGGGCCAGGAGATCGCCTTCAACCGCCCGGACGGGAGCTTCGTGGTGCGGCCCGAGGCTTCCTATCATCTGTTCGCCGGCGAGGAGACGGCCTCGGTGGCGTTCGGGGCGATGTTGCGGGCCCTTCCCGAGGGTGCGCGCGCGTGCGGCGTGGTGGAGGCCGAGGGGCCGGGTGAGCATCTGGACCTGCCCGGCGGCGGCCTGGTGCGGGTGAGCCGGGGCGGCGCGCCCGCGGCGCGTTCCGAGGTGCTGGTGAACGCGGTCAGGGAGCTGGACCTGCCCGCCGGGCCGGGGGTTGCGTACCTGGCGGGGGAGGCCCGTACGATCCAGGCCGTGCGCGCGCATTTGGTGGGCGAGCGCGGGTGGAACCGCAGGGACGTGCGGACGAAGCCGTTCTGGACCCCGGGGAGGAAAGGCATGGACTGACCGGGGCGAGGACTCGTCGATCCGTGATAATAATACCGGTATAGTTATCGACGAGGAGGGGTCGTGATCGAGCTCAAGTCAGCCGGTGAGATAGCGGCGATGCGCGAGGCGGGCAGGGTCGTGGCCGCAGTCCAGGCCGCGGTGCGGGACCGGGCGGCGGTCGGGGTGTCGCTGGAACAGCTCGACGAGGTGGCCAGGACGGTCATCGAGGAGGCGGGGGCGGGGGCGTCGTTCCTCGGGTACCACCCGTCGTTCGGGGCGATGCCGTACCCGGGGGTGATCTGCACGTCCGTCAACGGGGTCATGCTGCACGGGCTGCCGACGCCGTACCGCCTGCGGGACGGGGACGTGATCAGCGTGGACTGCGCCGCGTACATCGACGGGTGGCACGCCGACGGCGCGATCAGCTTCGCGGTGGGGCAGGCCCGCGCGGAGGATCTCAAGCTGATCAGGGTCGCGGAGGAGACGCTCGCCGCGGGCATCGAGGCGGCCCTGCCCGGCGGCCGGATGGGCGACATCGGGCACGCCATGTCCACGGTCGGGCGCGGCGCCGGATACGGCATGCAGAACGACTTCGGCGGCCACGGCATCGGCCGGGCCATGCACGAGTCGCCGTTCGTGCCCAACGAGGCCCGCCGGGACCGCGGGCTGCGGTTGCAGCCGGGCCTGGTGATCGCGATCGAGCCCAGCCTGATGGCCGGGGGCGGCGACGACTACTACATGGCCGACGACGGCTGGTCGGTGTGCTCGGGCGACGGCAGCAGGAGCGCGCACGTCGAGCACACGGTGGCCATCACCGCGGACGGCCCGGTCATCCTGACCTTGCCGTAGGTCCGCGCATCCCGAACGGGAACCTCGTGCCCCTGGTCCGCCGTTCCGCGACGTCGCGGACGTCGCGGACGTCGCGGACGTCGCGGACGTCGCGGACGTCGCGGACGTCGCGGACGTCGCGGACGTCGCGGACGTCGACGGTCAGGACGGTCGGGCGTGCGCCGCGCCCGGTCGCGCGGAACCCCGCCCCGCGCCGTCGCATCGAGTGCCACGACCCCGGGTCCGGCGATGAGGAACGGCGGCGCGCATCGCGTCGAGTTCGGGGCGACGTTCGGAAGCCTGGATGGATAGCCCGATATGTGTGGTTATGATCCTCTGCTTTCCCGTGGCACGCACCGGAGTGACGCCGTACCAGAACGTGATCCATGGTCATGAGCTGGTAAGGATCGAGGCGGTCGCTTTCCCCCTGCGCACACATAATCGTCAAGTTGAGCGATCTTCGTCCACCGTTCGACCATGCGTGCATTTCTGCAGGTCAAGAGCGAAAATATAGGTGTTTGTCAAACTTGAGCAGAGGGCAGATCTTCCTCCGATAGCTACGGAGAGTAGTCGAGAGTTATCCAGGGGAGAATCGATATGTACAGACAACGGCTCATTCTGGCCGGCCTCGTCGGAGGGCTGCTCATGTCCGGCGGCGCCGCGTTCGCCAACGACGACGAGACCGAGATCAACCAGGACCGCGCGCACGCTCCTCAGAGCAGCCTGAGGAGCGTCGACATCTGCTCCAACGGCGACCTCACCCTCGCCGGGGGCGATGTCAACCAGGGCACGGAGGGCGTTCTCGTTCTTGAGACCGGCGACATCCTGAGCCAGATCCTCGGCATCAAGAAGGAAGAGCGGAACTGCTCGATCGGCTGAAGTCGATTCTCAGCGGCCGAGAAGCGTAACCCAGGGGCCCGCCTGCAGGGCGGGCCCCTTCCCCGCGCTCACTGGGGCGGCCGACTCGCCTGCCGTCCGCAGCTGATCGCCAAGTAGCACGATCTTCGTCATCTTTTCTCCCGGGTCCGGTATTTCCGCGGGTCAAGAGCGAAATATAGGTGTTTGTCAAACTTGGGCGAGGGGCAGATCTTTCTCCGGTAGCTACGGAGAGTAGTCGAGAGTTATCAGAGGAGAATCGATATGTACAGGAAACAGCTCATTCTGGCTGGCCTCGTCGGAGGGCTGCTCATGTCCGGCGGCGCCGCGTTCGCCAACGACGACCAGACCGAGATCGACCAGGAGCACGCGCACGCTGCTCTGAGCAGCGTGAAGACCGTCGACATCTGCTCCAACGGCGACCTCACCCTCGCGAAGGGCGATGTCAACCAGGGCACGAGCGGCGTCATCGTTCTCAACACCGGCGACATCCTGAGCCAGATCCTCGGCATCAAGGGCGAACAGCGGAACTGCACGATCGGCTGAAGCAAATCCTCAGCGGCCGAGAAGCGTAGCCCAGGGCCCGCCTACAGGGCGGGCCCTTTCCCGTGCTCACGCTTCGTACGCGAAAGAGGCCTCGAAGGAGTGGCGCGCGATCCGGTCGAGCTGCTCGTCCGTCATCCCCAGCTCGCGCCGCAGCGCCGCGTAGTTGTCCTCCACGTAGCCGCCGAAGTAGGCCGGGTCGTCCGAGTTGACGGTCACGACCAGCCCCTCGTCCAGCATCGCGGGCAGGATGTGGTCGCGCAGGGAGCTGTCGTACGTGCCCGGCGGGGAGGGCGACCACTACCTGGTGGCGCTGGCCGTCGAGCGCGACACCGTCGTGCTGCACGACCCGCACGGGCACCCCTGCGCCACGCTGCCCACCGCCGACTTCCTGGCCGCCTGGCGGGCTGACGCGGTGAAGTATCTGGACACGTCCTACGTGATGCGTACCGGCTTCGTACGGGCGAGGCGGACGTCCGTGCCGCGGGCGTTGCGCGCCTCGCTGCCCGCCGCCGTCCGCTGGCTGGCGGGCCGGGACGACCTGCCGGTGCCGCCCGGCACGCTGGGCGGGGCCGCCGCGGCGCTGCGGCTGGGCGAGCTGGTGGAGGCGGGGCTCGACGAGGCGGTCCGGGGGATGCTCGTGCACTTCGGCGTACGGGTGGGCGCGCGGCGCCTGGCCGACGCCGCCACCTGCCTCCAGAACCTGGGCCTACCGGCAGCGGCCACCGCCGCCGACCAGGCCCGCCTGCTCGGCGCCCTCCAGCACCCGCTGGTCACGGGCGACGACCCGGCCGTCGCGGTAACCCTCCGCCGCCTCGCCCCCGGCTACGACCGCCTCCGCACAACCCTGACCGCCTCCGGCGCGATCCCGTCCTGAGCGCCCGCCCCCCGACGCCCTGCGCCCGGTCCCACGTGAGCTTCATTCCCCGGCGCACGGCGCCCGGGTCCTGCGCGAGCTTCGGCCTCTCCGCTCGACGCCCGGGACTTGCCGAGGCACCAGCACGGGAGCCCGCGCGTGGTCTCGACCGCTCCTCAAAAGGACCTCAGCCGCAGTGCGGTGGGTAGGGCCGGGCCGGTGGGCTGGCGTGTGCGGACCCGGTCGCGGTCCTGTGCTGAGCGCTGGGCTTCTGGCTGCCCGCGTGCGATCTTGGGCGCCCTTTCCCCCTCCCGAAAGGACCTCAGCCGAAGTGCGGTGGGAAGGGGCGGAGCGGCGGGTTGGTGTGTGCGGACCCGGTCGCGGTCCTGTGTGCGGGGGGAGGCGCGACCGGGTCCGCCCGGAGGGGAGCGCTTGGGCGTGCGGTGGGAAACCGGCTCGGGGTGGGGCCGGTGAAAGCCCGACGCTCCCTTGGTTCGGGGGGCTGCCCTAGCGGGCGGCGAAGTCCTGCGTCCAGGTGGGTCCCTTGGCGTTGTGACCGACGCCGATGTGGGTGTAGGAGCAGTTCATGATGTTGGCCCGGTGACCTGGGCTGTTGAGCCAGGCCTTGACCACGGCGGCGGCGCTGGGCTGGCCCTTGGCGATGTTCTCGCCGGCCATCCGGAAGGCGAAACCGGCTGCCTTGATCCGCTGGTCGAACGTGCGGCCGTCGCGCGAGTCGTGCGAGAAGTAGTTGTTGCGCGCCATGTCCGACGAGTGCCGCTCAGCGGCGAGGTGCAGCTTGGCGTCGTGGACGAGGGGCCGGCAGCCGTTCTTGGCGCGGGCCTGGTTGGTGAGGGTGACGACCGCCGTCTCGGGGGCGGAGGCGAAGCCCCCGGCCGAGGCCGGGCGCCCGCACGACAGCTTCACCGAGCGCGAGGTGTTGACGCGGCCCTGCGAGTCGAGCGCGACGACGTAGTAGCGGCGCGGGGTGCTGGTGCAGCGCACGTTGGCGGTGATCCGCCCGTTGCCGATGACCTTGGAGCCGCTCTTGACCACCGGATCGGTGCCCTTCACGGCGACCTGGACGCGCACCCTGAGCCGGGCCTGGTCGGCGCAGCCCGTCCGGGCGACCGTGCCCCGTACGGTGCCCTTGGAGACGAACGGCTTGGACGCGACCACGCGGCACGCCAGCCGCGCGCTCTGCGTGACGGGCTGGGCGGCGGGCTGTACGGCGGGCTGTACGGCCGCGCTGGAGGCCGCGGCGGGCGCGGGGATGCTCAATGCCGCCAGACTCCCGAGGCAGGCCATCGCCTTGAGCTGTCCGCGCATTATGTCCTCCGGTTCGGGGCTCGACACTGCGTCGAACCCGAATTCTGGCCCGCCCAAGTCGGCTTTGTACGGAAATTCCCGCCGTTACCTGGAGCTCCAAGTCGCTGAATCGTAATATGACCTGGTCTGAGACTCGGTAAACCAGAACGGCCCCCTGAGCGTCAGGGGGCCGCAAGGTGGGTCAGCGGACCGTCAGCACTGCGCGGGCTTGAGCCACGAGCACTCCAGATCGCCCGCCGCGCCGGGGTCCGCGGCCCGGAGCTGGGCGGCGGCGTCGCCGGCGGCCGCCGTACGGGAGAACTGGGCGAGCCGGATCGCGATCTTGTCCTCGATGTCCTTCGGTGAGGCCGACAGGTACTGGTTGAGCATGATCGAGAAGATCAGGGGTTCGCCGTCTGCGCTGGTGACGTAGCCGGACAACGCGGTGACCCCGGTCAGCGAGCCGGTCTTGGCGTGGACGTTGTTCGCCGCGGGCGTGTCGCGCATCCGGCTGCGCAGGGTGCCGCCCGTGAACCGGTCGGCGTTGCCGGCGATGGGCAGGGACTCGTACCAGGTGGTGAACCACGGCTTGCCCCGTACGGCGGACAGGAGCTGCACGATCGAGCCCGGCGAGAACCCGTCGCGCCGCGACAGCCCGGAGCCGTCCCGCATGTTGATCACCTGCACCCCGTTCGCCCTGGCGAAGTCGGTGCTGACCTTGAGCCCGGCCGACCAGGTGCCCTGGTTCGCGACCTTGCGGCCCATGGCCTTGGTGAGGATCTCGGCGTGGATGTTGTTGCTCAGCTTCATGAACGGCACCAGCAGCTCGCCCAGCGTCATCGACTCGTGCCTGGCCAGCTCCTTGGCCCCCGCGGGCGCCGCGCCCGCGACGGTCGGGCCGAGCACCTTGACGCCGTGCCCGGCCAGCGCCTTGCGGAACAGCGCGGACACGTACGCCGTCGGGTCGTCCACCGCCACCCACTCCTGGTACGGGTCCGCCACCGTGCCCGTGATGACCACCGTCCGGGTGCCGTGCTGCCGCTCGATGAGCACGTCGGTCTCGGCGCCCACCGTGGCCCGGTTGACGATCTTCAGGTAGTCGGTCTCGGGCGTGGTCGACACCTTGACCTCGTCCCCGTCGGCCGCCACGGCCACGATCACCGAGCCGGCGTCGTAGTCCCGGTCCGGCGAGGCGGTCAGGGCCGAGATCGGCGCCGCGTAGTACGCGGTCTCGTCGTCCCAGGCCCAGTCGTTGCCGAGCCGCTGCGTGTCGAACCAGGTGTCGTCGGCCACCAGCTTGCCGGTGACCACCTTCACGCCGGCCGCGGCGACCTCGGCGGCCAGCGCGTCGTAGTCCGCGGCCAGCATGGTCGGGTCGCCGGTGCCGCGCAGCACCAGGTCGCCGGCCAGCACCGAGCCCGCCTTGCGGCCGGTGTTGAGCACGGTCGTGGGGAAGCGGTAGTCGAGGCCGAGCGTCTCCGCCGCCGCGGCGGCGGTGAACAGCTTGGTGTTGGAGGCCGGGAGCAGGAGCTTGCCGGCGTCGGTGGCGTAGAGCTCCTCGCCGGTCTGCGCGCTCTTGACCACGACACCGGCCCTGGCGATCGTGAGCCGCGAGTCGCTGAGAATCTGGTTGAGGTCCTGGGTCAGGTCCGCCACGCCCACGGAGGGGTCGAGCGCGACGGCCGGGGAGGAGGGTCCGGACGCCCACGCGAGGGCCGCGACGAGCGCGCCCGCGACGAGGGAGGCTGAGGTGCGCCGCATGGGGTCTCCAAGTGACTGGGGGATCGCATGAGAGCATGGATCAGCGCAGTCAGCCTGTAATCCGCAAATATCCGTATTTATCGGGTGTGGCGGGAGTCGTCAGGACGGCTGGTGCGACGTCACCATGAACCCGCAGTCGCCGAACGAGATCTCGTCGCCCGACTTCACCCTGGCCGGCCCCACCAGCCGCCACCCGTTGAGCCGGGTGCCGTTGAGCGAGCCGAGGTCCACCAGCATCCATCCGCCGTCGCCCTCGCGGCGCAGCTCGGCGTGCACGCGGGAGACCGTCAGGTCGGACAGGACGAGGTCGCAGGCCGACCCGCGGCCCACCACGTAACGCAGCCGGTCGTCGTCGGGCAGGGCCAGCCGGGGCAGGCGCGGCCGCCGCCACGCCGACTGCAGCCGGGTGGTGAACTCGGAGACCGACGCCACCGCGTCGGTCAGCCGTTGCCGGAAAGTCTGCCGTTGCGGCAGGTCGGCCACCAGTTCGTCGAGCTCGTGCCGGTTGCGTGCGCGCAGCGCCTGGTCCACCCGGCCCACGAACGTGTCGTGTGAGATCCGGCCCTCCACGGCACGGTCTCTGAGCTCGTCGATCGCACGGTCACGTTCCCCATCTGAGGCGCGAAAGGGCGGATGCGTGGAGCTCATGTAGCGAGTATCGGCCTGAACCTCGCCCCGTGTCCAGAATACGCGGATCAGTTGCGATAGGCATGCGTCGTGCTCGGCCTGCCGCCGCCCTGGCGGGGCTGTTCAGGCGGCCGTGTCCGGGTCCGGCGCGACGGGTGGCGGGAGGCGGTACTTCAGCGTGATCAGCACCGACGCGAAGATGATCACCGCGGGCAGCGCGGTCTGCCCGATGAGGACCGCGGTCACCGCGCTGTCCGGCTGCTGGACGGGCGTGCTGGGCTCGGACTCGATGAAGCCGCTGATCGACAGGGTCACCCCGAAGATCAGCGCCCCGAACGAGCTCACCCCGCTCTCGATGGCCGTCCACAACCCGGTCAGCACGCCGGCCCGCCGCTTGCCCGTCCGCGCCGCGTCCGCCGCGATCACGTCCGCGAGCATCGAGAACTGCATGAGCTGCACGCCCGCGTACCCGATGCCCACCAGCAGGATCATCACGTGCGCCCACACCGGGCCGAACAGCGGCGTCGCCATGGCCGCCGTCGTGCCGCCCCCGAACAGCGCCGCCGCCAGCACCATCGCACCGCGCTTGTCGAAGCGCCTGGCCAGCCGCACCCACAGCGGCATCGTCAGCAGGATCGGGCCGACGAGCGCGGCGAAGAGCGTCTGCGTGGCCCCGGCCGACCCGAGCGTGTACGTCGCGAAGTACGGCGCCGCGGCCAGCATCATGCTGACGGCCAGCATCTGCGTGCAGGCCAGCACCGTCAGCCACAGGAACGGCGGGTTGCTCCTGATCGCGGCGAACTGCTCGCGCCACCCGCCGCGATCCGGCTCAGGGGCGCCGGTCATGGGAGCGCGGGCCGTGCCGAAGAACGAGCCGAGCATGGCCAGCAGCAGGATGACCGCGATCGTCAGCGCCATCAGCCGGTAGCTGCCCAGCGTGCCGTCCTCGCCCTCGCCGGTGGCGATGGCCGGCGCGAGCACGCCGCTGATGGCGGTGGCCACGCCGATGAACACCATCCGCCACTGCAGCAGCGACGTGCGCTCGTGGTAGTCGTGCGTCATCTCGCCGGGCATCGCCTTGTACGGCACCTCGAACAGCGCGTACGCCGTCGCCGTCGCCAGGAAGCACACGCCCACGTACGCGGCGGCCGGGTAGCCCGTCAGCGGCGGGCCGGCGAACACCAGGAAGAACGCGATCGGCAGCGTGCAGGCGCCCGCCAGCATCCAGGGCCGCCGCGGCCCCATGCGCGAGCGGGTCCGGTCCGACCACCGCCCCACCAGGGGGTTGAT
Source organism: Nonomuraea sp. NPDC049709 (assembly GCF_040674815.1). NCBI lineage: Bacteria > Bacillati > Actinomycetota > Actinomycetes > Streptosporangiales > Streptosporangiaceae > Nonomuraea > Nonomuraea sp. NPDC049709. The sequence continues at coordinate 115,211 of NZ_JBFANM010000015.1, forward strand.
CACCAGGTCCCACACCTTGGGCGCGGTGACCACCACCCCGGCCAGCCACGCGGGCACGGCCAGGAAGTTCGTCATGTAGTACAGGAGGAGCAGTCCGGGCACGGCGTTGACCGTGGCCGTGCAGAACGAGCCCACCCCGTAGCCGACCCGCACGCCCCTGGGGACGGTGGTCGCGGGCACCGCCGGTGCGATCATGCCCTCATTGAAGCCGAGCGAGGGCTTGTTCGGGAGGGCCCACTTTCCGCGGGCCCTCCGTCAGTCGCTGACGTTCGCGCAGACCACGTGGGCGCCGATCTCGATCATCCGCCGCTCGCTGCGCGCGTCCGCCACCCTGGCCATGAGGATCGGCGCCCCGGAGGCGGCGAACTGCGGCAGCCGGGCGCGTACCAGGCGGTGCAGGTCGCGTACGACGTCCTCGGCGGCCGACATGTGCACCTTCACGTGCAGCATGATCCCCGGCGCCCCGGAGGCCGTGCGGGCCTCGGAGATCCAGACGTGGTGCACGAGCGGGAAGTCCATGAGCAGGTACGCGATCGCCTGCCGCAGCGCGGGCAGGATCGGATGCGTGCACCGCCGGTAACCCGGGTCCACCTGCTGCATCGGCCCCGACAGATGCGGCCTGGGCGCGGGCACCCAGGGGAACGTGGGAGCCTCCGGAGCCGGGGGAGCCACCTGGGCCAGCGCGGCACCGCGCGACACGGTGGCCATCGCCCCCGTCGCGTAGGCGGCGGGCACCGCCCCCGACAGGACGGGCGTGGGCCCCGTGCGCGTCGTGGTGAGGAAGCGCTGCAGATCGTCGATCGGCACGGCCGCGGCGGCTGGTCCGGCCGCGTCGATCACGATCTCGCGCACCCCGGTGACGCGCTGGATGTCCAGGATGGTGTCGGCGTCGCAGGCCGACAGGGAATGGCTGCCGCGGTGCCTGGCATAGGTAGCGGGGCCGGTGTATCCGAGCAGCACCCGGTCACCGGCCTGGGTCGTCCCCAGGACGACGGAACGATCTGGTCGCACTGCCACCAGGACTCCACCGTCGGCAAGTGCGCCCAGCAGGCGGTGCGGCGTGCCATGCTGAGCGAGCACGTCGGCAAGCGCAGGATTCCCGATGCTCATATGACGAACCATAGGTAGTCGGCCACGGCTTATCAGGCTAATGGCGAATAAATCTCCCGATCAAGACAAAGATGTGCGCAGAGTGGATGAGTTTGCCGAGCGCTGGGTACGGCGGTCCTCGTCTCACATCGTGAGTCCCTCGTGAACGCGTTCACAAGCGCCGGATAGACTCAGTGGGACCGCCGGGGGGATCCGTGGACGTGTCCCCCCCAAGCCCGCCGTGCCTTAAGGATCCACACCAGTGAACAAGCCCGTCGTTCTGGTCGCAGAGGAGCTGTCCGAGGCTGGCCTCGCCGTACTCGGAGCTGATTTCGAGGTCCGCCACACCGACGGCGCCGACCGTTCCCAGCTGCTGCCCGCCCTCGCCGACGTGGACGCGCTGATCGTCCGCTCCGCCACGCAGGTCGACGCCGAGGCCATCGCCGCGGCGCCCAAGCTGCGCGTGGTCGCGCGCGCCGGCGTCGGCCTCGACAACGTCGACGTCGAGGCGGCCACCAAGGCCGGTGTCATGGTCGTCAACGCGCCGACCTCCAACATCACCAGCGCCGCCGAGCAGACCATCGCCCTCATCCTGGCCAGCGCCCGCAACACGGCACAGGCCCACGCCGCGCTGAAGAACGGGGAGTGGAAGCGCTCCAAGTACACCGGTGTCGAGCTCGACGAGAAGGTCATCGGCATCCTGGGCCTGGGCAAGATCGGCCAGCTCGTGGCGCAGCGGCTGCAGCCGTTCGGCGTCGAGCTGATCGCCTACGACCCCTATCTGCCGCCGGCCCGCGCCGCGCAGATGGGCGTCAAGCTGCTCAGCCTCGAAGAGGTGCTCAAGCAGGCCGACTTCATCACCGTTCACCTGCCCAAGTCCAAGGAGACGCTCGGGCTCATCGGCGACCGGGAGCTGCACCAGGTCAAGCCGTCCGTCCGGATCATCAACGTCGCGCGCGGCGGGATCGTGGACGAGGGCGCGCTCTACTCGGCGATCAAGGAGGGCCGGGTCGCGGGGGCCGGCCTGGACGTGTTCGCCAAGGAGCCGTGCACCGACAGCCCGCTGTTCGAGCTGGACCAGGTCGTCGCCACGCCGCACCTGGGCGCCTCCACGCACGAGGCCCAGGAGAAGGCCGGCACCCAGGTCGCGCGGAGCGTGAAGCTGGCGCTGGCGGGCGAGTTCGTGCCGGACGCCGTCAACGTCCAGGGCGGGGCGGTCGCCGAGGACGTCAAGCCGGGCCTGCCGCTGGCCGAGAAGCTCGGCCGGGTCTTCACCGCGCTGGCCGGCGAGGTCGCCACCAAGCTCGACGTCGAGGTGCGCGGCGAGATCGCCTCCCAGGACGTGCGGGTGATCGAGCTGGCCGCCCTCAAGGGCGTGTTCGCCGACGTGATCGAGGAGCAGGTCACCTACGTCAACGCCCCGCTGCTGGCCAAGGACCGCGGCATCACCGTCGAGCTGGTGACCAGCTCCGAGAGCCCCGACTGGCGCAACGTGGTGACCGTGCGCGGCGTGCTCGCCGACGGCCGTACGGTCTCGGTCTCCGGCACGCTCTCCGGGCCGCGCCAGATCACCAAGATCGTCGAGGTCAACGGCTACGAGATGGAGATCGAGCCGACAGCCCACCTGTGCTTCTACACCTACACCGACCGCCCCGGCATCGTCGGCGTGGTGGGCAGGCTGCTCGGCGAGTACAACATCAACATCGCCTCGATGCAGGTGGCCCGTGACGTCAAGGGCGGCAAGGCGCTCATCGCGCTGACCGTCGACTCCGCCATCCCCGCCGAGGTCGTCGAGCAGATCGGGGCCGAGATCGGCGCCGAGAGCGGCCGTTCGGTGGACCTGGAGGACTGACCTCCCACACCGGCCGAGGGGCCGTCACCCGTCTTGGGTGGCGGCCCTTTTGCGTCTCACGATGCGAGATAGTAGGACATCCAAGCAGCATGCTCGGGTACTGTGTCGAGTAATGCGCCAGGTTCTCGTACTCATTACCTGCCGCGGCGGGGCCTGTTAGGGCAGGTCGACGACCCGCCGCGGAGAGCGGCGTTGGCGTCGGCCACTAAGTCCCTTCGTCCGGTCCGTGACCCGGACCACGAGATCAGGCCCGGTCGGATTCGCGACCGGAGTCCGGCTTCCCCCTTCAGGAAATTCTGGAACGCGCCCGCGAGAAGAGATGGGTCCCATGTACGAGATGTATGCCTGGAACCGTGCCGAAGACCACGACGACGAGGCGGCCGAGGCCGTCCAGACCGCGCTGGACCGCCGCGACAACGGCGGCGCCCCTCAGAACTCCAGCCGGTAGCACACGGCCGTCCGCCTCATCGCCGGCAGGGCGCCGACGATCCAGGCCGAGATGCGGTGCGTGATCGACAGGCCGCCGCGCCCCCGGTCGGGTCGAGGTAGTAGAGCAGGCCCTCGGCGACCACCAGCGCGGGAGCGTCGCCGGGGACCCGCTCCAGCCACGCCAGATCGGTGACCGATGACCCGATCGTGGCGCAACCTGCGCGCCCGGGGAACAGCCTGCCGCGCAGTTCGATGACCTCCGGGTAGTCCACGTCGTACCAGCGGACCGACGGCGGCGGGTCCATCCGGTGGACGCGGGTGTCGAGCCCGCAGCCCAGGTGCAGCACGGTGGCCCCGGGGCGGGCGTCAAGGAACTCGCCGGCCCACCTGTCGATGAAGCGGGCCCTGAGCGCCACGGCCTTGGTACCGCCGGGTCCGATGCCCGCCTGGTGAAGTCGTGGCCGATCCGCCGCCACGCTACGCCTGGGGCAGGGGGTACGGAGACCTGCCGTTATGGATACGGAGAGTGCTGATAACGTCGCGCTCCGTATCCATTCCATGAGGAGGTCCCCCCATGCACGCTTCCCTGACCGCGATCCGCCGCGCCGCCGCCGTCGCCGTCCCCGCGCTGGCCACCGCGGCCCTGCTCGCCGCTCCCGCCCACGCGCAGGCGGCCGAGCTGACCATCACCAAGTACCACGGCGGTGTGGCCCAGCGCTGGGTCCTGACCTGCGACCCGGACGACGGCAACCACCCCGACCCGTTCGCCGGCTGCGACAGGCTGCGCGAGATCGGCGGTGACCTCGACCAGATCCGGTTCCGCCCGAACGTGCCGTGCCCGCGGATCTTCGACCCCGTCGAGGTCCAGATCCACGGTCATTTCCACGGCGAGCCGCTGGACCTCGCCGAGCAGTACCCGAACCCCTGCTTCGTGGAGCGCCTGGCCGCCCCGATCGTGCCCTGACGACCTGGAAGAGAGCCCCTGAGGCGACCTGAAAGAGAGCGGCCCCGGGCTCGCGGGGCCGCTCTCGGCTTCTCAGAGGGTGGCGGTGAGCGTGGCCGGGGCGGAGGACCGGCGCTGCTTCAGCACCTCGGTCCACTGGCGCACGCCCTTGGGATCCGGCCGGACCGCTCCCACGAACGCCTGTCTGCGCCAGGTCGAGAGCTTCTCCTCCTTCACGACGTCGCCCGTGCGCGGCGCATGCACCATGTAGCCGGGCTTCGAGATCATTCCCACGTGACCCAGGTTGCTGAAGAACACCAGGTCACCTGGCTTTAGATCGTTCCATGCGATTTTCCTGGAAAATGCCCCGTACTGTTCGCGGGCGGTGCGCGGCAGTTCGATGCCCGCGGCTTCGTAGGACCTGAGCATGAGCCCGGAGCAGTCGTACCCGCTCCTGCTGGTCCCGCCCCATACGTACGGGGTGCCGCGTTTGTCCATGGCGTAGTCGAGGGCGACCTTCCAGGCGGGCGTGGGGGCCTGCGCCTCCTGGATGCGCTTGATCTCGGCGCCGGTCAGGGTGGTGGTGTCTTTGTCCGTGGTGGCCCGGGCCTCGTCGGTGGCGGCCTGGGCGGCTGGGGTGGCCAGGATGAGCCCGGCGACACCGGCCGCCAGGGCAATGGCGATGCGAGACAGAACACTGTCCTTCCATGCGGCCGACCGGGTTAGCTGACGGGCTCGGGCCTGGAAGACGGCCCTACGGCGGTGCCGATTCGCCCCTGGGGGAAAGTTGGGTCCCCGGCTCCACGCAGCGGCTGCGTGGATTAGGCCCGACGGACTCTAACGAAACGGTCAAAAGGTCGCAAATGGCTCAAAACTGGACGTCCGAAAAATGAGATGATGTGTTCGTCAGACGAGACGAGCCGGTAAGGTACCGCCCATGGAGTCGCGTAACATCCGCTTGGCCGTCATCCCCGGGGATGGCATCGGCACCGAGGTCGTAACCGAAGGACTCAAGGTCCTGGAGGCCGTAGGCACGAAGATCGAGCCCACGCACTACGACCTGGGCGCCGCACGCTATCACCGCACCGGCGAGACGCTGCCGGACGCGGTGCTCGACGAGCTGCGCGGCTACGACGCGATCCTGCTCGGCGCCATCGGCGACCCCAGCGTGCCGCCGGGCATCCTCGAGCGCGACCTGCTGCTGCGGCTCCGGTTCGAGTTCGACCACTACGTCAACCTGCGGCCGGTCAAGCTGTTCCCCGGCGTCGAGACCCCGCTGGCCGACACGCCCGCCGAGGACATCGACATGATCGTCGTCCGCGAGGGCACCGAGGGCCTCTACGCGGGCACCGGTGGCACCATGCGGCGCGGCACGCCGCACGAGATCGCCACCCAGGAGTCGCTCAACACCGCCCACGGTGTCGAGCGCGTGGTGCGTTACGCGTTCGAGAAGGCCAAGTCGCGGCCGCGCAGAAAGCTGACCCTCGTCCACAAGACCAACGTCCTCACCTACGCCGGTGACCTGTGGCAGCGCACGGTCAACCGGGTGGCCGAGGAATACCCCGAGGTCACCACCGACTACAGCCACATCGACGCGGCCTCGATGTTCTTCGTCACCCAGCCGGAGCGCTTCGACGTGGTCGTCACCGACAACCTGTTCGGCGACATCATCACCGACCTCGGCGCGGCCGTCGCGGGCGGCATCGGCCTGGCCGCCAGCGGCAACATCAACCCTGAGCGGACCACGCCCAGCATGTTCGAGCCGGTCCACGGCAGCGCGCCCGACATCGCCGGCCAGGGCAAGGCCGACCCCACCGCGACCATCCTGTCCGTCGCCATGCTCCTCGACCACCTGGGCCTGCACGCCGAGGCGGCCAAGGTCGAGCAGGCGGTCGCCGACGACATCGTGGAGCGCCTCGCCGGCTGGGCCGGCCGCACCACGACCGAGATCGGCGACGACATCACCGCGCGAGTATCCGGCTAGGACCGCCTAGCCCCGAAGAAGCGCCTGGCGGTCCGAGAGGACTCGCCAGGCGCTTTTTCGCGTCCGCGTTCCGGCCGTGGAATGGGCTTATCACCCCCATTGGCCGCTTGCCATCCCATATGGCGAGACAATAGGAAGTACGGACTGCCCTCCCGGCCACGGCTGCTCACCGCCACCGGCTCGCAGATCCGCAGACAGTGGGCAGATTCCGGTAGATTTCGGTAGATCGCAGAGAGAAGGACCTCCGTCATGACCATCGCTCAGAAGCTCAGCTTCGACGTGCAGCTATCCGACCACGCTCGCACCGCGGCCGAGCGGGAGCAGGTACTGGCGAACCCCGGTTTCGGGCAGACCTTCACGGATCACATGATCTCGATCGACTACACCGAGGGGCAGGGCTGGCACGACGCCAGGCTCATGCCGTACGGGCCGCTCTCGCTCGACCCGGCAACCTCGGTCTTCCACTACGCGCAGGAGCTGTTCGAGGGCCTGAAGGCCTACCGCCAGATCAGCGGCTCGATCGTGACGTTCCGACCGTACGCGAACGCCTCCCGCTTCAACCGCTCGGCCCTGCGCATGGCCATGCCCGAGCTGCCCGAGGAGACGTTCGTCGACTCGCTGGAACTCCTCGTCGAGACCGACAAGGAGTGGGTGCCCACCACCGAGGGTCACAGCCTCTACCTGCGCCCCTTCATGATCGCCACCCAGGCGGGGCTCGGGGTCAACTACCCGTCGAAGACGTACAAGTACATGGTCATCGCCTCGCCGGCGGCCTCCTACTTCACCGGCGGGATCAAGCCCGTCTCCGTCTGGCTGTCCACCGAGTACACGCGGGCCGCCCCGGGCGGCACCGGCTTCGCCAAGTGCGGCGGCAACTACGCCGCGGCGTTCGTCGCGCAGCGGCAGGCGGTGGAGAACGGCTGCGACCAGGTGGTGTGGCTGGACGCGGGCGAGCACAAGTACGTCGAGGAGATGGGCGGGATGAACCTGTTCTTCGTCTTCGGCAACAAGCTCGTCACCCCGGAGCTCACCGGCACGCTGCTGCCCGGCATCACCAGGGACTCCATCCTGGAGCTGGCCGGCGACCTGGGCCTGGAGACCGAGGAGCGCCTCATCTCGGTGGACGAGTGGCAGTCCGCGTGCGAGTCGGGCGAGCTCACGGAGGTGTTCGCGTGCGGCACGGCCGCCGTGGTGACGCCGGTGGGCGTGGTGAAGGGCGCCGACCGCTCCTGGACCGTCGCCGACGGCACGCCCGGCCCGGTCACGATGCGGGTGCGCGAGGAGCTGGTGGGCATCCAGTACGGCGCCCGCCCCGACGCCCACAACTGGGTCCACAAGATCGTCTGATCGTGTTCCCCCGGGGCGGCGGGCCCGCCCCGAGGGCCCGCGCTAGTTCTTCCTGATCATCGTCATCCCGTCGGCCACGGGCAGCATCAGCACGCTCACCCGGGGATCCGCGATCACCAGGTCGTTGAACTGCCGTATCTCGACCGTCGTGGTCTCCTCGTGCGCCGGGTCGGCCACCCAGCCCCGGCGCAGCGTGTTGTCCGCCAGCAGCAGCCCGCCCGGCCGCAGCCGGTCCATCAGCAGCTCGTAGTAGGCGGGGTAGTTGCCCTTGTCGGCGTCGAGGAAGGCCAGGTCGACCGTCTGGTCGAAGGTGGCGAGCGTCTCCTTGGCGGGCCCGATCGTGAGCGTCACCCGGTCGGCCACCCCCGCCTCGTGCCAGTAGCGGCGGGCCACGGACGTCCACCGCTCGCTGATGTCGAAGCAGTGCAGGGTGCCGCCGGACAGCCCGCGGGCGATGCACACGGACGAGTATCCGGTGAACGTGCCCACCTCCACGACCACCTGGGGCGCCATGAGCTGCGTGATCATGGTGAGGAATCGGCCCTGGTCGGGGGAGATCTGCATGGCCGCGTTCTCGCCCGCGATCTCGGCCGTCTCCTTCTCCAGCTCCTCCAGCAGAGGGTCGGGCGGAGTGGTGTGCTCGAACACGTATCTCGCTACGGCAGGGTCAAGGAGGTATGCCTTCATGCGGCCATTGTTTCCCCTTCGGATAGGGTCTGCGCGATCGACGAGGTGAGAGTGGGCTGATGATGAAGCGGTTGATGGCGGTGGCGGCGGCGTTCGTGGCGATCGTCGTGCTCGGGGCGCTGTCGTTCTTCTCGGGGACCGGTGTGTCGTCCGAGGGGGTGACGCTGACCCGGCAGGCGGACGGTTCGATGATCCTGGCCGACCTGGCGAGCGAGGCTCCCGTGCTGGACGTGTTCGAGGACTTCGACTGTCCCATTTGCAAGGACATGCATGCCAAGGTGGACGGCACGATCCAGAAGCTGGCGCGGGAGGGAAAGGTGAAGGTCGTCTTCCACACCGTGACGATCTTCCAGGACGAGCCCATGCGCTCCAACTCCATCCGCGCCGCGGCGGCCGCCCGCTGCGTCCCGGAGGCGAACTGGCTGGCGTTCAGGGACGAGGTGTACGCCATGCAGCCCGCGCCGCACGGCGAGGCCTCCGGGTTCACCGTCGAGGAGCTGGCCAGGGCCGCCAGGAAGGCCGGGGCCTCGGTGGACTCGTGCGTGACGTCGCAGTCGTACGCGAAGGCGCACGTGGCGGAGACGGCCAAGATCCGGTTGGAGGGCACGCCGACCGTGCTGCTCGACGGGCAGTTGCTGGGCAACGAGGCGTTCGACCCGGTGGCGCTCGAGCAGGCCATCACGGGAGGCGACGGGGTCCAGGTCTGAGGCCCAGGTGTGACGTGCGGTGTCCCAGGACGTGAGACCGGTGTGCCGAATGGTGAATTCATGTGGCAGACTGGGCGGCACCATGTTCTACGGTCTGCTCATTATCGGCAGGCGCGCTGGCTGACACAGGGACACCGCCAGCGCGCAGACCTCTCACGTCCGTGAGGGGTCTTTTTGTTTTCCCGGACACCACAAACCTTCTTCCAGAGAGAAGAGAGACTCATGGCCGACGACCGCTTCCACGTATACGACACGACGCTGCGTGACGGCGCACAACAAGAGGGCCTCAACCTCACGGTCGCCGACAAGCTCGCCGTCGCGCGTCACCTGGACAGCCTGGGCGTCGGCTTCATCGAAGGGGGCTGGCCGGGCGCCAACCCCAAGGACACAGAGTTCTTCAGACGAGCTCGAACAGAGCTCGATCTGAAGCACGCGCAACTAGCCGCGTTCGGCGCGACCCGCCGGGCAGGTGTCAAGGCAGCCGACGACCCATTGGTAGCCGCGTTGCGCGAATCCGGCGCGCCGGTCGTGACCCTTGTCGCCAAGAGTCACGACCGGCACGTGGAGCTGGCCCTCCGCACGACTCTCCAGGAGAACCTCGCGATGATCCGCGACACGGTCTCCCACCTTCGTGCGGAGGGACAGCGAGTCTTCCTCGACGCCGAGCACTTCTTCGACGGTTACAAGTCCAACCCAGCCTACGCGCTGGAGGTCCTCAGGACCGCGGCGGAAGCCGGGGCCGACGTCATCGCCTTGTGCGACACGAACGGCGGCATGCTCCCCGACGAGCTGGCCGAGATCGTCCTCGACGCCGTACGCACCAGCGCCCGGGTCGGCATCCACTGCCACGACGACACGGGCTGCGCCGTGGCCAACACGCTGGCCGCCGTCAAGGCGGGCGCCACGCACGTACAGGGCTGCGCCAACGGCTACGGCGAGCGCTCGGGCAACGCCAACCTCTTCACGGTCGTGGCGAACCTGCAGCTCAAGCGCGGCTTCGACCTCGTGCCCCAGGACGCGCTGGCCGACATGACCCGCATCGCCCACGCGATCACCGAGGTCACCAACGTCACCCCCAACTCCCACGCCCCCTACGTCGGCATGTCCGCCTTCGCCCACAAGGCCGGCCTGCACGCCAGCGCCATCAAGGTCGACCCCAACCTCTACCAGCACATCGACCCCGCCCGGGTGGGCAATGACATGCGCATGCTGGTCTCCGACATGGCGGGCCGCGCGTCGGTGGAGCTCAAGGGCCGCGAGCTGGGTTACGAGCTGACCCCCGAGCACACCAAGACGCTGGTGGAGCGGGTCAAGGACCTGGAGTCCAGGGGCTTCACGTTCGAGGCCGCCGACGCCTCCTTCGAGCTGCTGCTGCGCGACACCGTTGAGGGCGAGCGCAGGCGCCACTTCGAGGTCGAGTCCTGGCGCGTCATCGTGGAGCGCACGAAGGGCGGCGAGCTGGTCAGCGAGGCCACGGTCAAGCTGCACGCCAAGGGTGAGCGCATCGTCGCCACCGGCGAGGGCAACGGGCCGGTGAACGCCCTGGACAAGGCCGTACGCCTGGCGCTGGAGAAGCTCTACCCCGAGCTGGCGAAGCTGGAGCTGGTGGACTACAAGGTCCGCATACTCGAGGGCACGCACGGCACCGACGCCATCACCAGGGTCCTCATCACCTCCAGCGACGAGACCACGGAGTGGGCCACGGTCGGGGTCGCGGAGAACATCATCGACGCGTCGTGGCAGGCCCTGGAGCAGGCGGTCACGTACGGCCTGCTCCGCGCCGGCCGAGACTGCGGCTAGATCAGCCCGGCGGAGAACGTCACGCCGTCCACCGTGACCTTCCCGCCCGAGCACGACACCTTGGGCGAGTCCGTCCCCGGCACGATGATCGTCAGCAGCGACTTCGCCGCCGGGGACACCACCACGTTGGTCGCCTGCTTCGACAGGTACGTCGGCGACACCCAGCCCAGCTTGCCGCCCCGCTCCACCTTCTGCCCGCCGGCCCGGTCGCACGACGCGAGCTGCAGCAGCGTGACCTTGAACTTCCCGTCCGCCAGGACCACCTTGCCGCCGCCCTTGGAGACGACCTTGAGCGACGGGGCGAACCGCCACACGTTCCGGACCTTCTTGCCGCCCGACGCCGTGTCCAGCACCGCCATCAGGTCCTCGCCGTGGTTCACCAGCACCGACCTGGTACGGCTCACCCCGTACGCCTTGTCGGTCACCTTGAACGCCTGCCGACCCTTGCCGTAGTCGGTCTCGACGAGCTTGCTGGCCGTGCGCGGCCTGAACGTGGCCCCCACCACGGTCGGCACGTTGTGCGCCTCGGGCGAGAGCGTCCAGTAGCGGTAGGAGCTCTTCTCGTAGGAGTGGAACCCGCCGTCCACCAGGATGTCGCGCCCCTGCGCGTAGTACGTCACGCCCAGGTGGTCCTCGTGACCGTGGAACTTCATGCCCGGCCCGAACCTGATCGAGTAGTAGGCCGACTCGGGCTTGCCCCACGCGGTGCGCCCGAAGACGTACCCGGCCCGGTAGGCCTTGACCTCCTCCTTCGGCGTGCCCGTGTCCATCTTCGGCTCGGTCTCGGCGCTGCCGTCGCCGATGGGCACCATGTAGCCGTTGGGCATGGTCGAGTGGGCGATGAAGTCCTTGAGGGCCTCGGCGCGCTCGGCGATCTCACCGGGCACCTTGCGATCGCACGCCTTCATGTTGGTCATGGCGACCTGGAGCCGGCCGTACACGTAGACGGCGTAGCGGGGGGCCTGCTCCATCAGCGCGCCCTGCGCGTCCACGTCCAGCTTCACCGTGCCGGTCAACCGGCTGGAGGCCAGGTTAGCCCAGTCCTTGCGGCCGTACCGGCAGCCGATGCCCATGAGCGCGATGTCCTGGTCGATGCCGTGGTTGTGGCCCTTCTTGTACAGGCGGGCGTCCGAGAGGAGCTTGGCGTGCACGGCCAGGCTGTCCTTGAGCCAGCCCTCGTTCACGTGCCTGCTCAGGCAGAGCAGCGGTTGCGTGCGCAGCGAGACCGGGTGGTCCTTCCAGACGTACGGCTGCGTGCCGCGGGCGCCGTACTTGTTGCCGGCCACCCAGTCCTTGGCGATCTCGGCGGCGCGGTCGAGGTAGCGGCGCTCGCCGGTGTTCTCGTACTCGACGACGAGCGTGCCCATCCAGCGCAGCGACTGGAACACGAACTCCCACGACCGGTTCTTGTACGGGCTCGCAGCCCAGTTGATGTCTTTGCCCAACTTGTACGCCGGCAGCCCCACCAGCGAGATCTCGCCTTTCATGACGTCCTCGGCCGTCGGCGTGCCGGGCAGCCAGTCGCCCTGGCACTCCGCGGTGCGGGCCACCTTGTCGGCCTGCGCGGGGCTCACGAAAGCGCCGAGTGCGAGCGTGAGGGCAAGAGGAATCGCAAGCCGGCGCACGCCAGTTCCTTCCGGGACAAAAAGACGAGGGCGGGACATGCTTTCGGAATCGCGATCAACTGGTCAAGTTGAGTTCCCGATTCGTTAGCCGCCCGATGCTGTGCCGCACCCCGGCTGGCGAGGGCGTGCCCGCCGCGACATGCTGGTACTCGTGAGATTCGACGACCTGGTGATCCCCGACACGCCCGCCTGCCGGGGCGCGCTCGAAGTGGCCACCCGCTACCACACGCCTTCGCTGCTCAACCACTCGATCCGCGCCTACCTGTGGGCGGTGGCGTACGCGCAGGACAACGGCATCGCGTTCGACGCGGAGCTGCTGTACGTGTCGGCCATGCTGCACGACATCGGGCTGGTGCCCGAGTTCGACAGCCACACGGTGCCCTACGAGGAGGCCGGGGGGCACGTGGCCTGGGCGTTCTGCGCCGGGGCCGGCTGGTCGCCCGAGCGGCGGTCACGCGCCTGCGAGGTGATCATCAGGCACATGTGGGAGGAGGTCCCCCTGGAGGAGGACCCCGAAGGCCACCTGCTGGAGCTCTCGACCGGCATGGACATCTCCGGCCGCCGCACCGACGAGCTCCCCGCCCTCGTGCGGGAGGAGGTGCTGGAGCGCTATCCGCGGCTGGACATCGTCAAGGAGTTCAGCGTGTGCATCGCCGACCAGGGCGCGCGCAAGGAGTCGAGTTTCGCGGCCGCGTTCGTACGCGACGGCATCGTCGACCGCATCCTGCGCAACCCGCTCGACGGCTGAGGCCGCTACTCCTTCGGGCCGGTGCTCTCGGCGACCTCGAAGGTCCACACCTCCGAGCCCGTCGCCGCGGGCCCCTGCCCGTGCCCGTGACCCTGCGCGCCGGCGGCCTGGGCGGCCTGCGCATGGCCGCGCCGGAAGGCCTCGCCCTCCTGCCACTTCTGGAAGTCCGCCTCGCTGCGCCAGCGCGTGTAGACGAGGTAGCGCTCGGTGCCCTCCACCGGGCGCAGCAGCTCGAACCACTCGAACCCGTCGGCCGACTCGACCATCCCGGCCCGGTTGGAGAAGCGCTTCTCGAGCTCCTCGCGCATCCCGGCGGGCACGGTCAGCACGTTGATCTTCACGACGGACAACAGAGGACCCCTCTCGTCAGCGCACGGCTCGGTGCGGTGAAGGTGCGGGCTCCAGGCTAACGCGGGCCACCGCCGGGACCTGATCCCGGTCCAGCGCGTCCCGCATGTGCGGCAGCGCCACCGTGGACAGGTGCCGGCTGAGCTCGCCGATCGGCACCGACTCGTCGGCGACCACGCGCAGCCGTACCTCGGGGCGGGTTTGCGGGCCCACCAGGTTCGCGTCGGCGCTCAGCACGGCGGGGCTCGACTCCACGTCGGCGGCCACCGCCTGCGCCATGCCGCCCGCCGACACCTCCGTGACGCCGGTCGGGCCGTCCTCGACGCGCAGCGTCCTGCGCGTCTGCCTGCGCCCCTGCACGAACAGCCAGCGCAGCGCCAGCAGCGCGACGACCAGCGACACCAGGGCCGCCAGCCACCAGATCCAGGGGCTGTTGCGGGCGAAGAACCCCACCACGTTGCCGTCCACAACTGTGGTCCGCGCGGCGGCCCAGTCCTGCGGGAACGCGCCCAGCCCGCGGGCCAGGGCGGAGCCTCCCAGGAGCGTCAGCACCAGGCCGACCAGGGCCAGCCCCCACCGGTTGCCCCGGCCCGTCTTCCTGTTCATCGCGTCCGCTCCTTCACGTTCACCGCCACCCGGTACGGCTCCACGAGGTCCAGCCCGGCCAGCCGGGCCAGCACGGCACCGCGTACGTCGTGGCCGAACCCGTCGGGGTCGTGCCCGTACGTGGTGGGCGTGACGGCGACCGTGTGGCCGCGCATGGTGGCCCGTGCCGAGCGCACGCCGGGCACCTCCTCGGCCGCGTGCGCCAGGGCCCGGGTGACGCTCTTCGGGCGCAGGCCGATGATCAGGTCCGGGTCGCCGCTGCGTACCGGCACCATGCTCGGCCGCCCCGGCACCAGCGCGGTCAGCAGCAGGGCCAGCCCCACCAGCGTCACCACCAGCGAGCCCAGCAGGGCCAGCGGGTCCGACCACAGCGTCGAGGAGGCCCAGGACAGCAGGGCGTCGTACGGGATCCAGCGCAGCGGCCGGCCGGCCAGCGCCGAGATCGTCTCGGCGGCCACGAGCAGGCCGAGCAGCGCGAGCAGGGCGGCGACGATGATCGCCGGCGTCCTCCGCTGCGGCCGGAACGCCCGCATCGCGGCCCGGTCGGCGGCCCTCGAACGCGGTGGCTCGACCACGGCCCGATGCGCGCCCGACGGCTCAGGCGGCACCGCGCACACCTCCTGCGCGCTCATGGCAACTCCCGGCCGGGATCGCTCACGACGACACCCCGGCCGGCCGCGGCGCTGTCCAGATCGGCAGCGGCGCCTCGATCGGCGGTGCCTCGATCGGTCGCGCCTCGATCGGTCGCGCCTTGATCGACCGGGGTGCGGTCCGGGCCGGTGGGGACGACGCCTTGGCCGGACGTGGTGACGTCCAGGTCGGTCATGGTGATGTCCAGGCGGGTGACGCGCAGGCCGGTCTGGAGGGCGACGCGCCGCATCACGTGCTCCCTGAGCCGCCCCGCCACCGCGCGCAGCGGCGCCGGGTAGGCCACGCGTACGTTGAGCCGGACCACGGCCTGCCCGCCGTGCACCTCGCCGCTCGACGCGGGCGCCCACGGCAGCCCGCGCAGGTTCACCTCACGCACCTCGGGCACCTCCCTGGCGGCACAGCAGGCGATCTTCGTGACCACCCGGTCGGCGACCTCGGTGCGCCCGCGTCCCTCGGGAGCCGGCAGGGGAGCGGGGCGCTGCGCGGGAACCGTGGACAGGGCGGTCATTTCCGCCTCACGGACAGGCCCGACAGGTTGACCTCGCCGGTCTCGGCGATGCGTCCGACCAGGAAGCCGATCGCGCCGAGCACGAGGACGAGCAGGAACGGGCCCAGCCCGCCGAACGCCCCGACCAGCCCGAGCACGATGCCGACGGCCATCCCGATCAGCGGCGTCCACTGGATGTTGTTCATGATCCCTCCACGATGTCGATGGCGCCGTCGATGATGTCGTCGATGCGCACGTTCACCGGGCGGTCCCCGGCCAGGTCCGCCACGGCCCGCCGGACGCCCTCGGCGGTCTCCGGCAGCGGGCGGGCCAGCGTCGCGACGATGGCGATCTCCACCTCGCGCTCGTCCACGGACACGCCCGTGAGCCGTTCGCCCGGCAGGTACGTGGCCACCGTCCCGAACGGCCCGCCGGACAGCCCGGCCACCCCCGGACACCCCCGCGCCCGCTCGGCGATCAGCCGCGCCTCACCCACGGCCCCGGCCGGCCCACCGGCGCGCGACCGCCCCCCAGCGCGGGACGCCCCTCCGGCGTGGGCCTGCCCGCCTGTGTGGGAGGGCCCGCCAGTGTGGGACGGCCCGCCTGTGTGGGATGGCCCCCCGACATGGGACGGCCCCCCGGCGCCGGGTGGGGCGCCGGCGTCGGCCGGGCCGCCTGTCATTGGACCCGGGGCTCCTGCCCCGCGTCCGTCCTCTGCCCGTCGTGCCCCCTGTCTCTGTCCCGGTCCTGGTCGGGCAGGTGGACGTCGTCCACCCGGATGTTGACCTCGGTCACCTCAAGGCCGCACATCCGCTCGACCGCCCCGATCACGTTCTTCCGTACGGCGGCGGCCAGGTCCGGGATCGCGGTCCCGTACTCGGCCACCAGATCGAGGTCGACGGCGGCCTGCCGCTCGCCCACCTCGACCGTCACGCCCTGGGAGACGCTCGGGTCCCCGCCGACGATGCCGCGCATGCTGCCGAGCGCCCGCGCCGCGCCCGCGCCCATGGCGTACACGCCGGACACCTCCCGGGCCGCCAGCCCGGCGATCTTGGCGACGACCCCGTCGTCGATGCTCGTGGTGCCCTTGTCCGTGACCAGCGAGGTCGCCGAGCCGACGCCCTCCTGGGTCCTGGCCCGTGGCACGGTTCCCGTCGCACCGGCTCCCGTGGGCCGATTAGACATCGTGTCCGACACGATCCGTCACCCCCTAGATGTCTCACTAGAAGGCAGATAACCGCTGCTAAACGACTGAAGCCCAACAAAACGGACTCTAGGTTCATTAATGGACGGTTCCTGACTTGTCCGGGGCAGGGGGTGCCAGAGGTGGGCGGACCGTTCCGGCGGCGGCGATAGCCTTGTCGGGTGCGTATAGCGAGGTTCTCCACAGGCGAAGGCGTCTCGTTCGGCGTGGTCGAGGGCGGCCCCGGCGAGGAGTTCATCTCCACGGTCTCCGGTCACCCGTTCGGCCAGGTGCAGTTCACGGGCGAGCGGTTCCCGCTGTCCCAGGTGAAGCTGCTGGCCCCGATGTTGCCGAGCAAGGTGATCGCCATCGGCAGAAACTACGCCGAGCACGCGGCCGAGCTGGGCAACGAGGTGCCCGAGGAGCCGCTCATCTTCATGAAGCCGTCCACCACGGTGATCGGCCACGGCGAGAACATCGCCTACCCCACGTCGCTGTCCGACCGCGTCGACTACGAGGGGGAGCTGGCCGTGGTGATCGGCAGGCTCTGCCGGGAGGTGCCGGTCGAGCGGGTCAAGGACGTCATCTTCGGCTACACGTGCGCCAACGACGTCACGGCGCGCGACCTGCAGAAGAAGGACGTGCAGTTCACCCGGGCCAAGGGGTTCGACACGTTCTGCCCGCTGGGGCCGTGGATCCAGACCGATCTCGACGCGAGCGACCTGGCGCTGACGACCACGGTCAACGGCGAGATCCGGCAGAGCGGACGCACGAGCCAGCTCATCCACGACATCCCCGCGCTGGTCGCCCACGTCAGCGCGGTCATGACGCTGATCCCCGGCGACGTCATCCTGACCGGCACCCCGGCGGGCGTGGGCCCGCTCGAGATCGGCGACGAGGTCAGCGTCGGCATCGAAGGCATCGGCACACTCACGAACAAGGTGGTCTCCCGTGACTGACGTACGGGTGCGGTTCGCCCCGTCTCCAACCGGCATGTTCCACGTGGGCAGCGCCCGCGCCGCGCTGTTCAACTGGGCTGTGGCCGAGCAGTCCAAGGGACGGTTCATCCTGCGCATCGAGGACACCGATGCCACCCGCAACCGGCCCGAGTGGACCGAGGGCATCATCTCGGCGCTCGACTGGATCGGCATCAACGGCACCAACCCGGTGTTCGAGGGCCCCTACTTCCAGTCGGCCTATGAGCCGCAGCACCGCGAGGCCGTGGCCAAGCTGCTGGCCGACGGCAAGGCCTACTACTGCGACTGCACCCGCGAGCAGGTCCAGGAGCGCACCGGCTCGAAGGACAAGGGCTACGACGGTCACTGCCGCGAGCGCGGGCTGAGCGCGGGCGCCGTCCGCTTCCGCACGCCCGACGAGGGCGTCACGGTGGTCGAGGACCTCGTGCGCGGCCGGGTGGAGTTCCCCAACAACGCGCAGGAGGACTTCGTCATCGCGCGCAGCGACGGCTCGCCCCTCTACGTGCTGGCCAACGCCGTCGACGACATCACCCAGGGCATCACCCACGTGGCCCGCGGCGAGGAGCACCTGCCCAACGCCGCCAGGCAGGAGCTGCTCTGGCCCGCGCTGGGCGCGACCCCGCCGGTCTGGGCGCACCTGCCGGTGATCGTCAACGAGCAGCGCAAGAAGCTGTCCAAGCGCCGCGACAAGGTGGCGCTGGAGGACTACCGCGCGGAGGGCTACCTGCCCGAGGCCATGGTCAACTACCTCATGCTGCTCGGCTGGGGCCCCGGCGAGGACCGCGAGATCCTGCCGTGGTCGGAGATGGTGCCGCTGTTCAGGCTGGAGGACGTCAACCCGTCCAACGCGTTCTTCGACGAGAAGAAGCTGCGCGCGTTCAACGGCGAATACATCCGGGCGCTGCCGCTGGAGACGTTCGAGGAGCGCTGCACCCCCTACCTCGACCCCTCCTGGGACCACGAGCTGTTCAGCAAGGTCGCGGCGCTGGCCCAGACCCGCATCGCGGTGCTGTCGGAGATCCGGCAGAACGTCGACTTCCTCTTCCTGGACGAGCCGGTCTTCGACCAGGCGTCCTGGGACAAGGCGATGAAGAACGCCCCGGAGGAGATCCTCTCCGGCTACCTCGAGCGCATCGAGGCCGTGAGCTGGGACCCGGAGTCGCTCAAGGAGGCGCTGGAGGAGGTCGGCACGGCCCACGGGCTCAAGCTCGGCAAGGCCCAGGCCCCGGTGCGGGTGGCGATCACCGGCCGGACGGTCGGCCTGCCGCTGTTCGAGTCGATCGAGGTGCTGGGCCGCGAGCGGGCCCAGGACCGCCTGCGCGCCGCCCTGGCCCGCCTGCGCGGCTGACTTTCGATCGCCGAGCCATCGCGGAACCGGACGTTCCGCGATGGCTCCTAACGTCACCGTCATGACTTACTTGGTGACGGGAGCCACCGGCTCCGTAGGCAGGCACGTCGTCGCCCACCTCCTGCGGGCGGGCCACCGGGTACGCGCCCTGACCCGGGATCCCGGCAGGGCCCGGCTGCCCCGGGAGGTCGAGGTCGTCCGGGGTGACCTCGCCCGTACCGACACCCTCGTCCCCGCCCTCCGGGGCGTCACGGGCGTGCACCTGATCGACGTCGCCGACTCCGCGTACGCGCCGCTCCAGAACGGCCGGGAGATCGTCGAGCTGGTCCGGGACGCGGGCGTGCGCAAGGTGACGCTGCTCAGCGGCTGGTCGGCGGGCACGCTGGAGCCGGCCGTGATCGGGAGCGACCTCGACTGGACGTACGTGCAGCCGACCGAGTTCATGGCCAACGCCCTGGCCTGGGCCGAGCCGGTGCGTACGCGGGGTGTGGTCGAGGAGCCCTTCGGCGCCACCAGGACCGCGATGGTGCACGAGGCCGACATCGGCGCCGTCGTCGCCACCGCCCTCACCGAGGACGGCCACCGCGGCCACTCCTACGGCCTCACCGGCCCCGAGCTGCTCGACGTGCCGGCCAAGGTCAGGATCCTGTCCGAGGCGATCGGCCGCGAGATCGCCTTCGTCGAGCTCACCGTGGACGAGATGCGCGAGCGCTACCGCGCGCAGGGCGTGCCGGAGGAGATGATCGAGTTCCAGATCGACGTCTTCGGCAACGTGCCCGCGGACGCCTACCGGGTCACGCCCACGGTCGAGCAGGTGACGGGGCGGCCACCGCGCACTTTCGCGCAGTGGGCCGCCGAACACGTCGACCGGTTCAGCTGAGGCCGCTGAAGGACCAGCTGAGGCCGTACAGGATTCAGATGAGGCCGCGGCGGGCGAGCAGCGGCTGGATGCTCGCCTCACGCCCCCGGAAGTTGCGGAAGGCCGTCAGCGGGTCGATGCTGCCGCCTCGGGAGAGCAGCTCACGGCGGAAGTGGTCGCCGTTCTCCCTGGTGAGCCCGCCGTTCTCCTTGAACCACTCCACGCTCTCCGCGTCGAGCACCTCGCTCCAGATGTAGGAGTAGTAGCCGGCGCTGTAGCCGCCGGAGAAGATGTGCGCGAAGTAGTTGGTCCGGTAGCGCGGCCTGACCAGCGGGAAGGCGATCCGGGCGGCCTCGAGAGCGGTCGCCTCGAACGCCTCGGGGTCGGCCACGGTCTCTCCTGGGGCCAGCTTGTGCCAGGCCCAGTCGAGCAGCGTCGCGGCCAGGTATTCGACGGTCTGGAAGCCCTGGTTGAACTTCTCGGCCGCCTGCAGCTTCTCCACCAGCTCGGCGGGCATCGGCTCGCCCGTCTCGTGGTGCTTGGCGTAGTTGGCCAGGATCTCCGGCCAGGTCACCCACATCTCGTTGACCTGCGACGGGTACTCGACGAAGTCGCGCGGCACGCTGGTGCCCGACACGCGCGGGTAGCGCACCTGCGAGAACAGCCCGTGCAGCGCGTGGCCGAACTCGTGGAAGGCCGTGTTCACCTCGTCGTACGTCAGCAGCGTCGGCCCGGAGGCCGGCTTGGTGACGTTGAGGTTGTTCATCACCACCGGCCGCAGCCCGAACAGGAACGACTGGTCGACCAGGTTGTTCATCCACGCCCCGCCGCGCTTGGTGTCCCTGGCGTACGGGTCGAGCACGAACAGCCCCAGCCGGCTCCCGTCCTCGTCGAACACCTCGAACACGGTCACGTCGGGGTGGTAGCCGCCCAGGTCGGGCCGCTCGGCGAAGGTGATCCCGTACAGCTTGGTGGCCGCGAAGAACACGCCGTCGCGGTAGACCCGGTTCAGCTCGAAGTACGGCCGCATCGCGGAGCCGTCGAACTCGTAGCGGGCCTGGCGCACCTTCTCGGAGTAGTAGGACCAGTCCCACGGCTCGATCGCGAACCCGGCCTGCTCCGCCAGCGCCTCGGCCTCCTTCTCGGCGTTGCGCACGGCGGGGCCGACGAGCTGGCCGAGCATCTCCTCGACCGCCTCGACGGTCTTGGCCGTCTGGTCGGCCACCGAGTAGGCCGCGTGGCTGGGGAACCCGAGCAGCGCCGCCCGCTCGGCCCGCAGCATCGCCATTCTGGCCGCCAGGTCGAAGTTGCCGGGCGCCCGGCCGACGCTCAGCTCGTACAGCCGGCGGCGCACGTCACGGTCGGTCAGCTGGGCCAGGCCCGGCTGGGCGGTGTAGTTCAGCAGCGGCAGGACGTACGTGCCGTCGTCCTTGCGCAGCGACTCGATCTTGGCCTCGTCGAAGCCGTCGAGCTCCTTCGGGTCCGTCACCACCAGCGCCGACTCGGTGGACGCCTTCAGCAGGCTCTGCGCGAACTCGGTGGAGAGCTTCGACAGCTCCTCGTTGAGCGCGCGCAGCCGCTCCTGCTCCGGCTCGGACAGGTCGGCGCCGGCCCTGATGAAGTCGTCGCGGTACTTCTCCAGCAGCCACGACTCCTCGGCGTCCTCGGTGGTCACCTGTTTGATCCGGGCCCACAGCGCCCGGTTCAGCCGGATCGCGTCGCTGTGCCGGGTCAGCTGGGGTGAGATCTCCTTCTCGATCTCCATGATGCCGTCGGTCGAGTCGGACGCGGCGATGCTGAAGAAGACCGTGGCCGTGCGGTCGAGGATCCGGCCGGATCGCTCCAGTGCGGCGATCGTGTTGGCGAACGTCGGCGGCTCCGTGCCGCTCGCGATCGCGTCGACCTCGGCCAGCTGCTCGGCCATGCCGCGCTGGAACGCCGGCAGGTAGTGCTCTTCGCGGACGTCCGCGAAGGGGGGCAGCTCGTACGGCAGGTCGCTTGGTGCGAAGAACGGATTCTC
The DNA here is from genome assembly GCF_040674815.1 of Nonomuraea sp. NPDC049709. Taxonomy (NCBI): domain Bacteria; kingdom Bacillati; phylum Actinomycetota; class Actinomycetes; order Streptosporangiales; family Streptosporangiaceae; genus Nonomuraea; species Nonomuraea sp. NPDC049709. The sequence goes on from NZ_JBFANM010000015.1 coordinate 136,901, forward strand.
GGCCAACGCTCGGGCTCCTCCACGTGGTGTTTTGTCCCCTTCAGCTTGGCACGACCGAGTGCCTCCCTGACGCGGCGGAGGGCGGGTTGGGCAATCGTTTTGGTCTTACCCCCCGAGCTGGGCTATTCTTTCGGACGTCGCCAAGCGCGCTCCGCGAGGAGCTCGCAACGGTGGGGTATGGTGTAATTGGCAGCACGACTGATTCTGGTTCAGTTAGTCTAGGTTCGAGTCCTGGTACCCCAGCATTGAACGGATGTCTCCTCATGGAGGCGTCCGTTTTTTCATTTCGCCAGCCGGTCGAGGATTTCGGTGATCTGCCGATAGGTCCTGGGGGTCGGCGCGTGCGGGCCCTCCACCGTGAAGACCTTGAACCTGTTCTCCGGCGTCGCCTCGTCCGCCTCCCTGATCATGCGATCCTGCAGGGCCGGCGGGATCACCCGGTCCAGCGTCTGCCTGACGTACACCCGCCGCACCCGACCCCAGGCGTCCTTGCGGCCCCGGGCGTCCGCGCTGGAGACCTGCAGGCTCTCGTCCGGCAGCGACGAGTTGAGCATCGCGAGAAACTCCCCGTCGGTCCCCTCTGCCATGAACGCCGCCTTGGCGGCGTCCAGGAACTTCTTGTCGTTGGTACGCCAGTTGATCCGGATCGCCCTGAGCACCCTCGGATCGCCGACGACACCCGGCAGGATGGCGCTCCCGAGGCTCGTCCTGCCCTCCGGCGTCTCCAGGTACGCGGCCGGCGAGCTCAGCTTCGTGCAGCAGTAGGCGCCCACGTAGACCAGGCGGTCGATCAGGTCGGGCACCTCGTCGGCCGCCTTGGTGATCGTCGAGCCGCCCAGGCTGCCGCCCACGAGGATGACCGGGCCGTACCGGGAGACCCGGCGCACGACGTCCACCGTGGCCTCCACGTAGTCGTCCAGCGTCACCCCGGCCATCGGGGAGGGGAGCGCGGCGAGCTTCGCCAGGTCCTGCGGCGCCTGGTAGGCCCGGTGGAGTTGCTCCTCGGGGCCGTGCCCCGGCAGGCTCACGCCCACGGTGCGGTGGCCGCGCAGCGACAGCTCCGAGTCCCCGGTGGCCACGCCGTTCGAGCCGGTCACGAAGACGAACGTGGTCACGTCCTTCCGCTTGGCGGCGGCCGTGGCGGCACCGGCGACTCCGCCTGCGGTGACTGTGCCGGCGGCTCCGGCGGCGGCGAGTTGGAAGGCGGTTCTGCGGGTCAGTTCGTTCATGCCTCGATGCTCGCCGAGCCCGGGGTCGCCCCACATCGCCCGCCCGGACGGAGAAGCGGTTGACACCGGACATCAACCGATCGGTGGATGCCGTGCCAGGCTGGACCCCATGAGCCGGCTCGACGGCCGCGAACGCTGGGCCTTCCTGGGACTCGCCTACGCCCTGCTCGCGGTCTCCTCGATCGCCGCCGCCCTCATCGACGGGGGCGGCCCCGCCGCGCTGCGCAGCCTGGCCGACCCGATCATCACCTGGCTGACCGGCCCCACCACGGGACCCGCCACCGGGCCTACTTCGCAACCCGCCACGGGACCCGCCACGGGACCCGGCACGGGGCATGAGGCGGGACCCGTTGCGGGGATCGTTTCGCTGATCACCGGCCTGCCCTGGCCCGTATTCGCCGCGGCCGCCACCCTATGGCTGGCCCCGATCGTCTGGCTCCACCCACGCCGCGACACCCGAAGCGTGCTGGTCGTGGCCCACTACCTCGTCCTCATCGCCCTCGCCGGCGCCCTGACCGCCGAGAACGCGGCCTTCATCGTGTTCGCCTCGGTCGGCTACCCGCTCGCCATCGCCATGCTCCCCGCCCGGCTGGTCATGGCCGGCGTGACGGTCACCGCCATCGTCAACGTGGCCGCCCAGTCCGCCCCCGGAGACCGCACGGCCCTGCTCACCGTGATCGCCGGTGTCGCCCTGCCGCTGATCGTGGCCGGCTGGTACGTCTCCGCCGAGCACGACAAGCGCCGCCGCCTGGTCCAGCGGCTGCGCACCGCCATGGACGAGAACGCCGACCTCAACGCCAGGCTCCTCGACCAGGCCAGGCGCGCGGGCGTACTCGACGAGCGGCACCGCGTGGCCGGCGAGATCCACGACACGGTCGCGCAGGACCTCGTGGCGCTGATCGGCCAACTCGACGCCGCCGGCCGCGCCACCCGGGACGAGTCCCGCCGCGGCCACCTCGACCGCGCCGCCGAACTGGCCCGCCGCGGCCTGGCCGAGACCCGCCGATCCGTACGCGCGCTGCGCCCCCGGCCGCTGGAGGACGCCAGACTGCCGGAGGCGATCGGCCACATGGCCCGATCGTGGGCCGAGGCGGCCGGCGTGGAACTCCGGCTCGAGATCACCGGCACCCCGGTCGCCCTGTCCGCCGACGTGGAGACCGCCCTCTTCCGCGTGGCCCAGGAGGCACTGGCCAACGTCGCCAAGCACGCCAGAGCCACCAGGACGGCGCTCACCCTGTCGTACACGGACGAAGACCTCCTTCTCGACATTCGGGATGACGGAGCCGGCTTCGCCCCGCAGGAGCCCGCTGACGGCTTCGGCCTGGACGGCATGCGCCGACGACTCCGCAGCGTCGGCGGCACCCTGGAGATCGAGTCCGAGCCGGGCCACGGCACCACCATCGCCGCCGCCGTACCCGCGATCCCCGTGGACGACGAGGAATGAGACGATCCCGTTCTGAGGGGACGTCCGTTCAGAGGGACACCCGTCCTGAGGAGTGCAGAGGGACGCCCGTCCGAAGGGAAGACCCGCTCGGAAGGGGACCCGCCCGAGGGGGACTCGCCCAAGGCGGAGACCGGCCCGGGGGTTCGCCCGAGGGGAAGACCCGCGCAAAGAGGAGGGCCCGGTCCTGACGAGGAGGCCCGCTCAGAGGCGGAAGGTTCGTTCAGAGGGGAAGGCTCGATGCCACTACGGCTCCTGATAGCCGACGATCACCCGATCGTGCGCGACGGCCTGCGCGCGGCCCTCGACGGCGAGCCGGACATCGAGGTCGTCGGAGAGGCGGCCGACGGGGAGGAAGCCGTGCGCCTGGCCGCCGAGCTCACCCCCGACATCGTCCTCATGGACCTGCGCATGCCCGGCCTGGACGGGGTGAGCGCCATCCGCCGGCTCAGCGGCACCGGCCCGCGAGTGCTGGTGCTGACCACGTTCGACACCGACGTCCTGCCCGCGCTCGAAGCGGGCGCCAGCGGCTACCTGCTCAAGGACGCCCGGCCGGAGGAACTGGTCAGCGCCGTGCGCGCCACCCACCGCGGCGAGACCGTCCTCGCCCCCGCCGTAGCCGGCCGCCTGGCCGACCACCTGCGCAGGCCCGCCAGGGGCAGGCTGAGCAAGCGCGAGCTGGAGGTGCTGCGCCTGGTGGCCGGAGGAGCCACGAACAAGGAGGCGGCGGCCAGCCTGTTCATCAGCGAGGCCAGCATCAAGACACATCTGCTGCACATCTACACCAAACTCGACGTCCGCGACCGCGCCGCCGCCGTCGGCGAGGCCTACCGCCGCGGCCTCCTCACCGACTGACCCCAGCCTTCCGCCCGGCCACCTGGGATTGCCAGCCGAGCCTGCTCACCCGAGTCCGCCCGCTGGCTCCAGCAGTTGGCTCCACCGGTCTTGAGGTCGCCCGCCTGAGGGGGTCGCCCGTCGGATGCCGCGTGGCTGAGATCGCCCGCCGGTTGAGATCGCCCGCCGGTTGAGGTCGCCCTCCGCTTGAGGTCGCCCGCCTGAGGCTGGGAGCTTGAGGCTGGTCGCCTGTCGGATGCCGCTCGCCTGGGGGTGCGCCCCTGCCTGAGGGCCGGGGTATCGGGTAGAGTCCCGCCGCACTTATGGCTGAATTCCGTATTCGCGCGGGCAGCTTCCCGCGCTTCCTCGCCCCGTTCCTCGCCCCGCTCGTCCTGTTCTTCGCCGTCTGCCTCCTCCTGGGCGCCATCTTCACCGGTAGCACCCCGCTGGGCGCCGTCCTCGGTGCGCTGGCCACCGGCGTCCTGGTGGCCGTTCTGGCCGCCAAGCACCGCCGCCTGGCCTCGGGCACCGTCATCCGCTTCTCCGCCGACGGTGTCGAGCTGACCGACTCGTACGGCTTCCGCGTCCGCCTCCGCTGGCCCGACATCACCAGGGTCGACGTCGTGGACACCCAGCTCGCCAACCCCCGCCGCCTCGGCCGGCCGGGTGGGGTGCGGGCGCGCGTTCAGCCGTCGCGCTCCGTGGGCCTCATCGGCTGGGGCGAGCGTACGGTGCCGCCCCGGATCCCCGGCTGGATGCGCAACCGCATGGCCCGCGTGCCCGTGGACCCCGCCACCGGCAGGCCGGAGGTGGCGATCCCGCTCGGGGAGTTCGATCCGCTCTGGGAACGCGGGCCGATGGGGGACTGGGTACGTCGCTACAGAGCCGATCTGGTGGGCTGATAAGCGGTTTGGTGTGGTCTTCCGGGTGCGGTAGAGTTACCTGCGTTGCCGGGGAGGCCCGGCACACCAGCTTGTGGACAGGGTCCCGTCGTCTAGTGGCCCAGGACGCCGCCCTCTCAAGGCGGTAGCGCCGGTTCGAATCCGGTCGGGACTACCACTGTCACAAGCGTGTGAAGGTCCCGTCGTCTAGTGGCCCAGGACGCCGCCCTCTCAAGGCGGTAGCGCCGGTTCGAATCCGGTCGGGACTACGTCTGCAACTGCCGCTCCGGAGCGCTCAGCGCCCCGGAGCGTTTTGCTTTTCCGCGGGTGCTGGGACTTCCGTTGCTCGCCGGGTGCTGATTTTCCGGGTTTTCCGGTGGTTGCCGAATCTCCGGTTTTCCCGCCTGTAGTCGGCCCTCGTGTCGCCCATCGGGTAACAGCGCTCTCGTTTCTCGCTGGTTCCCGACTCTCACGTCGTCGGCCGGCGATGCGCACGTAACGGCGCCCGGCCCCGTGAACCGGAGGAGCGTTTCCCTGGACGGGGCCCGGCCATGTGCGGCGGGTGGGGTCGCCCGCCGCCAGCGTAAAAGCTGGACGCCCCCGCCACGAACGGCGGGGGCGTCCCACATCCGGCGCCCCGACTCCCGCGCCAGACCCGGCGATCCAACGCGCCCAAGCGCTTCAAAGCACCTAAAGCGCTTCAAAACACCCAAGCGAGCCAATGCGCCGCCGCGCGGGCGTGTCACATCGAGCGGGCCTTGAACAGGGCTCGGCGGGCGGCCTTGGCCACCTGCTTGTCCGGGTGCACCTGCGAGATCAGGTCGAGCAGCTCCTCCACATGCGCGTGCGGGATCTTCCAGATCACCTCGAGCAGGCTGTTGACCATGTCCGGCCCGATGTCCCGCAGGCTGCTCACGAACTCCGAGCGCCCCAGCCCCGCCGAGATCGTCCACATGTCGAGGATCAGCCAGTGCGTGTCGTCCTGCGTCGGCTCGGGCGCGCCCTCCACCCCGAGCTGGCTCAGATGCGTCGCCGCGTACGGCCGCAGCGACGCCTGCTTGAGCGCCGCCTGCCAGGCCGGGACGGCGGCCTCGCCCAGCGTGCCGACCACGCTGGCCGCCTGCACCCTGATCAGCGCGTCGCTCTCGTCCTCGGCGGCGGCGTCCAGCAGCTCCTCGGCGGCCTTGCTCGGCTCCCGCAGCCGCATCCATGCCGCGAACTCCGCGTCGGCCTCGTCCTCGGGCAGCTCGGCGCTCAGCGCGAGCAGCTCGTGGGCGCTCATGGATTCGATCGCCGGGCGGGCGTCGACCTCGATGTCGGCGTCGTCGACCAGGTGGACGACGCCCTCGGTGCCGAGCGGGGTGAGGCGGATGGTGCCGTCCTCGACCTCGACCATGCCGTAGCCGGTCAGCCAGTCGATCGAGGACGCCAGCGGGTCGCCCGCCGCCTCCCACGCGTCGGCTCCCAGCTCGTCGAGGTCGGCGGCGGCCTCGGACAGCTCCTGCGCCAGCTCGGCGAGGTCGCGCGAGCCGCCCGCGAGCAGCAGCCGGACGAGCAGGCCCCGGGTCAGGCCCGCCAGGGCCATCGTCAGGTCGTCGTCGTCCAGCTCCGGGTCGCCGTAGTCGACCGAGTGCAGCCCGAGCATCCAGGCGTCGAGCACGTCCTCGTCGTCGTCGAACGGCCACTCGGCGGTGTCGTCCTGCACCGCCACCGTGCCGCCCTCGCCCGGCTCCAGGAACTCCAGGTCGACGGCCAGGTTCCAGACGTTCCAGAGCTGGGGCACGGCCTCGGAGACGGGCCCGTCGGTCTCGGGCCTGGGCAGCCCGGTGGCCGTCAGCGCCTCCTCCACCTCGGCGTCGGTGAGCAGCGTGTCCTCGCCCACCCGCCGGCCGGAGCCGACCCACACGGCCAGATCGCGGGCCTTGGCGACCAGCGGCACCTGGCGGGCCGCCGCGGCGAGCTCCGAGTCGGGGCGCAACCTGATCGTGTCGAGCTCGGCCAGCTCCTCGGCGAACTGCTCGAAATCGCCGAGGTCGCCGGTCTCGTCCTCCTCCTCGTCGCCGTCAGCGTCGTCCAGCAACTCCTCCATGAGATCGACGAACTCGTCCTCGACGTCGTCGAGCTCGGCCTGCAGATCGGCGAGGGAGTCCGAGCCGTTGGCCAGCCGGCCGGTCTGGGAGAGGAACGTCAGGTACGCGTCGACGGCCGGGAGCATCCCGTCGGCGGCGGCGTCGGGATCCTCCACGACCTTGGGCATGCGGTCGAGCAGCAGGTTACGCAGGTCGGCGCGCTTCCACGTGCCGAGGTCCTGCGAGAAGGCGAGACGGTGCCACAGGGCGGCGGGCCCCACGAGCTCGGGGTCGCTTCCGGGGGCGTTCGCACGCGCCCACATGATGAACTCTTCGAGCAGGGGTCGCAGCTCAGTGGCGGCTACCTCGATGCGATCTGTCACGCACTCAGGCTAGTGCGCCCGCGAGGCACTCGGCTCCCCAAATACATCCTTTTGCTGATCATGACGTGCGACGCATCGCCTCGGTGATCCGTTCGGCCGCCGCCATGACGGGCACCGCGTGCAGCCGCCCGGGGGCCCTCGTCAGCCGTTCGATCGGCCCGGAGACGGACACGGCCGCGATCACCTTGCCACCGCTGCCCCTTATCGGCGCGGAGACGCTGGCCACCCCCTGCTCGCGCTCGCCCACGCTGTGGGCCCAGCCCCGGCGGCGTACGGAGGCCAGCGTGGCGGCGGTGAACTTGGCCCCTCGCAACCCGCGGTGCAGCCGGTCGGGCTCCTCCCACGCCAGCAGGATCTGCGCCGCCGAACCAGCCGTCATTGGCAGCGCCGATCCGACGGGAACCGTGTCACGCAGGCCGCTGGCCCGCTCCGCCGCGGCCACGCACACGCGTTCGTCGCCCTGGCGGCGGTAGAGTTGCGCACTCTCGCCGGTAAGGTCTCTGAGCTGCATCAGCACGGGTGCGGCCACCGCCAGCAGCCGGTCCTCGCCGGCCGCGGTGGACAACTCGGAAAGCCGCGGGCCCAGCACGAACCGGCCCTGCGTGTCACGACTCACAATTCGGTGATGCTCGAGGGCGACGGCCAGCCGATGGGCCGTGGGCCGGGCCAGGCCGGTCGCCTGGACGAGCTGGGCAAGTGAAGCGGGTCCCGCTTCGAGGGCATTGAGTACAAGAACTGCCTTGTCGAGTACTCCGACTCCGCTAGAGTTGTCCATACACCGATACTGCAGTCTCGACATATGAGAAAGCAAGTCGGAGGATTCTCAAGGAGGAGATCATGGGTCGCACACTGGCCGAGAAGGTCTGGGAGCAACACGTAGTCCGTCGCGCGGAGGGTGAACCGGACCTGCTCTACATCGACCTGCACCTCATTCACGAGGTGACCAGCCCGCAGGCGTTCGACGGGCTGCGGCTCGCCGGCCGGAAGGTGCGACGACCCGATCTCACCATCGCCACCGAGGACCACAACGTCCCGACCGTGCTCGGCCCGATCTCCGACCCGGTGTCCAAGACGCAGGTCGAGACGCTGCGCAAGAACGCCGCCGAGTTCGGCATCCGGCTGCACCCGATGGGTGACGCCGGCCAGGGCGTGGTGCACATCATCGGCCCGCAGTTCGGCCTGACGCAGCCCGGCATGACGATCGTCTGCGGCGACTCTCACACCTCCACGCACGGCGCGTTCGGCGGCATCGCGTTCGGCATCGGCACCTCCGAGGTCGAGCACGTGCTGGCCACGCAGACGCTGCCGGCCTACCGTCCCAAGACGATGGCCATCGAGGTCTCCGGCGAGCTGCCCCCGGGCGTCACGGCCAAGGACCTGATCCTGGCGATCATCGCCCAGATCGGCACGGGCGGCGGCCAGGGCTACATCGTGGAATACCGCGGTGAGGCGGTGCGCAAGCTCTCCATGGAGGGCCGCATGACCGTCTGCAACATGTCGATCGAGGCGGGTGCGCGGGCCGGCATGATCGCCCCGGACGAGATCACGTTCGAATACCTGAAGGGCCGCCCGCACGCGCCGCAGGGCGACGCCTGGGACCAGGCGGTCGAATACTGGAAGTCGCTGCGCACCGATGACGACGCCGTGTTCGACAAGGTCGTCGAGATCGACGCCTCGACGCTGACCCCCTACGTCACGTGGGGCACCAACCCCGGCCAGGGCCTGCCGCTGGGCGAGTCCGTCCCGAGCCCCGAGTCCTTCGCCGACCCGGTCGCGCGCTCGGCCGCCGAGCGGGCACTGGAGTACATGGGCCTGACCGCCGGCACGCCGCTGCGCGAGATCGAGGTCGACACGGTGTTCGTCGGCTCGTGCACCAACGGCCGCATCGAGGACCTGCGCTCGGCCGCCGAGATCCTGCGCGGCCGCCAGGTCAGGACCCGCACGCTGATCGTGCCCGGCTCGATGCTGGTCAAGCTGCAGGCCGAGCAGGAGGGCCTGCACGAGGTGTTCAAGGCCGCGGGCGCCGAGTGGCGCGAGGCCGGCTGCTCGATGTGCCTGGGCATGAACCCCGACACGCTCCAGCCGGGCGAGCGCAGCGCCTCCACCTCCAACCGCAACTTCGAGGGCCGCCAGGGCAAGGGTGGCCGCACCCACCTGGTGTCGCCGCAGGTCGCCGCCGCGACCGCCGTCACCGGCCGCCTCACCGCCCCCGCGGACCTCTAGCGCGGTCACGGTGAGGCGGCCAGGCCGCCGCACCGACGTGATCGCCCTATGCCGACCTGTAAGGAGACAACGCAGATGGAAGCCTTCACCACCCACACCGGTACGGCGGTGCCGCTGCGCCGCAGCAACGTCGACACCGACCAGATCATCCCGGCCGTCTGGCTCAAGCAGGTCAGCCGCACCGGTTTCGAGAAGGGCCTGTTCGCCGCCTGGCGCGAGGACCCGACCTTCGTCCTGAACGACCCCGCCTACGAGGGCGGCTCGATCCTGGTCTCCGGCCCCGACTTCGGCACCGGCTCCTCGCGCGAGCACGCCGTGTGGGCGCTGCAGCAGTACGGGTTCCGCGCCGTGATCGCCGCCCGCTTCGGCGACATCTTCCGCAACAACTCCACCAAGATGGGCCTGCTGCCGGTCGTCCTGCCCGCTGACAAGGTCGAGGCCCTGCAGGCGGCCGTCGAGGCGGACCCGAAGCTGGAAGTGACCGTCGACCTGGCCGAACGCCAGGTCCGGTGGGCCGATGAGGTCATCCCGTTCGAGATCGACGACTACACGCGCTGGCGGCTCATGGAGGGCCTCGACGACATCGGCCTGACCCTGCGTCACGCCGAGGATGTGGCGGCGTACGAGAATGGTCGGCAGCCATGGCTGCCGACGACCGTCTAGAAGACGACGAACTGGCGCGGCGGTTGCGCGAGGCGCACCGCCGCGTCCGCATGCTCCCCGCCACCGAGAAGGAACGCCTTTCGCGCCGCTATCTTGCGATCTGTGACCTGGCCAAACGCGATCCGGAAAGAGCGGCGGTACGTCTCCAGGCGTTTCTGGCCTCCCTTGACGACGCCTTCGACACGCCACGAAAGGAGGAAAACACGCTGGGTGATTGAGTTCCCCCGCGATCCCGCCTACTTTCGAGCGCGTAAGGGGTTTCTACGTCGAAGTCGTGAGCTGGAACCCCGTGCCGTAACTGGGGGAGCAGGACTTTCATGAACAAGCGAGAACTCGTCGAGGCCATCGCGGATCGGGTGGGCGACAGGAAGACGGCCACCGAGGCCGTCAACGCGGTCATCGACGCCATCCAGAAGGCCGTGGCCGGCGGCGACAAGGTCTCGATCACGGGCTTCGGCGCGTTCGAGATGGTGAACAAGCCCGCTCGCACGGCCAGGAATCCGTCGACCGGTGCGGAAATCAACGTCGCCGAGAGCTGGGCGCCCAAGTTCCGTCCCGGCTCCGATTTCAAAGAGCTGGTGAACGAGGGCGGCAAGAAAATCGGCAAGAAGAAGTAAACGCAGCGGACCAGTGCGCCCGGGCCACGGCCCGGGCGTCCGCATTTCAGGCGTCCGGCACCGGGAAAGTCGACAGCGTGATGTAGCTGATTTCCCCGCCGGACATGCCGAGATTGACCCGCTGGCCCGTGCGCAGCAGCCGCAGCGGGCCCGCGTCGAAGGCGGAGGTGCCGAACTCCAGCACGGTCCCGTCGTCGAGGAAGACCGTGCCCGAGCGAGTGCCCTCGTCGAAGCTGCGTACCGTCGCCTGCACGCGACCAGCCTAAACCGTTTGCCGCGCGCCGGACGAGAGCGCACGATCACGTCATGGGCCCGCGGAGGGATTTCTGGCGCTTCGCCTGGGCGAACGGCATCACCCAGCTCGGCACCCAGGTCACGGTCGTCGCCCTGCCGCTGACCGCCGTGCTGACCTTGCAGGCGGGCGCCTTCCAGCTCGGGGTGCTGTCCGCCGTCCAGATGGCCGCGTTCCTGGTGATCGGCCTGCCCGCCGGGGTCTGGGTGGACCGGTGGCGCCGCCGCCCGATCCTCGTCGGGGCCGACCTGGTCAGGGGCGCGGCCCTGCTGACGGTCCCCGTCGCCGCCTGGCTGGGCGTGCTCACCATGCCCCACCTGTACGCGGTCGCGCTGGTGCTGGGCGTGGGCACCGTGTTCTTCGACGTGGCCCAGATGAGCCTCCTGCCCGTGATCGTGCCCAAGGAGCGGCTGGAGCGGGCCAACGGGCGGCTGGAGGTCACCCGGCAGGTGTCCGTACTGGCCGGGCCCGGGCTGGGCGGCTGGCTGGTGACCGGGTTCACGGCGCCGTTCGCGCTGCTGGCCGACGCCGTGGCCTACCTCGCCTCGGGCCTGCTCCTGGCCGGCGTCCGGGCCGGGGAGCGGCCTGCCGCGCCGGCCGGCCGGGGGCGATGGCGGGCGGAGGCGGGGGAGGGGATCGGCTTCGTGGTACGCGATCCGGTGCTGCGCCGGGTCGCGATCGGCGGCGCGCTCACCCGGGTGGCCCTGGGCGTCTGCGCCGTCGGCTACCCGCTCTACCTCGTCGTGGACCTGGGCCTCGACGCCACCCGCTACGGCCTGCTGCTGTCGGCGTCCGCGGTCGGCGCGCTGGCCGGGGCGGTGGTGGCGGCGCGGGTGGCGGCGCGCCACGGGCTCGGCCCCACCCTGTACGGCTCGGCGCTGCTCACCGCCGCCCTGCAACTGCCCGCCCTGGCCACCGGCCCCGGATGGCGGCTGCTGGCCTTCCCGGCCGCCTCGGCCCTGGCGGCCGCCGCCGGGACGGTCTTCAACGTGGCCCAGCTCAGCTACCGCCAGCGCGTCACCCCGGAGCGCCTGCTGGGCCGCGTCAACGCCAGCATGCGCTTCCTGATGTGGGGCGCGATGCCGCTGGGCGGGCTGGCGGGCGGGCTGCTGGGGGAGTGGCTGGGCGGCTACGGGGCCTTCGCCGCCGGCGTCGCCACGCTCGGACTGTCGTACCTCGCGGTCATCACGGCTCCCCGCCTCAGCCGCACGCGGAGCGGCTGACGCTCACGTGTCCGGCCACAGCTCCCTGACCACGGCGGCCGTGTGCGGGCCGAGCCCCAGCGTGATGGCCGCGCGCAGGTCGTCGGGGGTGTCCACGTCGCGCCTGACCGAGTCGATCCCCGGCACGCACAGCTCCTTGGCCCCGCCGGCCAGGTGCTTGGCCCGCGACTCGCCGCCGAACCTCGGGGCGAACGGCCTCCCGGGCAACACCCCGTAGAACGTCGTCCCCACGTCCAGCGCGTCGGGCACGAACGACTGGTCGAACTCGGCCGCCGCCTCCAGCGCGCGGGCCAGCTCGGCCGGCCGCAGGGCGGGCAGGTCCGCCTGGAGAGCGCCCACGGCGTCGCCGGGCGCCAGGCGTACGGCATGCGCGGCCCCCGTACGCAGGGCCGTGTTCAGGCCCCGGTCGGGGTCGGGCACCACGTCGGCGCCCAGGGCGGACAGCGGCCCCGCGGCGGCCGGGTCGGCCGTCACCACGATTACCCGCGCGACCCGGGGGCAGGAGAGCGCGGCCGCCACGGTGTCACCGGCCACGGCCACGGCCAGCCGGGTGCGATGGGGGCCGGTGGCGGCGGCCAGCCGGGTCTTCGCCGCGACCAGCGTCTTCACCGGAATGACCAGGGACCAGCGGATGCTCATAGGGTAAGCATCGCGCCTCGACATCCCATGCGGCCAACCGGGAGACTTGGGGCGCATCCCGTACGTGTTGGAGGAGACCATGAGCCGCCCCACGCGACCATCGCGTTCCTGGGAAACCTTCGCAGTAGCGGTGGTGAAGCCGCTGTCCCGGCTCCTGGTGAAGAAGGACTGGCGCAACGGGGACCGCATCCCCCGCACCGGCGGGGTGATCATCGCAGCCAACCACCTGTCCTGGGCCGACCCCGTCCTGCTGTCGCACTTCCTGTACAACAACGGCCGCTGGCCGGTGATCCTGGCGAAGTCGGCCCTGTTCAGGGTGCCCTTCCTGGGCCGAGCCGTGTCGAGCCTGCTGGCGATCCCGGTCGACCGGGGCAGCAGCGAGGCCGCCAAGTCGCTGCGCATCTCGGCCGAGCGGCTCGACGACGGATGCGCGATCCTGTTCTACCCCGAGGGCACCTGCACCCGCGATCCCCGCCTGTGGCCGATGGTGGGCAAGACGGGCGCGGCCCGGCTGGCGCTGGAGAGCGGCGCGCCGGTCATCCCGGTGGCCCACTGGGGGGCACAGGAGCTGCTGCCGTACGGTGAGAAGAAGCCCAGGCTGTTCCCGCGCAAGACGTTCCACGTGACCGTGGGGCCGCCGGTGAACCTGTCGAAATACGCGGGCCGGCCGCCGCACGGCGACGTGCTGCGCGAGGCGACCGCCGACATCATGGCGGCGGTCACCGAACAGCTCGCCGAGCTGCGGGGCGAGAAGGCCCCGGAGACTCCCTACGACCCCGCCGGACGGTGATGGCATGACAAAGGTGGCCGTTTTCGGTGCGGGCTCGTGGGGCACCACGTTCGCCATGATCCTCACGGAGGCGGGCAACCGGACCACGCTGTGGGGCCGGAGGCAGGAGGTGGTGGACGCGATCAACGACGCGAACACCAATCCCGACTACCTACCCGGCGTGGTGCTGCCGGCCGGCCTGCGGGCGACGACCGACCCGGCCGAGGCCCTCGACGGGGCCGACTTCGTGGTGCTCGCCGTGCCGTCCCAGACGCTGCGCACCAACCTGGGGGCCTGGCGGGAGCTGATCCCGTCCGAGGCGGTGCTGGTGAGCCTGATGAAGGGCATCGAGCTCGGCACCACCAAGCGGATGAGCGAGGTGATCCGCGAGGTGGCGGAGGTGCCCGAGCAGCGGGTGGCGGTCGTCTCGGGGCCGAACCTGGTCCTGGAGATCGCCCAGCGCCAGCCCGCCGCGACCGTGGTGGCCGCCACCGACGCGTCGGTCGCCGAGCGGCTGCAGGCGATCTGTCATCTGCCGCCGTGGTTCCGCCCGTACACCAACCCCGACGTGGTCGGGGTCGAGCTGGGCGGCGCGGTGAAGAACGTGATCGCCCTGGCCGTGGGCGTCTCCGCGGGCATGGGCATGGGCGACAACGTCAGCGCCATGCTCATCACCAGGGGCCTGGCCGAGATCTCCCGCCTGGGCGCGGCTCTGGGGGCCGATCCGCACACGTTCGCGGGGCTGGCGGGCATGGGCGACCTGGTGGCGACGTGCACGTCCCCGCTGTCGCGCAACCGTACGTTCGGGGAGAACCTGGGCAGGGGCATGACCCTGGCCGAGGTCGTCGCCGCGACCAAGCAGACCGCCGAGGGCGTGAAGTCCTGCGAGTCGGTGCTCGAACTGGCCAGGAAACACGACGTCGAGATGCCGATCACCGAGGTCGTCGTCGGAGTCGTGCACGACGGCATGTCTCCGTCGGAAGCGGGCATGCTGCTCATGTCCCGCTCGCCCAAACCCGAGCGGTACGGGTTGTGAGAAAGACCTGAATACGGCGTGCTCGACTCGCTGTTGACAGGGACACCCCGGTAGATTCGGACACCATGAGCAAGCCACGCGTCGCCGTCGTTTTCGGAGGTCGCAATTCGGAGCACGCCGTGTCCTTGATGGGCGCGGGCAGCGTGCTGGATGCGATCGACAGGAGCAAGTACGAGGTGATCCCCATCGGGATCGCCCAGGACGGCAGGTGGGTGCTGGCCGCTTCCGACCAGCGGTTCGCCATCGAGGAAGGCGAGCTGCCGGTCGTCGACACCACGGGCGCGGCGCTGGCGCTGCCCTCGGGCGGCAGCTCGCTGGTGGCCTACGACCCCGGCAGCATCCCGGTGGAGCTCGGCTCGGTGGACGTGGTGTTCCCCGTGATGCACGGGCCGTTCGCGGAGGACGGCACCATCCAGGGGCTGCTGGAGATGGCCGGGGTGCGCTACGTCGGCTCCGGCGTGCTGGCCAGCGCCGTGGGCATGGACAAGGCCCACATGAAGACCGTCATGGCCGCCGCGGGGCTGCCGACGGGCCGCTACGTCGTCGTACGCGACCGCGACTGGCGGCTCAACCGCGAGTGCGTGGTCAAGGAGGCCGAGGAGCTCGGCTACCCGGTGTTCGTCAAGCCGGCCAGGGCGGGCTCCTCGCAGGGCATCTCCAAGGCCTCTGACCGCGCCGAGCTGGAGGCGGCCGTGGACTTCGCCAGGCAGCACGACCCCAAAGTGCTCATCGAGGCCGCGATCGTCGGCCGCGAGATCGAGTGCGCGGTGCTGGAGTCGCTCGGCGACGAGCCTGCGACCGCGTCGATGCCCGGCGAGGTGAAGGTCGAGGGCGGGCAGGAGTTCTTCGACTTCGAGGCGAAGTACTACCCCGACCAGATGTCGCTCACCGTGCCCGCCGACATCCCGCAGGAGACGGCCGAGGAGCTGCGGGCGATGGCCGTGCGCGCGTTCGAGGCGCTCGAATGCGAGGGCCTCGCCCGGGTGGACTTCTTCTACACGCCCGACGGCAAGGTGATCTTCAACGAGATCAACACCATGCCGGGGTTCACGTCGCTGTCGGTGGCCCCGCAGTTGTGGGCGGCCTCCGGCCTGTCCTACCCGGCGCTGGTGGACCGGCTCGTCCAGCTCGCGCTGCGGCGGTCACCGGGTCTGCGGTGAGATCTCGGCGATCGGCTTCGACAGGTCGGCCAGCACCTCGGCGGCGACGTGCTCGCCGCCGACCGTGACCTCCACGTAGGCGGTGTCGGTCACGGCCGTGAACAGCGCGGGCCTGTCGGGGTCGGCGAACCATCCCACGCCGCTGATCTCCTGGAGGGTGTCGGTGGGCGCCATCCTGACCGGACGGCCCACCCCGCAGCGCAGCGCGATGGTGCCGGAGCCCCAGACGGCCACGTACGGCGACTCGGGCGTGGACGTCCCACGCTCGTCGCCGTCGAGCGTCGAGGGCAGCAAGGTGGCCAGCTTGTCGCAGGCCGCGACCGCCTCGCCCTGCGGGACGGGCGGATCGACCTGTACGGTGCCGCCGCAACCGGCGAGTGCTAGGAGAACGAGCAGGACGGCGGCGGCACGCATGCGACGACTACCTTTAAATGTGGACGATCGGACACGTAAGAGTACGCGTGATCCCCTCCACCGCCTGAATCTGCGCGACGACCAGCTTGCCCAGCTCATCGACGTTGTTGGCCTCCGCGCGCACGATGACGTCGTAGGGCCCCGTCACGTCTTCCGCCTGTGTGACCCCCGGAATCCCGGAGATCTCGCGGGCCACGGCAGCGGCCTTGCCGACCTCGGTCTGGATAAGGATGTAGGCCTGCACCATCACGTCCTCCCGGGCGATTCGATCACGCCGAAGGGCCACCGTACCCTGTGTGCGTCAGGAGGTGCGTCATCACAGTCGGAGATCTCGGCGAATTCGGTGTGGTAAATCGTATTACCGGACGTCTGCCCCAAGGCGCCGCGGTAATGCTCGGCCCGGGTGACGACGCCGCCCTGATCGGCGCGCCCGACGGGCGCGTGGTGGTCTCAACGGACTTGCTGATCGAGGGTAGGCACTTCCGCCGCGATTGGTCCAGCGGTTATGACGTGGGCCGCAAGGCCGCCGCCCAGAACCTGTCCGACGTGGCGGCCATGGGCGCGGCGCCCACGTCCATCGTGGTCGGGCTCGGCGTTCCGGCCGACCTGCCGCTGGACTGGCTGGACGCGCTGACGGACGGGTTCAGGGACGAGTGCGCGACGGTCGGCGCGAGCGTGGCCGGGGGCGACGTCACCCGCTGCGACCTGGTCGTCATCGGGGTGACCGCGCTGGGCGACCTGGGCGGGCGGGCTCCCGTCAAACGCTCCGGGGCCAGGCCGGGGCACGTGGTGGCGGTGGCGGGCCGGCTGGGGTACGCCGCCGCCGGATGGGCGCTGCTGGAGGCCGGCGTGCCGGTGGAGACCCCCGCGCTCCAGGAGGCCGTGGCCGGGCACCGGCGGCCGTGCCCGCCGTACGCGATGGGGCCCGCGGCGGCCGAGCTGGGCGCGAGCGCGATGCTGGACGTCAGCGACGGGCTGCTGCAGGACCTCGGCCACATCGCCGAGGCCAGCGGCGTACGCGTGGAGCTGGATCCCCAGGCGTTCGCGGTGGGGGAGCCGGTGGCGGCGGCGGCCAAGGAGCTGGGGGCCGACCCGCTGGAGTGGGTGCTCACGGGTGGCGAGGATCACGCCCTGGCGGCCGTGTTCCCTGCGGAGGTACGGCTGCCGGCGACCTGGCAGGTGGTGGGCCGCGTGGTCGAAGGTGCGGGCGTTGTGGTGTATGGGCGCGAAATCGGGCAACGCGGATGGGATCACTTTCGGTGATGAGATGTCCCGATTTACGTGATATTTTCCCCGTTTGGGGTATGACTAGTGGGATTGCTGTGACAACGGCGTAGCAAAGGTGTTATGAAGATTGGCGGCCACTGTAACCGGCAGAAAGGGCAGCCATGGGCCGCCACGGCACAGGTGGATCCGACGACGGGGATGAACGGGGGAACGGCAGCGCATTCTGGGGTCCTGACGAGCCGGACGAGGCACCGGGCTGGCCTTCGCTGCCCGACCGGCCCGAGGTGACGGGCCAGTGGGCTCCCATGCCACGGCGCACCGACGGGCCGCCGCCGCGCGCGCCGCAGTCGGAGCCGTACGAGACCACCGGGGCCTTCGCGCTGCCCACCGACTCCGCCAGCGGCTTTCCACCGGCCAACGACCCAGCGGGCGCCTTCCCGCCACCACCGGCTCCCAGGGGTCCTGAGGTCGGGCCGTTCGAGACGACGGGCGCGTTCGCCCGCCCGCCCGAGTGGGACCAGCCCTCGGACCGCCCCTTCGGCGAACCGGGCCCCTTCAACGGCCCCGCGCCCCACAACAGCTTCTTCGACGGCCCCGCCGACCAGACGGGCTTCTTCGGCGGCCCTGCCGATCGCCCTGCCGATCGTCCCGGAGCCTTCGACGGGCCGGGCGACCGTGGGCTGTTCGACGAGCCGGGCCGGCGCGGGCCGTACGACGGACCCGCGGACCAGACGGCACGGTTCGACGGGCCCGCCGATCAGACGGCGCGGTTCGACGGGCCCGCCGACGGCACAGCGCGGTTCGACGCGCCCTTCGGCCGCCAGGAGCCCCTCGGCGACCCGTTCGGCCGCCCGGACCCCTTTGACGGGCCCGCGGACCGTACCGCGAGGTTCGACGCCCCCTCCGGCCCCAACCCCGTCCACGGCGTGCCGCCCGAGCCGGGCGACATCAAGGTGGCCGGCGAGCCCACGGCCGTGCAGGCCCCGGCCTGGGCGGACGCCGAGACCGGCTTCCTCGGCTCCGGCTGGTCGAACGACGGTGCGGACGAGCCGGACGAGCCCCGGGGCCGCCGCGGCCGCCGCAGGTCGGGACGTGGCGGCGGCGGAGGCGGCGACGACGTGCTGGCCGCTCCCTCGGGAGCCGGCAAGGGCCGGGTGGCGCTGCTCTCGGTCGCCGCCGTGGCCGTCGTGCTCGGCGGCACCGTGGCCGGAGTCAAGTTCATGAGCTCCGGCGAGCCCGCCAAGTGCGAGGGCACGAGCTGCGCGGCCGTACAGGCCACCACCAGCCAGCCCGGCCCCAGCGTCTCCGACCCCGCCGAGGAGGAGGCGGAGGCCGCCCCCGAGGAGGAGCCGTCGGATGAAGGCGAGGGCGACCCCGCAGCCGAGACCCCGACGCCGACGCCCACGTTCAGCGCCCGCCAGCCGAGCCGTACCGCCTCCGCCACGCCGACGCCCACCAAGACCCGGGCGAAGAAGCAGGCGGAGCCCACGGAGGACCCGACGGACGAGCCGCCGGCCGACCAGACCGCGTCGGAGGCGCCGAGCGAGGAGGCCTCGACGCTGGACGAGGACGACACGGGCGGCGCATCGGGCACCGAGCCCACCCCGGTCCCCACCGCCACGGGCACGATCGAGTCGGCGAGCGGCGCCTCCGTCAACGTCAAGCAGACGATCCGGCAGCGCCTGACGACCTACAAGGCCGACATCACGCTCTCGAACACCTCCGCCGAGACCCTGCCGGCCCCGACGGTCTCCGTGCCCGTGGACGGCACGGTCGTGGACGTGGACGGCGCCGAATGGACGCAGGACGGTGATCTGCTGATCCTGGACCTCACGGCGCCGGTGGCGGCCGGGGACTCGGTCCAGGTCACGTTCACGGCCACGGGGAGGGGCTCCAAGGCCCAGAACTGCGGGCTGGTCAGCGGGGAGTGCGCCGTCGTCTGAGTGGTTGGATGGGGTACATGACGGTTTCGACCCCTCCACGCGTGCTGACCGTCGCCGGCTCCGACTCAGGGGGCGGCGCGGGCATCCAGGCTGATCTGAAGACCATGCTGGCCATGGGTGTCCACGGCATGAGCGTCATCGCCGCGGTGACGGCGCAGAACTCGCTGGGCGTCCAGGGCTACTGGGAGCTGCCGCCCGAGGCCGTGCGCGCGCAGCTCGACTCGGTGCTCGGCGACATCGGCGCGCAGGCGGTGAAGACCGGCATGCTGGCCTCGCCCGCGCTCGTGGAGACGGTCGCCGACGTGCTGGCCTCGTACGCGGCTCCGCTGGTCGTGGATCCGGTCGGGGTGTCCAAGCACGGTGACTCGCTGCTCGCCCCCGAGGCCGTCGAGACCGTACGGACCCGCCTGCTGCCCCTGGCCACCGTGGTGACGCCGAACCTGTGGGAGGTCGAGCAGCTCACGTCGGTGAAGGTGGAGGGCGAGGACGACCTGAGGCGGGCCGCGGACGCCGTGCTGGAGCTGGGGCCGGCGTGGGCGCTCATCAAGGGCGGGCACCTGCCGGGACCGCCGGTCGACCTGCTCACGGACGGCACCAGCGAATACCGCTTCGCCGCCGACCGCCTCGACAACCGCCACACCCACGGCACGGGCTGCACGCTCGCCTCGGCCATCGCCTCCCGCCTCGCCCAGGGTGACGACGTACCGGAGGCGGTGGGCAAGGCCAAGGAGTACGTGACGGGCGCGATCGCCAGAGGCTTCCCCCTGGGCGCCGGCATCGGCCCGGTGGACCACGCCTGGCGCTGGCGCTGACCCGCATCGGCCCGGTGGACCACGCCTGGCGCTGGCCCCAACGGCCCCGGGCCACCACGGTGAGCAGCCGGCGCCAGGGAACCCGGCCGCTTGTGGTCCATCGGCCGTCCCTTTCGCCAAGGACCTGCACCGGAATTCGGTGGGGGAGCGAGGAGCCTCCGGGCATGACGAAGGCCCGGCACTCCCTAGGGGAGGCGGGCCTTCGTGGAAGTGAGAACTAGCGGGTGACCTTGCCCGCCTTGATGCACGAGGTGCACACGTTCAGCTTCTTCGGCGTGCCGCCGACGACCGCGCGAACCGTCTGGATGTTGGGGTTCCAACGACGGCGGGTGCGGCGGTGCGAGTGGGAAACGTTGTTGCCGAAGGTCGGCCCCTTGCGGCAGACATCGCAGACGGAAGCCACGGTATCGCTCCTTAAAACAGTCGATGTAGCCCTGTCCGCTGATGCTTTCCGGGCGGAGGGCATGCCGGGACAACCGGCCAGCCAGACGAGAATATCTGATCCACCCCGATGGGCGCGAACCAGAGCACCTGGACCGGGCCCCGAGCGGGGATATCCTCCTCGGACAACGGTAGCGCATCCGGGGCTGGAGTTCGGTCGGCCCGGTTGGCCCGGTTCGGTCGGGGAGACAGTCGGAGGGCGCAGATGAAGATCCTCGACCCACCCGCCGTGCGGCGCTGGGCCCGCCTGGCCGCCGACGCGCTCGGCCAGGCCAGGACGGAGATCGACGCACTCAACGTCTTCCCGGTGGCCGACGGCGACACCGGCACCAACCTGCACCTGACCATGCTGTCCGCGGCCGAGGCCGTCGAGTCGCTGCCCGAGGACGTGGACGTCGCCGTGGTGTGGCAGACGCTCTCGTACGGGGCGCTGGTGGGCGCGCGCGGCAACTCCGGGGTGATCGTCAGCCAGGCGCTGCGCGGCCTCGCCGAGGTGCTGAAGGACGGCCAGGACCTGCGGGCCGGGCTGCTCAGGGCGGCGCTGCTGGCCAGGGAGGCCGTCGCCAGGCCGGTCGAGGGCACGGTGCTGAGCGTGCTGGAGTCGGCGGCGCGGGCCGTGCAGGAGGTGGAGGGCGACCTGCCCGAGGTGGCGCGGCAGGCGGCGGGGGAGGCGCGGGCGGCGCTGCGCCGTACGCCCGACCAGTTGGAGGTGCTGGCCCGCAGCGGCGTCGTGGACGCGGGCGGCGCCGGGGCGGCGATCGTGCTGGAGACCCTGGCCGCGGTGATCACCGGCTCCGGCGTCGGCCACTACGACGTGCCCGCGCCGACCGCGCGGGTCTCGCCGATGACCGAGGTGGGGGCGGGCTACGAGGTGATGTACCTGCTGGACGCCGACGACCGGGCGGTGGCGGGGCTGCGCGACGAGCTCGACGCCATGGGCGACTCGCTGGTCGTGGTCGGCGGCGAGGGGCTGTGGAACGTGCACGTCCACGTCCCCGAGGCGGGTCCGGCCGTCGAGGCGGGGATCCGGGCGGGCCGGCCGCACCGGATCAGGATCACGTACCTGGCCGAGCGCACCCACCGGGCGAGCGCGGGCCGGGGCGTGGTGGCGGTGGCCGCGGGGGACGGGATCGCGGCGCTGTTCGAGGAATGCGGCGCGGTCGTCGTACGGCGCGCGCCCGGCACCCGTCCCACGCTCCCCGCCATGCTGGTCGCGATCAGGCAGGCGGGCACCGAGGTCGCGGTCCTGCCGAACGACGAGGGCGTCCGCTCGGTCGCCGCCGCGGCGGCGGAGGTCGCCCGTGAGGACGGGGTGGCGGTCAGCGTGCTGCCCACGAAGGCGACCGTGCAGGGCCTGGCCGCCCTGGCCGTGCACGACCCGCTGCGCCGCTTCGACGACGACGTGGTGGCGATGACGGACGCGGCCGGGCACACGCGGTACGGGCATGTGACGGTGGCGGACAGGGCCGCGTTCACGAGCGCCGGGGTGTGCCGGCCGGGTGACGTGCTGGGCATGATCGACGGGGATGTGGCGCTGATCGGCGGATCGGTCGACGGCGTGGCCGTCATGGTGGTGGACCGGATGCTGGCGGGCGGGGGCGAGATGGTCACGCTGGTCACGGGGGCGAAGGCCCCGGAGGGGCTGGCGGGTCTCGTGGAGGAGCACCTCGGGCGTACGCGGCCGGACGTGGACCTGGTCGTGTACGACGGCGAGCAGGGCGGTTACCCGCTCCTGATCGGCGTGGAGTGACGGCGCCCACCCCCATGAGCCGTGGCTGCTGAGCCGCCGCCACCCGCTCTTGAGCGGCCCGGAGCGACACCGGCGGCGTCATCGGGGATTCCTGTCGGCCGCAGGCGGTAGAACTTATTGCCGTGAGCCGTTTCGACGAGCCTCTGACGAAGGCGCTCGACCCGAAGACCGCCAAGCTGCTGCACAGCGTGCTCGACCTGGAGACGGTCGGCGACCTGCTGCGCCACTACCCGCGGCGCTACGCCGAGCGCGGCGAGCTGACCTCGCTGGACGCGCTGGAGGTCGACGAGCACGTCACCGTGGTCGGCGAGGTCACCAGGCTCATGCGCAAACCCATGCGCAACCGCGGCGGCACCTGGCTGGAGGTCGAGGTCGTCGACGGCAACCGCAACAAGATCTACCTGTCGTTCTTCGGCAAGGGCTCCCACGTGGCCGAGTCACGGCTCAAGCCGGGGCGGCGCGGGATGTTCGCCGGGAAGGTGGGGCTGTTCGGGTCGCGCACCAGCCCGCGCTGGCAGCTCGCGCACCCGGAGTTCGAGCTGTTCGAGGAGAGCGAGGCGAGCGCGGAGGAGTTCGCGTCGGCGCCGGTGCCGATCTACCCGGCGGGCAAGGACCTGACGCCGTGGGCGATCAGGCGCGCGGTCGGCGTCGTGCTCGACACGCTCGGGCCCCTGGACGATCCGCTGCCCGCGGACCTGCGGGCCCGCCACGGGCTGCAGGATCTGGGCGAGGCGCTGGTGGCCATCCACCGGCCGAAGGACTTCGCGGAGGTGGGGCGGGCGCGCCGGCGGCTGAAGTTCGACGAGGCGTTCGTGCTGCAGGCCGTGCTGCTCCAGCGCCGACAGGCCGCCACCGCCTGGCCCGCCAAGGCCCGTCCCCGGCGCTCCGACGGGATGCTGGCCGACTTCGACACGCGCCTGCCGTTCTCGCTGACCGAGGGGCAGGCACAGGTGGGCGAGGAGATCGCCGCCGACCTGGCTCTCGAGCACCCGATGCACCGGCTGCTGCAGGGCGAGGTCGGCGCGGGCAAGACGGTGGTGGCGCTGCGCGCGATGCTCCAGGTGGTCGACGCCGGAGGTCAGGCGGCGCTGCTGGCGCCCACGGAGGTGCTGGCCCAGCAGCACCACCGCTCGATCACGAACATGCTGGGCGACCTGGCGCAGGGAGGCATGTTCGGGGGCACGGCGGTCACGCTGCTGACCGGCTCGATGGGCGCCGCCGCCCGCCGCTCGGCCCTGCTCGACGCGGCGTCGGGCACCGCGGGCATCGTCGTCGGCACGCACGCGCTGCTGCAGGAGCACGTGCAGTTCGCCGACCTGGGGCTGGTCGTGGTGGACGAGCAGCACCGGTTCGGGGTGGAGCAGCGTGACGCGCTGCGCGAGAAGGCGGGCGGGGGCCGGCCGCACGTCCTGGTCATGACCGCCACCCCGATCCCGCGCACGGTCGCCATGACGGTGTTCGGCGACCTGGAGGTCTCGACGCTGTCCCAGCTCCCGTCGGGCCGCGCGCCCATCACCACCCACGTCGTCCCGGCCGCCGAGAAGCCGCACTACCTGGAGCGCACCTGGCAGCGGGTCAGGGAGGAGGTGGCGCTGGGCCGGCAGGCGTACATCGTGTGCCCCCGCATCGGCGACCTGGAGGGCGACGAGGGCGACCTGGCGGCGGCCTCGGAGACGACGGCGGGCGAGGAGCGCCGGCCGCCGCTGGCCGTCCTCGACGTGGCTGACCTGCTGACCCAGGGCCCCTTCCACGACCTGCGGGTGGGCACGCTGCACGGCAAGCTCCCGCCGGAGGAGAAGGACGCGATCATGCGCTCGTTCACGCGGGGCGAGCTCGACGTCCTGGTGGCCACGACGGTGATCGAGGTCGGCGTGGACGTCCCCAACTCCTCCGTGATGATCATCATGGACGCCGACCGCTTCGGGGTCTCCCAGCTCCACCAGCTCCGCGGCCGCGTGGGCCGCGGCGGCCTGCCCGGCCTCTGCCTCCTGGTCTCCGACTTCCCCGAGGGCACCCCGGCCCGGGCCCGCCTGGACGCGGTGGCCGCCACGCTGGACGGGTTCGAGCTGTCGCGGGTGGACCTGGAGCAGCGGCGCGAGGGCGACGTGCTGGGGGCGGCGCAGTCGGGCAAGCGGTCGTCGCTGAAGCTGCTGCAACTCCTCCGCGACGAGGACGTGATCGCCACGGCCCGGGACGAGGCGGCGGAGCTCCTGGCCGAGGACCCGGAGCTGACCGGCAACGCGGGACTGCGGGCGGAGATCGACCGGCTGCTGGAGGACGAGCGGGCGGAATACCTGGAGAAGACCTGACGGGTGAGGCGGAGCGCCGGGACCTTACGGCGGATGCGGGATGAACCACGTGGCCGGTCAAGGTGGGCTCGCGTAACGGCGCTCGGCCGGTGAAGGGTCAGCGGCCGTTTCCTGGAGGGCCATCAGCCGAAGTGCGGCGGGTGGCCGGCCACGGCAGCGCGTGACGGAAGAAAGAAAAATGGGCCCCAGCCGCGGGGACGGCCTCCCCCCGAATGCCGTCCCCGGCTGGGCCCACCCTCGGGTCAGGTGCCGAGGGAACCGGCGTGCGGAAGGGCTCACGATCACGCCGGTCGGCCTTCATGTGGGTCACCTTGAAGGCCGCAGACTCATCATGCGGGCCCACCGGCCCGATGTGAATCACCCTTGCGTAGTCGAGGCAGACACTTGTCCACTCTTGACCTGCGCGAACATGCGGAACAATGGGTCACATGACGCGGATCATCGCAGGCACGGCGGGTGGGCGGCGGTTGGCCGTGCCACCGGGGCGCGGCACGAGACCTACCAGCGACAGGGCGCGAGAAGGCATCTTCTTGACGCTCGACTCGCTGTACGGACTCCACGGGACCCGCGTCCTCGACCTGTACGCCGGCTCGGGCGCGATCGGCCTGGAGGCGCTGTCGCGGGGCGCGGCCGAGGCCGTGCTGGTCGAGTCGGACCCCAAGGCGGTCCGCACGATCAAGGCCAACGTCCAGTCGCTCGCCCTCGAAGGCGCCCGCGTGGTGGCCGACAAGGTCGAGCGGATGCTCGTGAAGGCGCCCGACGCGCCGTACGACATCGTTTTCGCCGATCCGCCCTACGCCGTGTCCGACGACGAGGTCCAGAGGGCGCTTGAGCTGCTGCGGGACAACGGGTGGCTGGTTGATGGGGGCTTGGTGGCGTTCGAGAGGGAAAGCAGGGGAAAGCCGCTGATGTGGCCCGAAGGGTACGTTGAGGAGAGGGTCCGTCGATATGGCGAAGCGTCCGTTTGGTACGGTCGCGCCGCCGGGAACCCGTAGACCTGGGAGGCGTCTTGCGCCGCGTAGTCTGCCCGGGGTCGTTCGACCCCATCACCAAT
Source organism: Nonomuraea sp. NPDC049709 (assembly GCF_040674815.1). Lineage (NCBI taxonomy): Bacteria > Bacillati > Actinomycetota > Actinomycetes > Streptosporangiales > Streptosporangiaceae > Nonomuraea > Nonomuraea sp. NPDC049709. The sequence continues at coordinate 162,310 of NZ_JBFANM010000015.1, forward strand.
GGCCACCTCGACATCATCGGCCGATCAGCACGGCTGTACGACGAGGTGACCGTGGCAGTCCTCATCAACGTCGAGAAGAGCAGCTTGTTCACGGTGGACGAACGGATCGAGATCCTGCAGACCGTGACCAAGGAATTTCCGAACGTCAAGGTCCGGAAGTTCCACGGCCTGCTGGTCGATTTCTGCAGGCAGAACGGCATCCCCGCCATCGTCAAGGGCATCAGGGTGGTCAGCGACTTCGACTACGAGCTGCAGATGGCGCAGCTCAACTACCGCCTGTCCGGGGTGGAGACGCTGTTCATGCCCACGAACCCCGAATACTCGTTCCTCTCCTCCTCCCGGGTGAAAGAGATCGCCCGATACGGTGGGGACGTCTCGGGCCTCGTGCCCGATCTCGTCCACAAGCTGCTCATCGAGCGGCTCAGGGGCTGAGCGCGACCTGCTATCCTTTCATTTCGGCCTTGTAAGACGGCGATCGTTTTCGCCATGCCTAGCGAGAGCAGGATGACTCAGCACCTCGACCCCCGCTCCCCTTGGGTGATCTCGACTCACGACCTGGGAAAGCGGCCGGGGACGATGCGGCAGATGACCCTGACCCTCCCGGCACCGGCGGATCTCGGCGTCGACATGATCGGTGTCCCCAAGGATGCCGAAGTCGAGCTGGATCTCCGGCTCGAAGCAGTGATGGAAGGCGTGCTCGTGTCAGGCACGGCGCAGGCCCCGCTCGCCGGGGAGTGCGCGCGGTGTCTCGACCCGGTCACCTCGGAGATCGAGGTCGACCTGCAGGAGCTGTTCTTCTACTCCGACGAGGACGCCTCGGAGGAGGACTCACTGCTCGACGGTGAGCTGCTCGACCTCGAGCCGACGTTCCGCGACGCGGTGGTGCTCGCACTGCCGCTGAGTCCCGTGTGCCGAGAGGAATGCGCGGGGCTCTGCACGGAATGCGGGGTCAAGCTGGCCGAGGCCGGCGAAGACCACCGGCACGAGAAGATCGACGCCCGCTGGGCGTCGTTGCAGGGTCTGATTTCCGACAAAGATAACGATCAGGAGAAGTGACGTGGCCGTCCCGAAGCGAAAGATGTCGCGGAGCAACACCCGCGCCCGTCGCTCCCAGTGGAAGACGACTGCTGTCGCCCTGGTGAGCTGCCCGCAGTGCCGTTCGCCCAAGCAGCCGCACATCGCGTGCCCCACCTGCGGCACCTACAACCGTCGTCAGGTCATCGAGCCGTCCGCCTGATCCGCCAGTTGACGTGATGCCGACCGGGTGCCAAAGTGCCTCGGTCGGCGTTACCGTCTCAGATGCGTGCGGCGGCGGTTCGCCCGCGGTCGTGGTGGACGCCGGGGCTACGCGTTACCCCGACGCCCACCACGTTTTCGGGCATCATTCGCAGCCGACGCGCCATGTGAAGATGTCCGAGGAGGAAGCACGTGGGCGCAGGTCCTAAGCCGGTGGCCGTCGAGGTCGCCAGAGACGAGTTGGAGCGGGTCCTGTCAGTCGGCCTGGACTCCGACATCCTCGAGCGGGCGCTGACGCACCGCTCCTACGCGTACGAGAACGGTGGCCTGCCCACCAACGAGCGCCTGGAGTTCCTCGGCGACTCGGTGCTGGGCCTGGTGGTCACCGACACTCTCTACCGCAACCACCCCGACCTGCCCGAGGGCCAGCTGGCGAAGCTGCGCGCCGCGGTGGTCAACATGCGTGCGCTGGCCGACGTGGCCAGAGACCTGGGCCTGGGCCGGTTCCTGCGGCTGGGCAGAGGCGAGGAGGGCACCGGCGGGCGCGACAAGTCCTCCATCCTGGCCGACACCCTCGAGGCGCTGATCGGCGCGATCTACGTCGACAAGGGCCTCGACGAGGCGTTCCGGGTGGTGCACGTGCTGTTCGACCCGCTGATCGTGCGCTCCGCCTCGCTCGGCGCCGGGCTCGACTGGAAGACCTCGCTGCAGGAGCTGACCGCCTCCGAGGCGCTCGGCGTGCCCGAATACCACGTCGAGGAGAGCGGCCCCGACCACGCCAAGTCGTTCACGGCGATGGTGCGGGTCGGTGGCGAGTCCTACGGCTCCGGCACCGGCCGCAGCAAGAAAGAGGCCGAGCAGCAGGCGGCCGAGGCGGCGTGGACCCGCATCCGGGCCCGCCGGGAGCAGCGCGAGAGCCAGCCGGCGGGCTGAACGCCCGCCCGGAGACGCCCGGAGACTCTGCGCGATCCCTTCGGCCGGACAGCCATCGAAGCCGCGGAGACAGCGGTCCGGAAGTGTCCGGCAAGGGCCTTCCGGCCGGTCCTGGAGGCATCGCCCGGGACGCGTGTCCCGGAAGCGGGGAAGGCCGCCGAACGTTGTCCAAAAGGTGAGATTTAGGTTCCCCCAGAGTTCTTCAGAGGGCGAGGTCCGAAGTGCCTGAGCTGCCTGAGGTCGAGGTCGTCAGGCGCGGCCTCGCGCAATGGGTGGTCGGGCGCGAGATCGCCGTGGCGGAGGTCCTGCACCCCCGCGCCATCAGGCGTCACGTGCCCGGTCCCGAGGAGTTCACCGCGCGGCTCAAGGGCCGCGCGGTGTTGTCCGCGGAGCGCCGCGGCAAATACCTGTGGCTCCCCCTGTCCGGCGGCGAGGACGCGCTCATGGCTCACCTGGGGATGAGCGGCCAGCTCCTGGTCGTGGACTCCGACTCGCCGCTGGAGAAACACCTGCGGGTACGCCTGCGCTTCGAGGACGGCGGCCCCGACCTGCGCTTCATCGACCAGCGCACGTTCGGCCACGTCATGCTCAGCCCCCTGGTGGACGGCGTGCCGGAGCCGATCGCGCACATCGCGCCCGACCCGTTCGAGGCGGTGTTCGACGAGGCCGAGTTCACCCGCAGGCTCAGGGCGAAGCGCACCGAGATCAAGCGGGCACTGCTCGACCAGTCCCTGATCAGCGGCGTCGGCAACATCTACGCCGACGAGGCCCTGTGGATCGCCAGGCTGCACTGGGCCCGCCCCACCGAGACGCTCACCCGGCCCAAGGTGGCCGAGCTGCTCGCCGCCGTACGCACGGTCATGGCGGCCGCGCTGGAGCAGGGGGGCACGTCGTTCGACAGCCTGTACGTCAACGTCAACGGCGAGAGCGGATACTTCGAGCGCTCGCTGGAGGTGTACGGCCGCCGCGACCTGCCCTGCTCCCGCTGCGGCACGGCCATCATGCGCGAGGCGTTCATGAACCGGTCGTCCTACTCCTGCCCCAGATGCCAGCGACGGCCGCGCTGAGCACCGCGAGCCCGGCGCCCGTCCACATGACGGCGGAGATCGACACGCCGTCCACGATCCGGCCCCCGGCGAAGGCGCCCAGCGCGATGGAGACGTTGAAGGCGCCGACGAAGAGCGCGGTGGCGAGCTCGCCCCCGCCCGCCCGCATGATCCACAGCTGCAGGGTCACCCCGACGCCCCCGTAGCCCAGCCCCCACACCACGAGCGCGGCCAGGGGCGGCAGGCCGGTCAGCGCGAGGGCGGCCGTGGCCAGCGCCATGAGCGTGGCCAGCACGATCAGCGTGGCCCGGGGGCTCCTGGCCGCCCGCGCCCCGGCGGCGAAGTTGCCCGCCACGCCCGCGGCGCCGTACAGGAGGAGCGCGGTGCCGACGAGGGCGGGGCCGGCGTGCGAGACCTGCTCCAGGAAGGGGCGCACGTAGGTGTAGGCCGCGAAGTGGCCGGAGACGGTCAGGGTGGTCAGGACGAGGACGACCTTGAGCGGCCCTGAGAGCCACGAGAAGCGCTTTTCCGGCGCGGGGGACGATTCGGGCCCGGACGACGGCCTCAGCGGCGGCAGCGTGGCCGCCAGCAGCGCGAGCAGGGCGAGCGCCAGCACCCCCGTGGCCGCGAACGCGCTGCGCCACCCCGCGAACGACGACACGAACGTCGCCGACGGCACCCCCAGCACCGACGCCACCGACACCCCGGCCAGGATGATCGACGTGGCCCGCCCCACGGACCGCCCGGGCACCAGCCGCGTCCCGATCCCGGCCGCGAAGGCCCAGAACCCGCCGATGCTCACCCCGGTCAGCACCCTGGCGGCCAGCATGACGGGGTGGTTCGGAGCGAGCGCGGCGGCCAGGTTGGCCACCGCCAGCAGCGCCATCAGCCCCAGCAGGAGGACGCGCCGGTCGAGCCGGCGCGCGGTGACCGCCAGCGCGGGCGCGGAGACGGCGGCCACCAGCCCGGGGGCCGACATGGACAGCCCGGCCGTGCCGGCCGACACCCCGAGATCCGAGGCGATCGAGGTGAGCAGGCCCACCGGCAGCATCTCGCTGGTCACAACGGTGAAGGTGCCCACCGCGACCGAGGTCACGGCGAGCCAGCGCGCCCGTACGGGGCTGGAAACGTCAGTCATGGTCATGCGGCCCAGCCTCTGGCCGGCGCCCGCGCGGGAACAATGGCGAAGGCCGAAGGCTTGGTTTAGGTGAGCTAAGCGATCGAGCCGGAGGCGGGAATGGAGTTCAGGGAGCTGGAGTGCTTCATCGTGCTCAGCGAGGAGCTGCACTTCGCGCGTACGGCCGAGCGCCTCTACCTGTCGCCCGGCCGCGTGAGCCAGCTCATGCGCTCCCTGGAGACCAGGATCGGCGGGCGGCTCTTCGACCGGACGAGCAGGCGGGTGCGGCTCACCCCGCTCGGCGAACGTTTCCTGGCTGACCTGCGCCCCTCCTACGACGGCCTGGCGGGCGCCGTGAGCCGGGCCAAGGCGGCCGCCCGCGAGGTGACCGGGGTGATCAGGGTCGGGTTCCTGGCCACGCCGACCGACGTCGTCACGGGCAGCGTACGCGCGTTCGAGCGCCGCAACCCCGGCTGCGCGGTCGAGCTGGTGGAGATCCCGCTCGCCGACCCCTTCAGCAGGCTGCGGGCGGGGCAGGTGGACATCGCGTTCACGCTGCTGCCGGTGGACGAGCCCGACCTGGCGACGGGCGGGGGCCTGAACCACGTCTCCCACCGGCTCGGCCTGTCCGTCCGCCATCCCCTGGCGGGCCGGGCGGGCATCGGGGTGGAGGAGCTGGCCTCCGTACCCCTGATCGGGCTGGACGGCCCGGCGCCGCGTTCGTGGCAGGAGCGGATCGCACCCTCCGTGACCCCTTCGGGACGCCCGATTCCGCTGGCCGGTCGGGTGGCCACCACTCAGGAGGGCCTGACCCAGGTGGCGCTGAACAGGGGTGGCATGCTGTTCTGCACGCCCACGGCGGCCCAGCACAGCCGGCCCGACATCAGGTTCGTGCCCGTCACCGGGCTGCCCGCGTCGATCTTCGGGCTGGCCTGGGTCAAGGGCCGGGAGACGGCCGCCGTCCGGGCGTTCAACGAGGCGGCCGTCGGGCAGGCGGCCACGGTCGAGGCCCTGGTGGCGTGAGGAGACGAGATGCCGGAGAGCGACGGGGAGAGTGCCCGGCTGACCGCCTGGGTGCGGGGCCGGGTCCAGGGGGTGGGCTTCCGCTGGTGGACCCGGGCGCGGGCGCTGGAGCTCGGCCTGACCGGGTGGGCCCGCAACACCACCGACGGCCGCGTCGAGGTGGTCGCGGAGGGGCCGCGTGAGTCGTGCGTCAAGCTGCTGGAGCTGCTCAGAGGTTGCGACACGCCGGGCAGGGTGGATGGAGTAGTGGAACGCTGGAGCGAACCACGAGGTAGTTTGGCCGGTTTTGTAGAGAGGTAGCCGCTTTCGTTAAACCGCCCAAATAGGGTATAGTTGTATGTCGGGAGTGCCCATCAGTAGGGCGCAGCGGTTCGTTCGACTTGACCGCCCACACTGCCGGTGCGACTCTTGTTAGGTACCACGCGCACCCCTCCCGCGGAATAGAAGTGCGCGAACCAGTCTGGTCACTCAGCGTGGAGGACCCTTTACCATGGCGAAGGCTCTACTCGGCCACGTCGGCGGTCCTGACCCTCGAATGGTCTCGGAGATGCGCCGCCTGCAGCAGCGTATCCGGGATCTGGAGGCAGAACTCATCCGACTTCAGGCCACCAATGACGCTCTTGCGGCGCAAACCCGCGACGAGGCGCTAAGCCGCATGCAAGAGCGCGAGCCGGCACTCACCTGAGAGTGATCGGAGCGCAAGACCCAGGGACGTCTCTGAGAGGCGTCCCTTGTTATTTGCCCTGAAACGGAAATTCCTGGTCAAGCGTGGTCGCGACTGTAGATGCCCACGTGGGGCAGTGATGACCAGTAGGCTTTTCCGAAGTCCGTTCAGGGAGAAGGGGGTCGCGCTTGTATTTGAAGACCCTCACCCTGCGCGGCTTCAAGTCCTTCGCCTCCGCGACCGCCCTGCGGTTCGAACCGGGCATCACCTGTGTGGTGGGTCCCAACGGCTCCGGCAAGTCCAATGTCGTCGACGCCCTGGCCTGGGTCATGGGCGAGCACAGCGCCAAGTCGCTGCGCGGCGGCAAGATGGAGGACGTGATCTTCGCCGGCACCTCCTCCCGGCCGCCGCTCGGCCGCGCCGAGGTGACGCTGACCATCGACAACTCCGACGGCGCGCTGCCGATCGACTACACCGAGGTCACGATCAGCCGGCTGATGTTCAGGTCGGGGCAGAGCGAATACGCGATCAACGGCGACACCTGCCGCCTGCTCGACATCCAGGAGCTGCTGTCCGACTCGGGCATCGGCCGCGAGATGCACGTGATCGTCGGGCAGGGACAGCTCGACGCCGTGCTGCACGCGGGCCCCGAGGACCGGCGGGCCTTCATCGAAGAGGCCGCGGGCGTGCTCAAGCACCGCAAGCGCAAGGAAAAGGCGCTGCGCAAGCTCGACGCCATGCAAGCCAACCTGACCCGGGTCCAGGACCTCGCCACCGAGCTGCGCCGCCAGCTCAAACCGCTGGGCCGCCAGGCGGAGATCGCCCGCAAGGCCGCCGTCATCCAGGCCGACCTGCGTGACGCCCGCCTGCGCCTGCTGGCCGACGACGTGTGCATCCTGCGCGCCACGCTGGAGCGCGAGGCGGCCGACGAGGCCGCGATCACGGCCAGGCGGCACCAGGTCGAGACCGAGCTGGCGGAGGGGCAGCAGCGCGAGGCGGCGCTGGAGGCCGCCGAGGCCGAGACCCAGCCGCGGCTGGCGGCCGCCCAGGAGACCTACTTCAGGCTCTCGTCCCTGCGCGAGCGCATCACCGGCCTGGAGCAGCTCGCCTCGGAGCGCCACCGGCACGCTCTCGACGCCGCCGCCATCGAGCGCCGCGGCCGCGACCCCGAGGACCTCGAACGCGAGGCGGCCGAGGTGCGCGAGCGGGAGCTGATCCTCAAGGCCGAGCTTGAGCAGGCGGAGGAGCTGCTGGAGGAGGCCGTCCAGCAGCGGGCCGAGGCCGAGGCCGGGCTGAGCGCCGAGGAGCAGCGGCTCGCGCTGGCCGCCAGGGCCGCCGCCGACCGCCGCGAGGGCCTGGCCAAGCTGCGCGGCCAGGTCGATTCCGTACGTAGTCGGGCCCGGGCCGCCGAGGAGGAGATCGGGCGGCTCCAGCAGGCCGTGGCCGGCGCGGCCGAGCGCGAGCGGCGGGCCAGGGAGGACCTGGAGGCCCAGCGGCTGGAGGAGCCGGCCGTCGATCCGGCGCTGGCCGAGGAGCTGGCCACCGCGCAGGCCGTGGTCGAGGAGGCCAGGGCGGCGGCCGACGAGGCCCGGGCGGCCCTGGAGGAGGCCAAGTCCGGCCTCGACGCGCCGCGCGCCGCGCTGCAGGCCGCCAAGGCGGGCGTGGGCACCGCCCGCGCCACCGACCAGGAGACGCAGCGTTCGGTGGCGGCCCTGGCAGCCCGCCGCGACGCGCTGGAGCTGGGCCTGGCCAAGGGCGACGGCGGCGCGGCGCTGCTGGAGGCCGACCTGGGCGGGGTGCTGGGGCCGCTGGCGGCCTCGATGCAGGTGAGCCCCGGGGCCGAGCCGGCGGTGGCGGCCGTGCTGGGGCCCGTCGCCGAGGCGATCGCGGTCAAGACCCTCGACACCGCCGTGGAGGCCCTGGAGCTGCTCCGCACCCAGGGCTCGGGCCAGGCCACCCTCCTGGTGGCGCTCGGCGGCGGCACGGACGGTGAAGGAGGCGCGGCGGCCCCCGGCCGGGGGGAGACCACGCGCGCGGCGGCCCCCGGCGGTGGCCGGTGGGCGGCCGGCCTGGTGACGGTGCCCGACCACCTGCGCCCCGCCCTGGAGCACGTGCTGGCCGACGTCGTGGTGGTGGACGACCTGGAGACGGCCCGCGCCGTCGTCGACCGCCACCCCCGGCTGCGTGCCGTCACGACGCAGGGCGACCTGGTGGGCACCCACGTGACCACCGGCGGGTCCGAGGGCGGCACCTCCGTGCTCCAGGTGCGGGCGGCGCTCGACCAGGCCGTCAGGGACCTGGAGGAGGCCGAGGCCAGGGCCGAGGAGAGCGCCACGGCGCTGGACGAGGCGATCGCCGGCGAGCAGGTCGCGCAGACCGCCCTGGAGGCCGCCCAGGCACACGTCAGCGAGGCACAGACGGCCGTCACCACCGCCCAGGCCGGCGTGAGCGCCGCCCAGGGCGCGCTCGACCAGGTCAGGGGCCGCCAGCGGGAGGCCGACCAGCGCAACGCGGCGGCGGCCAAGCGGCTGGCCCAGATCGAGGCCGCCGCCAACGCGGCCCGCGACGAGGCCGAGCGCCTGGCCGCGAGCGTGGCGAGGGCGGAGGAGGGGCGTGCCGAGCGCCTGGAGGAGCTGGCCGAGCTGGAGATCCGCCTGGCCGAGGCCGAATACGCCCAGGAGCTGGAGTCCGAGCCCACCACCGACCTGCGCGACGACCTGGCGAGCGCCTGCGAGGCCGCCAGGCAGCGGGAGATGGACACCCGGCTGCAGGTCCGCACCGCCGAGGAGCGCGTCAAGGGCATCGAGGGCCGCGCCGACGGTCTGCTGCGTGCCGCCAGGCGGGAACGCGAGGAACGCGCTCAGGCGGCCGCTCAGCGCGCCAGGCGCAGGCGGCAGGCCGCCGTGGCCGAGGCCGTCAGCAAGGGCGCCAAGCAGGTGCTCGGGGCGCTCTCGGCGTCCGTCCAGCTCGCCTCCAGGGAGCGCGACGAGGCCGACCTGGCCAGGGTGGCCGTCGACGCCGAGCTCAAGCAGGTCCGCCTGCGGGTGCGCGAGCTGGGCCAGGAGCTGGACAAGCTGGTCAACCGGGTGCACGGCAACGAGGTCGCCCGCACCGAGCAGCGGCTGCGGCTGGAGCAGATGGAGCAGCGGGCGCTGGAGGAGTTCGGCGTGGAGTCCGAGGCCCTCATCGCCGAATACGGCCCGCAGGCCCCGGTGCCGGGCGAGCCGCCCGTCCCGTACGTGCGCGAGGAGCAGGAGAAGCGGGCCAGGGCGGCCGAGCGGCAGATGAACCAGCTGGGCAAGGTCAACCCGCTGGCGCTGGAGGAGTTCGCGGCGCTGGAGGAGCGGCACACGTTCCTCAACTCGCAGCTGGAGGACCTCAAGAAGACCAGGCGCGACCTGCTGACCGTGGTCAAGGAGGTCGACGACCGGGTGGAGCAGATGTTCACCTCGGCCTACGAGGACGTGGCCAGGGAGTTCGAGCAGATCTTCACCAGGGTCTTCCCGGGCGGCGAGGGGCGGCTGGTGCTCACCGAGCCCTCCGACATGCTGACCACCGGCATCGAGGTGGAGGCCAGGCCGCCGGGCAAGAAGGTCAAGCGGCTGTCGCTGCTGTCGGGCGGGGAGCGCTCGCTGACGGCGGTGGCGTTCCTGATCTCGATCTTCAAGGCGCGGCCGTCGCCGTTCTACGTGATGGACGAGGTCGAGGCCGCGCTCGACGACACCAACACGCAGCGGCTGCTGAGGCTGTTCGAGGAGCTGCGGCAGAGCTCGCAGCTCATCGTGATCACCCACAACAAACGCACGATGGAGATCGCCGACGCGCTCTACGGCGTGTCGATGCGCGGTGACGGCGTGACACAGGTGGTCAGCCAGCGGCTCCGGGAGCGCGAGTCCGCCTGATCGGTGTGGCCTTGGGCATGAGCATGCCGGTCGATCTGGAAAACTGACATCTTGTGGATGGTTACCTCGGCGTCATCGTGATCGTGGCCGTCGTCGCCCTGTTGGCGGCCGGCGGTCTCTTCCTGCTGTTCAGGCCGGGGCGCAAGGCACCCCCGCCGGTCAAGCCGCCAGAGGCCCCCGTACTTCCCGAGGAGGAGAAGCGGCCCGCGGGAGCGGGCGAGGAGGCGGAGGGTGCGACCACCACGCTCCCCCCGCCGGCCAGGCCCGCCGAGCCGATGGTCGTCGAGCCCGAGATCGAGGTTCCGCCGCCGTCCGCGGGCCGGATGGTGCGGCTGCGCTCGCGGCTGGCCCGCTCGCAGAGCGCGCTCGGGCGCGGGCTGCTGGAGCTGCTGTCCCGCGACCGCCTCGACGACGAGGTGTGGGACGAGATCGAGGAGAGCCTGATCACCGCCGACGTGGGCGTCGCGCCGACCCGCATCATGGTCGAGGAGCTGCGCACCAAGGTCAAGGTGCTGGGCAGCCGCACCCACCAGGAGGTGCGCGCCCTGCTCAGGGAGCAGCTCCTCGCACAGGTCAACCCCGACCTCGACCGCACGCTGCACGTGCAGAAGCACGGTGAGCGGCCGGCGGTCGTCCTCGTCGTGGGCGTCAACGGCACCGGCAAGACCACCACCACCGGCAAGCTCGCCCGCTCGCTCATCGGCGACGGCAAGAAGGTCGTGCTGGGCGCGGCCGACACCTTCCGCGCCGCCGCCGCCGACCAGCTCCAGACCTGGGGCGAGCGGGTCGGCGCCGACACCGTGCGCGGGCCCGAGGGCGGCGACCCGGCCTCCGTGGCGTTCGACGCGGTCGCCAGGGGCATCGAAGAGAAGGTCGACGCCGTCATCGTCGACACCGCCGGCCGCCTGCACACCAAGACCGGCCTCATGGACGAGCTGGGCAAGGTCAAGCGGGTCATCGAGAAGAAGGCCACGGTCGACGAGGTGCTGCTGGTCCTCGACGCCACCACGGGCCAGAACGGCCTGCGCCAGGCCCAGGTGTTCGCCGAGGTGGTCAACATCACCGGCATCGCGCTGACCAAGCTCGACGGCACCGCCAAGGGCGGCATCGTGATCTCGGTGCAGCGGGAGCTGGGGGTGCCCGTCAAGCTGGTGGGGCTGGGTGAAGGGCCGGATGACCTGGCGCCTTTCGACCCCGAGGTGTTCGTGGACGCGATCCTGGGTGAGTAGTTCCGGTTGCGCCGTAATTACCGTTGAATTAGCCCTTACCAGATAAATGTTGATCGGCGACTTTTCCATGTGTTGACATGTATCGGTCATCAATGATCGTTCGGTCCCGCATGTACGTGAAAGGCCGCCCATGAAGAAGATCGTCGTTCACCGGCCAGGAACCGTGAAGCCGGCCGCAGCCGCGGCGCCTAGGCACAACGCCTGAACCGCCAAGGGCCGGCGTCCCCCGCGGGGCGCCGGCCGCCGCACCACGGAAGAGCAGCCCGCGTGGACACGATCATTCTTGACGCGGACCGCCGCATCGGCGGCCCCTACACGCTGGGTGCGGCACTGCTCACCCACCTGGTCCCCCCTGCGCTGGAGCGCAGGCCCGACCTGGTCGCCGCACACGACATCGAGATCCGGGCCGCCGCGCCCGGCCTGCGCGACATCGTGCCCGCCCGCCGCCGGTCGCTGGCCGACGACCTGCCCCGGGAGCAGCGCGTGCTCGTGCCGGGCGCCCGCCGCAGCCTGCGGATCGCCAACGGGCTGGCCGAGTTCGTCCACGACCACCTGGCCCGCACCGGCCCCCTCACGCTGACCGTCTCGAACCTCGGCGAGGCCGACCACACCGACGTCGAACTGGTGACCGTGCTGCGCCGCCGGATCGACCCCGAGCTCCTGACGATCGAGGAAGGGCCCTCGGCCCCCGGCACGGGATCGCTGCCGGCCGACTTCGACCGTTACCGCGACGAGGGCTTCCACCACGCCATGGCCGAGTCGGGGCTGGAGGTGCTGCGCGGGCTGGCGTACGAGGACGGGCCGGAGCGCTGGCAGCATCTGCTGCAGCGGGTCGCCGCGTCCCTGGAGGCGATCGAGCGCGAGGACGAGGCCCGCGAGCTCTACGACCGGGCCAGGCGGGTGAGCACCGATCCCAAGCACCGCGCCACCGCCGCGTACGCCACCGCGATGATCCTCGTACGCCACCACGACCACGCCCGCCGCGACCCCGAGCAGGCCCTGGCCTGGATCAACGAGGCCATCACGATCACGTCCCTGCTGCCCGACCCCCGCGAGCGGGCCTTCCACCTCGGGTTCGACCTCAACGGCAAGGCCCTGGTCGAGGTGCGCCGGGGCCGCCACGACGCGGCCATGGACCTCGTACGGCAGGCCATCGAGCTGGCCGAGACCCACCTGCCCGACGAGCACCCGATCCACCGGCTGGTCCTGTACGCCAACAGGGGCCAGCTCCTGGCCCTGGCCGGGCGGCGGGAGGCGGCGCTGGCCGACTACACGCGGGCCATCGAGGCCGACCCCGGCTACCCCGACTACTACCTCGACCGGGGCAACCTGCTGCACGATCTGGGCCGGTCGGAGGAGGCGCTGGCCGACTACGAGGCGGTCATGCGGCTCAGCCCACCCTTCCCCGAGGCGTACTACAACCGCTCCGAGCTCCGCTACGCCGCCGGCGACCTGCCGGGCGCCCGCGCCGACCTGGACCACACACTGGAGCTGGACCCGGAGTTCGCGCCCGCGTACGTCAACCGCTGCGGCCTGCACGTGGCCGCCGGCGACTACGTGCGGGCCCGGCGGGACGTGGAGCGCGGCCTGGCCCTCGCCCCCCGCGACGCCCACCTGCTGTGCGTGCTCGGGCAGGTCGAGCTGGCCGAGGGGTGCTACCCGGAGTCGCGGGTGGCCTTCGACCAGTCCCTGGAGCTCGATCCCGAGCTGGTGGCGGCCTGGGCGGGGCGGGCGGAGCTGGCCTTCGAGCGCGGCGACAACGAGGCGGCGCTGAGCGACCTGTCGCGGGCGCTGAAGCTGGAGGAGACGGCCGAGCTGCTGTTCAACCGGTCCCTGGTGTACCGGGCGGCGGGTCTGGTCCGGCAGGCGCGCCAGGACCTGCTCAGGGCCGCGGAGCTGGCCCCCGAGGACGAGGACGTCGCCCGCGCCCTGTCCGAGGAATGAGCCGGGGAACGAGCCGAGGAATGAGCCGGGGAACGAGCCGGGGAATGAGCCGGGGAACGAGCCCAGCGATGACCGGCCGGGCGCGTGCGGGGCCCGGCGGCTCCCGCCGAGCGGTCAGGTGCGGGGGGAGAGCGGGCCGATGGGGACGACCAGGGGAGTGCCGGCCACCGGGTCGGCGATGATCTTGGCGTCCAGCTCGAACACCTCGCGCAGCAGCTCCTCGGTCAGCACCTCGTGCGGGGTGCCGGAGGCGATCACCCGGCCGGCGCGCATGGCCACGAGGCGGTCGGCGTAGCGGGCGGCCAGGTTGAGGTCGTGCAGGACCATGACGACCGTGCGGCCGGCCTCCTGATGCAGGTGCCGGACGAGCTCCAGCACCTCCACCTGGTGAGCCAGGTCCAGGAACGTGGTCGGCTCGTCGAGCAGCAGCAGGTCCGTGCCCTGGGCCAGGGCCATGGAGATCCACGCCCGCTGCCGCTGCCCGCCCGACAGCTCCTCCAGCGGCCGTTCCGCCAGGTCGGCCAGGCCGGTCATGTCCAGCGCCGCCGCGACCGCGCCCTCGTCGTCGGAGGACCACTGCCGGTACCAGGTCTGGTGCGGATGCCGCCCCCTGGCCACCAGGTCGGCCACGGTCAGCCCCTCGGGGGCGGTGGGCGCCTGGGGGAGCACGCCGAGGATCTTGGCCACCTCGCGGGTGGGAATCCTGTCGATGCGCTTGCCGTCCAGCAGCACCTCGCCGCCCTGCGGCTTGAGCAGCCGGCCGAGGGCGCGCAGCAGCGTGGACTTGCCACAGCCGTTCGGGCCGATGATGGTGGTCACGGTGCCCGCCTCGATGCCGAGGTCGAGTCCGTCCACGATGACGCGGTCGCCATACCCGAGCTTGACGCCGGCGGCCTGCAGTCTCACTTTCGCGACCTCCAGATCAGATGGATCAAGTACGGGGCGCCCAGGACGGCCGTGACGATGCCGACGGGCAGTTCGAGCGGGGAGAACGCGGTCCTCGCGATCAGATCTGCGGCCGTGGTGAGCACGCCGCCGATGACCGCCGAGCACAGCAGCGGCGGTTGCGCCGAGCGGGCCAGCCGCAGCGCGATCTGCGGCGAGGCCAGGGCCACGAACGCGATCGGGCCCGCCGACGCGGTGGCCACGGCGGCCAGCAGCACGGCGGCCAGGATCATCAGGGCGCGGGCCAGGTTGACGCGCACGCCGAGCGCGGTGACCGTGTCGTCGCCGAAGCGCAGGGCGTCGAGGGAGCGGGTGCCGAGCAGGGTGAGCGGCACCAGGACGATCAGGGCCAGCGCCGTTGGTGTCACGTGCTCCCAGCCGCGGCCGTTGAGCGAGCCGCTGATCCAGACCATGGCGCGGCTGGTGTCGTTCACGTCGCCGATGGTCAGGAGCCAGAACTTGACGTTCGTGAACACGGCGGCCACGCCGATGCCGACCAGTACCAGGCGGTAGCCGTCCAGGCCGCGCTGCCAGGCCAGGCCGTACACGATGGCCGCGCCGAGCAGGCCGCCGAGCAGGGCGAGCGCGGGGATGCCGAGAGTGGCCAGCAGGCCGCTGGCGCCGCCGAACACGCTGCCGGTGGCCACGACGCCGGCCACCACCGTGACCGAGGCGCCGGTGGTGACGCCGAGGATCTCGGGGCTGGCCAGGGGATTGCGCGCGATGGACTGGATGATCGCGCCCGACAGGGCCAGCGCGGCGCCGACCAGGGCTCCGGTGAGGGCGCGCGGCAGGCGCAGCTCCATGATGACGAAGTGGGCGGCGCTGTTGACGTCGAACGTGCCGGCGACCACCTCCGGCAGCGTCATCTCGATGTCGCCGATGCGCATGTTCAGAGCCATGAGCAGGGCGAGCAGGACGAGGCCGGTCGACGTGATGGCGACGCCGCGGATCCGTACCTGCCAGGACAGGCCGCCGACGCGAAGGGGAAGAGTGGTCATCACAGTCGTACGGGCTTCCTGCGGCGTACCAGGGCGACGAAGAAGGGGGCACCCAGCAGCGCGAGCACCACGCCCACCTCCAGCTCGCCGGGCGGGGCGACCACGCGGCCGATCACGTCGGCGATCAGCAGCAGCGCCGCGCCGACCAGCCCCGAGTACGGCAGCAGCCACCGATGGTCGGTGCCCGACAGCGGGCGGGCCAGGTGCGGCACGATCAGCCCCACGAACGCCAGCGAGCCGCAGGCCGCGACGGACGCGCCCGACAGCAGGGTGACGGCGGCGACGCCGACGGTCCGGGTCAGGGGGATGTTCTGGCCGAGGCTCCTGGCCACGTCCTCGCCCAGGGAGAGCGCGTTGAGCCCGGGGGCGTTCACCATCGCGAGCACCAGCCCGGCCAGGATGAACGGCAGCACCTGCCACACCACGTCGGCGCCCCTGGCCGCGATCGAGCCCGCCTGCCAGAACCGGAACACGTCCATCGCCTGCTCGTCCAGCAGCACGATGGCCGAGGTCAGCGCGTACAGGAAGGCGCTCACCGCGGTCCCGGCCAGCGCCAGCGTGACCGGGGTGGGCCCGCCCCGGCCGCCCACCATCCCCAGCGCGAACACCGCCACGCTGGCCACCAGCGCGCCCGCCAGCCCGAACCAGATGTAGGCGAGCAGGCTGGAGGCGCCGAG
Source organism: Nonomuraea sp. NPDC049709 (assembly GCF_040674815.1). Classification (NCBI taxonomy): domain Bacteria; kingdom Bacillati; phylum Actinomycetota; class Actinomycetes; order Streptosporangiales; family Streptosporangiaceae; genus Nonomuraea; species Nonomuraea sp. NPDC049709. Next base: position 178,027 of record NZ_JBFANM010000015.1, read on the forward strand.
CAGGATGATCGAGGCAACCATCGCGAACGCCGCCCCCTGCGTGACGCCGAGCAGGCCGGGGTCGGCGAGCGGGTTGCGGGTGTGGCCCTGCATGAGCGCGCCCGCCACGCCGAGCGCGACCCCGGCGAGGACTCCTAAGACGGTCCTGGGGACGCGGAGCGAGCGGATGACGATGTCGTTCTCGGTGCCGGTCGGGTCCGTGAGGGCGTGCCAGGCGTCGCCGAGCGGGACGGACTTGGAGCCGATGGTGATGCTCAGCACCACCGCGACCGCCACGGCGGCGAGGAGGACCAGCAGGACGGTGAGCCGGCGGTGCCGGATGCCATGAAGACGCGGGGCGATGGCGGTTGCGCTCACCCGTGTCCTCCTCATCGTTTGCCCGATCCTGGTGAAGTATGCCAGCTTAGGCAGGGCTAACCTAATTTAGGTTTGCCTTACTTATTCGGGAAAGGGATCTGATGAGACCGTTGCGCACGCTGGTCGGGGCGCTCCTCGTGATGGGACTGGCCGCCTGCGGCTCGGCGGAGCCGGCGGACGAGGCCGCCCCTTCCGCGAGCGCGGCCCCCTTCAGGACCGTCAAGCACGCGATGGGCGAGACGGTCATCCCGGCGCAGCCCAAGCGGGTGGTGGCGCTCGACCAGAGCTTCGTCGACGCGGTGCTGACGCTTGAGACGCCGGTGGTGGGCTACACCACCTACCGGTCGATCGACACCAAGCTGCCCGACTACCTCGGGACGGTCGCCCAGCAGTACGGCAAGGAGGCGACCCCGGTCGGCACGCTGGAGCAGCCGAGCCTGGAGAAGATCATGGCGCTCAAGCCTGACCTGATCGTCTCGGCGAAGGTCCGGCACGAGGCCCTGTACGACAAGCTCACGAAGATCGCGCCGACCGTCTTCAGCGAGACCACCGGGGCCATCTGGAAGGAGAACCTCCGCCTCATGGGCCAGGCCCTGGGCAAGGAGGACCTGGCCGACACGAGGATCAAGGCGTTCGAGGAGCGGGCGGGCAAGATCGGCACGGCGATCAAGGAGAAGGACGGCGAGCTGCCGACGATCTCCATCGTGCGCTTCGCGGGTGAGCCGACGACCCGGCTGTACGTGGAGAACTCCTACTCGGGGGTGGTCATGAAGGACGTCGGCTTCCCGCGTCCCGAGGGCCAGCCGACCAAGCAGGACGCCATCGCGGTCGACGTGAGCCAGGAACGCATCGCGGACCTGGACGCCGACCACATCTTCGTCGCGACCTACCCGGACCCCGCGTCCGAGGGGCCCAAGGAGAAGTTCGTCGGCAACCCGCTGTGGGGCACGCTCAAGGGCGAGAAGCACGAGGTCAGCGACCTGACGTGGATGAGCGCGGTGGGCATCCAGGGCGCGCACGCGATCCTGGACGACGTGGCCGAGCTGTTCGGCGTCGACCCGGCCACGCCGGCCTCCTAACCCGTCAGGAACGCGCGCAGCTCCGCCAGGTGGGGCTCGATGTCGAGGCCGTTGGCGGCCAGCCAGCGAGGGTCGCCGTAGGTGCCCTTGTAGCGGTCGCCGCGGTCGCACACCAGGGTCACGATGCTGCCCGGCTCGCCCGCCGCGCGCATCTCCGAGATGAGGTCCACGCAGGCCGCCATGTTCGTGCCCGTCGAGCCCCCGACGTCCAGGCCGGTCACCTCGCGCGTCCAGTGCATGGCCGCGATCGAGCGGGCGTCCGGCACGGCGATCATGCGGTCGATGACCATGGGCTGGAACGAGGGCTCGACGCGGGGGCGGCCGATGCCCTCGATGCGCGAGCCCGGGGCGGTGACGGAGGTGTCGCCCGCCGTCCAGCTCGGGTAGAAGGCCGAGCCCTCCGGGTCGACGACGGCCAGGCGCGTGGGGTGGCGGCGGTAGCGGATGTAGCGGCCGATCGTGGAGGAGGTGCCTCCGGTTCCGGCCCCGACCACGATCCAGGCCGGCTCCGGGTGGGGCTCCAAGGACATCTGGGAATAGATGGATTCGGCGATGTTGTTGTTGCCGCGCCAGTCGGTGGCCCGCTCCGCGTAGGTGAACTGGTCCATGAAATGGCCGCCGGTCTCGGCGGCGAGGCGGTGAGATTCGTCATAGATCGCACCGGGATCGTCGACCAGGTGACACTTCCCGCCGTAGAACTCGATGAGGTGAATCTTCTCCGGCGAGGTGGACGCGGGCATCACCGCGATGAAGGGCAGGCCGAGGAGACGGGCGAAGTACGCCTCGCTGACGGCGGTGGATCCGCTCGACGCCTCCACCACGGTCGTGGCCGGGCCGATCCAGCCGTTGGCCAGGCCGTACAGGAATAGAGACCGGGCAAGTCGGTGTTTCAGTGAACCTGTTGGGTGCACTGACTCGTCTTTCAGGTAGAGGTTTACTCCCCAGTGCGAGGGAAGCGGAAAGACGTGCAGATGTGTGTCGCAACTACGGTTGGCGTCGGCCTCGACCTTGCGTATGGCCTCAGCCACCCAGCGGCGTGCGCCCGTGTCGTGACGGTCCACGAAACTCATCCTCATACGCTATCCCATGTGACCCTCGCCACTATTACTGCAATATTGGGTGGGTAGTGTTATGATAATGAGACTTGTCCGGCCGTGGACGTGACCACGCACGCCGCGAGCAGATGGACGGAAACCCCTTCTGGCCAAGGCGGAACCTCCCTAACGCGTCCCTTACCTGGGTCTTGCGATGATGGAACCGCTGTCAGGCGGCTTGTGCCGAAACGGGGGATAGCGCAAGGGGGAATGAATTGATCACTATGACCGATGAGCAGCGTCAGGACTGGTTCGAGCGCGATGTCGTGCCCGTGACGTCGCAGCTGTTCGCCTCCGCCATGCGCCTGACCCGTAACACCGCCGACGCGGAGGACCTGGTTCAGGAGACGGTGGCCAAGGCGTACACCTCGTACCACCAGTTCCGTGAGGGGACCAACCTCAAGGCGTGGCTGCACCGGATCCTGACCAACAACTTCATCAACGACTATCGGAAGAAGCAGCGCTCGCCCAAGTTGTCCGCCGCCGAGGACATCGAGGACTGGCAGCTGCACGCCGCGGAGTCGCACAGCTCGACCGGCCTTCGATCGGCCGAGACCGAGGCGCTCGACCGGCTCCCCGACAGCGTCGTGATGAACGCCCTGCGCTCCCTCCCGGAGGACTTCCGCGTCGCCGTCTACCTGGCCGACGTGGAAGGGTTCGCCTACAAGGAGATCGCCGACCGCATGGGCACGCCCATCGGCACCGTGATGTCGCGGCTGCACCGTGGTCGCCGCCAGCTCCGGGTGATGCTGGAGGAGTACGCCCGCGAGGAGGGCGCCGTCCGCCTCCCCGCCCAGCGTGCCGCCTAGACCCCCATGTCGAGATGAAGGCGGACGCGTAACACGCCGCCTTCCGTGCGCAGCTCCACGAGGTCGCAGAGCTGCCTGCTGATCCAGAGCCCGTATCCCCGTGGGGATTCGGGCTCCGGTGGTATGTAGCCGGGTAAGGGGTCGTCCAGCGCGCCCCCGGGGTCGGCGATCTCGCAGATCAGCTCGCCGCCGTCCACCCACATCGCGATCGTGCCGTAGCCGGCTCCGTGCTCGACGCTGTTGGCGGCGATCTCGGACACGCTGATCACCAGCGAGGTGATGAGGTTGCGGTCCATGCCGGCGGCCCTGGCGTAGTCGCCGACGCTCTGGCGTAACCGCTTCAGCTCGCGGGCGGTGAAGCGGATCGTCTCGGCGTCCCTCCCCGGCGCGGGGAGCGGGGCGTGGTCGTCGCTCAGCACCAGGTCGTGGGGCTCGACGAAGCGGGTGCTCGTCACCTCGCCGTCCGTGCCGAGCAGCACGGGGTGGTTGACCGGGCCGAACTCCAGCACGCTCTCGGGCACGTTCCTGACGTCGTACAGGCACAGCATGATCGTGGCCGCCGCGCGGAGCGCGGCGTTGATCACGGAGTCGCAGCGGATGAGCTCCCTGACGCCACGCTCGCTCCTGTCCGCCCAGCTGGGCTCGCCGATCACGAGGGTGCGGCGGCCGCGGGTGTACTCGTGGTAGGCGGCCAGCATCCGGTACGGGTGGTCGTACCAGGAGGTGGGGGCGCGGCTGTCGATGCGCCGGGCGTCGCGGCCCAGGGCTCCGGTCAGCAGGGCCAGCTTGGCGGGGCGGGTGATCACCAGCACCTGCCTGCCCTCGTCCAGCGCGGAACGCACGCGCGGCACGGTCAGGTCGAGAAAGGACTCATCCGAGTCGTACGGCACCGCGACGTGCTTCAACGACTCACCATCGGAACGTGCCCGGTCAGGGCGCACGGGCGAAACGTAGCAAGGCTGGAGAGGCTGTGCAACGGCTATGAGGGCCACCGCGGTGAGCGCGCATGCCACGCCGCCCACCTGCGCCGGCCACCTGGACGGCCCGCGGCCGCTCCCCGAGCACCCGCCCGGCCGGCGGGCTCTTCACCGCCTATCGCCCGACGAATAAGCCGGAACGCCCACGGAATCACCCGGCGGAGTTTCATGATTACTCCATGTCTTGGACGGCTGATGCCCGTTGCTGGGTACATCCCTTGTATGCGGTGACCGCGCTGTGCGCGCACGGTGAGACGTCGGCAGGGGGTGGCGTGTGAGTGAGGCCAGAGCGGCGACGGAGAAGCTCCAGGTGGAGCTCCATGGTCTGGGCGTCACCACCGCCTATGAGGTGGGCGACGACGAGACCATCTCGGTGTGGATTGGGCTGGTCGTCCGCTATAGGGACGGGTTTTACCGGTGGCAGGAAGGGCCGGTGAAACGTCGGCATCTGGGTACGGATCCGGTCGGATGTGCCATGCGCGTGGCGCGCCGCTACCAGGAATTGCAGACGGATATCCCAATCTGGTGGGACGACCTGGCCAGGGAGCTGCGGGGGGAACCGGTCCAGGATTATCCGTAGGCCCCCGCATGCGGTGTTTCGGGGGGAAACATGCGTGTGTGGGCCTTGCCGCTGGCCCTGCTCGCCCTGGTGAGCTGCGTCACCCAGTCGGTGTCGCATCGCCAGCAGCAGTCCAAGGCGCCGGTCGTCCCGTTCAGGCCGATCGTCATCGATCCTGCCGCCCTGGCCAAACGGCTGGTGTCGATGCAGTCCGGCTGGCCGCGCAGCCGCAAGTTCGACTGCGGGCGGCTCAAATGCGTGGCCCTCACCTTCGACGACGGCCCGGGAGAGCACACCGGCCGGCTGCTCGACCTGCTGCGCAGCCGGGACGTCCGGGCCACGTTCTTCGTGATCGGGCAGATGGTGGCGGCCGACAAGGGCGGGCATACCGTCCGGCGCATCGTGGACGACGGGCACGAGATCGGCAACCACTCGTGGAGCCATCCGCCGCTCGCCGAGGTGCCGAACGACGAGCTCAAACGGCAGCTCAAGCACACCGAGGACATCGTGCAGCGGCTCACGGGGGTGCGCATGCGGGTGATGCGGCCGCCGTACGGGTCGACCGACGCCCAGGTCGAGGCCGAGACGCGGCGCGAGGGCCTGGCCCAGATCCTGTGGAACGTCGACACCCTCGACTGGCGGGACCGGGTCTCCTCGACCGTGGCCAAGCGGGCCGGGGAGGCCAAGCCCGGCTCGATCATCCTCCTGCACGACATCCACCGCACCACCGTGGACGCCGTGCCCAAGATGCTCGACACGCTCGGCAAGAAGGGCTACACGTTCGTCACGGTGTCGGAGTTGTACGGCAAGACGCCCGCGCCGGGCCGGACGTACACCGAGCGGTGATCCGCTTCACGGGTTGTCGGTGCGGCGTGGCACCCTGGTGACATGGGTTTCACCGGCTTCCCCGACGAGGCGTTCCTCTTCTACGAGGGGCTTGAGGCGGACAATTCGAAGACCTACTTCGCCCGGCACAAGCAGCTCTACGAGGACGCCGTGCGGGCGCCCATGCTGGCGCTCACCGACGAGCTGGCCGCGGAGTTCGGGCCCGCCCAGCTCTTCCGGCCCTACCGGGACGTCCGCTTCTCCAAGGACAAGTCACCGTACAAAACACATCAGGGTGCCTTCGTGGACCTGATGCCCGCGATCGGGCTCTACGTGGAGATCAGCGCGGCGGGGTTGTTCATGGCGGGCGGCATCTACTCGACCGCCTCCGACCAGGTGGCCCGCTACCGGGCGGCCGTGGACGAGGACCTGTCGGGCAAGCCGCTGGAGGCGATCGCGAGCACGCTGGTGGCCGAGGGATACGAGCTGGGCGGAGAGCGGCTCAAGACGCGGCCGAGGGGGTTCGAGGAGGACCATCCGCGGATCGAGCTGCTGCGGCACAAGTCGCTCTATGCCGGGAAGCGGTTCGAGCCGGAGGAGTGGGTGCACACGGCGCAGGTGCGGGAGCGCGTGGAGCGCACGTGGCGGGCCTGCGGGCCGCTGGTGGAGTGGTTGTGCACCCACGTGCGGGGCAGCGAGCTGCCCCGCCGTTGAGCGCCGGGCCGTTGAGCGCCGGGCAGGGCCGTCAGCGTTGCTGGAGGGTGGTGATCTGGTCGCCCTTCAGGATGCGGTCCACCGTCTGCCCGGCCGCCGAGGAGGCCGCCGTGGTGCCCGCCGCCAGCACCAGGGCCAGCGTCGGCGCCGCCAGGCTCCGCACGCTGCGCAGGTTGCGCACGCGCGCCCAGGGCTCCCCGGCCAGGTGCATCAGTCGCCACTCCCAGAAGAGGCCGAGCCCGATGCACACCATCATCACCTGCCCCACCACGATGCCCACCACCTGCGCCTTGTCGACCGCCCCGATGTCCGGCTCCGCCAGCGTCGACAGATAGCCCGACAGCTCGGTCAGCAGCGCCGCGGCCGTCAGGTGCAGGGCCTTGGTCATCGGCTGGGTGCCGCGGACGCGGGGATAGAAATAGCCGAACAGGAACCCGAAGGCGGGCAGCGTGATCAGGTAGCGCCCGTCGAAGACGAAGCTGGTCAGGTCCACGCCCTCCGGCCAGCCGTACACCAGGGCGAACGGCAGGCTCAGCAGCAGGCTGACGGTGAAGGCGTGCACGCCGTTGTGCCAGGGCGTGCACCCGGCGGCCGTGGCGAAGGCTGTCTCGGGATGCCCGCCGTGCCGGTTCATCGCCCCCTCCAGGGCGTTGCGCTGCTGCTCGAAGTCGGCCATCGTCAGCTCGCCGGCGCCGATCCTGCCCCGCCCGATCCGGTAGAGCTCCTGCTCGGAGACGAGCAGCAGTCGCTTGTGCAGGGCGGCCCTGACGAGCCTGCGGTGCTCCTCCTGGTCGGCGGGCTCGACGACGGCCAGGCGCGGGCCGCTGAGCAGCCAGCGGGCCGTCGCCCAGGCGACCAGCGAGGTGATGGCCAGCAGGGGCAGCGGTACGTCGATGTCGGCCAGGGTCGTGCTGCCGCCGGGCGTGATGTACAGCACCATCAGCACCGCGATCATGGTGGACTCGGCGACCGGGCTGTCGATCGTGGACAGGTGCCCGCCGAGCCGGCGCAGCCGCAGCACCAGCAGCACGAACCCGAGCAGCAAGAGCCCCAGCACCCCGCGCACGATCGGGGTGAGGGTGAGGCTGCCGATCGCGGGCTCCGGCTGCTGATTGGCCAGGCTCCACGACCCGGAGTCCAGCCACTCGGTCGGCCACCCCTGGACGAGCAGGCTGATGAGCACCGCGCCCACGACGGCCTGCCGCCTCCACTGCTTGGTCGCCACCGCCATCGCGGAGATCGGGATCAGGGCCCAGCTCAGCGCGAGGACCAGCCGGATGCTGTCGGGCGGGTACACCCCGCCCAGCAGCGCCCGCAGCCACAGGGCCAGGGCCAGCAGCCCGATCGCCGCCTCGGCCGACAGCACGGCCAGCCGGACGATCACTGGCCGCACACCCAGGTCCACGCTGAACGCGATGGCCGAGCCCGCCGCCGCGACGGCGGTCACCGCCCCGCCGGCCATCAGGGCCTGGCCCGACAGCTGCCCGTGCAGCCACGACCAGATCAGCATGCCCAGCCCGACCAGCAGGCCCAGCCCGGTCACGAGCAGCAGGTCACGGCTGTTCCACGGCGGGCTGGTGGGCAGCACCCGACCGGCGTGCCGCAGCGTGAGCAGGGGAACGGCGACGAAGAGGATGACGTACGCCACCGGCGACCAGTCCTCCGCGAACAGCGGGATGAGCAGCGTGGGCGCCGCCAGCGCCAGCCCGATGACCAGCTCCCTGTTGGGCAGCCGGGTCCACCAGCCCCGGCCGAGCGAGCGCAGCAGGAAGATGGCGAGCGCGATGGCGGTCAGCACGCCGAGCGCGGTGGCCCACGAGAAGTCCTCCTCCACGACCACGTCGGCGAACCCGTACGAGTCCGGGGCCAGCGTCATGCTCACCGGATAGACCCCGACCGCGAACGTCAGCCGCTCCTCCTGCTCGTACTCCGGCGTGATCCCCTCCAGCCGCAGCACGGTCCACTCGCCGGGCAGCACGGTGATCGAGCGGCCGGTCACGATCGGCGGATACGCGCCGGGCTTGCTGAAGTACACCTTCAGCAGCTCGTCCATCTCCAGCTGCCGCAGCAGCGTCACCGTGAACCTGGCCGTGGTCACCCCGCCGTCGGTGGTGAGGACGGGCGCCAGCCGCGTGGTGGGCGCCAGGCCGGTGCCGTCCACCTTGACGGCGCCGAACGCGGCGTCGATGACCTGCTGGAGCGTGCCAGGGAAACCGGCGCCCTGGCGTAACGCCTCGATGAGCGGGTCGTCGCGGCTCATCCGGAGCCGGTGCAGGACGGTGACCTTGAGCTGCCGCTGCCGGGGGTCGAGCCGCCCTTCAGGCACCGGCTCCAGGTCGTCCTCGAGCGCTCTGGTGACCGTCACCTCGGAGGCGGCCGTGCGGGCCCACTTCAGGGTCTGGTCGGCGCGGGCGGCGGCGGCCACCCAGGGGTTGGGCGCTGCGGTGCCCTTGGGCGGGGCAGGCCCCGCCACCGGTCTGGCTGCGATGGTGCACCAAACGATCGCCCCCAAAGACACCAGAGCCAGCCCGAACGCGATTGCCATCCGGAGCTTTCCCACAATTTGGATGATTCTCCGGCATGCGCGATTGTTCTAATGTCGCGGGGTCACGGTGTGATTACAGCTGCTCCCATGACAAGTTTTCTTTACGGCGTGACACGGGAGAGTCCATCCATCGCACGTGGCGGAGCGGGCACGCTTACCGCCCGTACTTACCCGAAAGCCGCGTTTTGTTCGCAAAAAGCGAGCAAAACGCGGCCGGTTTGTGAAATTCCCGTCATCCACGCTTGGCGCGGGCGGCGGCGCGGCCCCGGATGGCGGCGTCGAGCACCACCTTGCGGATGCGCACGGCGTCCGGGGTGATCTCCACGCACTCGTCCTCGCGGATGAATTCGAGGGCCTGCTCCAGCGACAGGTTGCGCGGCGGGATCACCTTCTCCGTCTCCTCGGAGGTGGAGGAGCGCATGTTCGTGAGTTTCTTCTCCTTGGTGATGTTCACGTCCATGTCGTCGGACCGGGAGTTCTCGCCGACGATCATGCCCTCGTAGACCTCGGTCGTCGGGGAGACGAACAGGGTGCCACGCTCCTGCAGGTTGAGCATCGCGAACGCGGTCACCGGGCCCGACCGGTCGGCCACCAGCGAGCCGTTGTTGCGGGTGCGCAGCTCGCCGAACCAGGGCTCGTAGGAGTCGAACACGTGGTGCACCAGGCCGGTGCCGCGCGTCTCGGTCAGGAACTCGGTGCGGAAGCCGATCAGGCCGCGGGCCGGCACCACGAACTCCATCCGGATCCAGCCGGTGCCGTGGTTGGTCATGTGCTCCATGCGGCCCTTGCGCACGGCCAGGAGCTGGGTGACCGCGCCGAGGTATTCCTCCGGGCAGTCGACCGTCAGCCGCTCGACCGGCTCGTGCACCTTGCCGTCGACGACCTTCGTGACCACCTGCGGCTTGCCGACGGTCAGTTCGTAGCCCTCGCGGCGCATCTGCTCCACCAGGATGGCCAGCGCCAGCTCGCCGCGGCCCTGCACCTCCCAGGCGTCGGGCCGGTCGGTGGGCAGCACGCGCAGCGAGACGTTGCCGACGAGCTCCTTCTCCAGGCGGTCCTTGACCATGCGGGCGGTGACCTTCGAGCCCTTGACCTTGCCGACCAGGGGCGAGGTGTTGGTGCCGATGGTCATGGAGATGGCCGGCTCGTCCACCGTGATCAGCGGCAGCGGGCGCGGGTCCTCGGGGTCGGCCAGCGTCTCACCGATCATGATCTCGGGGATGCCCGCGATGGCGATGATGTCGCCGGGGCCGGCCTCCTCGGCCGGCTTGCGCTCCAGGGCGTCGGTCATCAGCAGCTCGGTGATCTTGACGCGCTGGATCGAGCCGTCCGTGCGGCACCAGGCCACCTGCTGGCCCTTGCGCATGACGCCCTGGTGGATCCGGCACAGCGCGATGCGGCCCAGGTAGGAGGAGGCGTCGAGGTTGGTGACGTGGGCCTGCAGCGGCGCGTTCGGGTCGTAGGTGGGCGCCGGGATCGTCGACTTGATGATGTCGAACAGCGGCTCGAGGTCCTCGGAGTCGGGCATCCCGCCGTCCTCCGGGCGCTCCAGGGAGGCCCGGCCGGCCTTGGCGGAGGCGTAGACGATCGGGAAGTCGATCTGCTCCTCCGTGGCGTCGAGGTCCATGAACAGCTCGTAGACCTCGTCCACGACCTCCTTGATGCGGGCGTCGGGGCGGTCGACCTTGTTGATGCACAGGATGACCGGCATCTTGGCGGCGAACGCCTTGCGGAGCACGAACCGGGTCTGCGGGAGGGGCCCCTCGGAGGCGTCGACCAGCAGCACGACGCCGTCGACCATCGACAGGCCGCGCTCGACCTCGCCGCCGAAGTCGGCGTGGCCGGGCGTGTCGATGATGTTGAGGGTCATGCCGCCGTGCTTGACCGCGGTGTTCTTCGCGAGAATGGTGATGCCCTTCTCGCGCTCGAGGTCGTTGGAGTCCATGACGCGGTCGTCGACATCCTGGTTGGCGCGGAATGCCCCGGACTGCCAGAGCATGGCGTCGACCAGCGTGGTCTTGCCATGGTCGACGTGCGCGATGATCGCGATGTTCCGCAGGTCGTCGCGGCTGTTCAAAGGCATGATGACGTCTCGCTCTGTGTCGTGGGGTCGGCCGCGCGAAGTCGCGACCTCATAAGTCTAGTTGATCCCCCCTCATGGCAGGAGCGGGGCGAGATGGCGGTGAGCGTACGCGCGGGCGTCCGCGTAGTTAAGGAGGGGCTCCTCAGGGCCGGGGATCGCGCCGGGCGGCGTCGTGGGCTGGCCTACATACATAGCCGGTTGCACAATTGTGCGCATGGCAATCGTGGACCGCGTCCTTAGATTGGCGGCATGACCTGGACAGAGCTGGTTATGGCTGCGGCACCGATGCAGGGCGATCAGCCGGCGGTGAGCGACGTCAGGACCGGCGAGGTGCTGTCCTACGCGGCATTCGGGAGACGGGTCACCCGGGCCGCACAGGGACTGCGTGCCCAGGGCCTGCGCTACGGCGACCCCGTTCTGGTCAACGTCCCCCTGGGCGCCACGCTGCCCGTGGCGGTGCACGCCGTGGCCTGGGCCGGCGGGGTCGCGGTGCTCGGGGCCGCCGGCGAGGCCCGCATGATGATCGCCCAGGACCACTACGACCCCGCGGCAGTGAAGGTGGACCAGGTCTTCTCCTTCCGGCCGGCGCCGGGCGCCAGGCCCTTCGCCGATCTGCTGTCCAGCGGCGCGGTCGAGTTCGGGCCGCTGGCGGGGCCCGCGTTCACGCTCGGCGGCGAGCGGGTGTTCGACAACACCGAGCTGGCGACCGACCTGCGCAGGCTCGCCGCCCGGCTGGTGATCGGCAAGGACGACGTGGTGATCAGCGCGGTGAGCGAGCCGTTCCGTGGCCTGCGGGTGATCGATTTAGCCATGATGTCCGGCGCCCGCGTCGTGGTCGCCCATGAGCCGAGCCTGGTCGGCTGCCGCGTGCTGGCCCAGGAACGCCGGGCCACGATGGTCGTCGCACCGTATGACCTGGCCAGAAGGCTGCTCGGTGACCCCATCCTGCGCGTCGTCGACGAAAGGGCGGTCGTGAGCTCGCTTGGCCTGTGAAAAGTGCGACACTGTGGGAGAGTGTGATCCTTCCGCGACGCAGGGTGAGCACATGCCAGATTCCCCCCGGCACAACCTTCCGGCAGAGCCCAACCGGTTCGTGGGCCGCGAGCGTGATCTCGACGACCTGCGCGACCTGTTCGGCGAGACGCGCGTGGTGACGCTGTGCGGGGTCGGCGGCATCGGGAAGACCCGGCTGGCCCTGCAGGTCGCCGCCGGGCTGGTGCCCGCCTTCCCGGACGGTGTCCGGCTGGTCGAGCTGGCCAGGTTCGGCCGTCCCGAGCTGGTGGAGCAGGAGATCGCCCGCGTGCTCGGCGTGCGCGAGGAGGCCGGCCGCCCCCTCCTCGACACCATGACGGCCAGGCTCCGCGACCAGCGCTGCCTGCTGCTGCTGGACAACTGCGAGCACCTGGTCGACAGGTGCGCCGAAGTGGCCGCGGCGCTGGTCGCGGCCTGCCCGTCGCTGCGCGTCCTGGCCACCAGCAGGGAGCCGCTGCGCATCGCCAGCGAGCTCATCTGGCGGGTGCCGCCGCTCGACCTGCCCGACCCGGGCACGCCGGACGCCGAGTCGGTGCAGCTGTTCATGGACCGGGCGGCGGCCGCCGGCACCAGGCTGGGCCCCGAGAGCCTGCCCGACGTGGTGCGCCTGTGCCGGGCGCTCGACGGGCTGCCGCTGGCGCTGGAGCTGGCCGCGGCCCGCACCAGCCTGCTCAGCCCCGGGCAGATCGCCGACCGCATAGACGACCGGTTCTCGCTGCTCACCACCGGCGGCCGCACCGCTCCGGTCCGCCAGCGCACGCTGCTGGCGGCCGTCGAGTGGAGCTACGACCTGCTGTCGGCGAAGGAGCAGGTGCTGCTGCGCCGGTTGTCGGTGTTCGCCGGTGATTTCGACCTCGACCTGGCCGAGCAGGTGTGCGCCGAGCGGCCGATCGGCGCGAGCGAGATCGTCGACCTGCTCGGCGGCCTGGTGGACAAGTCCCTCGTGCTGTGCGACGAGAGCCGCAGGCGCTACTGGCTGCTGGAGACGATCAAGCGTTACTCCGTCGAGCGGCTCGAACAGGCCGGCGAGCGCGAGGTCCTGCGCGAGCGGCACCTCAACGTGCTCTGCGAGCTGCAGGAGCGCTACTTCAACCGGGAGATGGTCGAGCCCGGCGTGCCGTGGTCGCGGCGGCTCGAGGCGCTGACCGCGAGCCGGGCCCTGGTCGACGACCAGCGGGTGGCGCTCGAATGGGCCGCCGAGTCCGGCAACGTGGCCCTGGGCCTGCACCTGTGCCGGACCAGCACGGGCCTGCTGCCCATCGGGGGCAACCTGACGGAGATCGTCGGCTGGATCGAGCGGCTGCTCTCGCTCGACGCCACCGGAGTGGCCGGCGATGAGGTCGCACACGTCAAGGCCTACCTGGCCTACGGGCTGGAGGCCAGAGACGAGCTGAGCCGGTCGCTGGAGGTGGCGGAGGAGAGCCTGGCCGGGATGGCGCCGGACAACGTGTTCCCGCGCTGCGTCATGCACAGCCTCATGGTCGTGGTGCTGCTGCGCATGGGCCGGGCCGACGAGGCGCTGCACCACGCGGAGGAGGGCCTGGCCGCCGCCGTCCGCTCCGGCGACCTGTGGAACCAGGCGGCGGGGCTGGCCGGGCTGTCGGCGGTGGCCCTGACCCGCGGCCGGTTGCGTGAGGCGCAGCGGCACGGCGAGGAGGCCCTCGCCCGGGCGAGCGAGCACGGTCACCGCTGGCTGATGGCCAGGACCGCCGCGCAGCTCGGCTCGGTGGCCGAGGCCCGCGGCGACCTGGTGACCGCCAAGGCTCAGTACGAGCGGGCCGTGCCCTGGCTGCGCGAGCTGGGCGGCGATCTGGAGCTGGCGCGCTGCCTGGCCAGGATCGGCAGGGTGGCGGCGATGCTGCACGAGTTCGGCGTCGCGCGGGAGCGGCTGGCGGCCAGCCTCGCGCTGGGCCGGGCGACCGGTCAGCGCCAGGGCGTGGCCCGCTGCCTGGTCGGGCTGTCGGTGCTGGCCGAGTACGAAGGCGACCTGGAGGGCGCCGTGCTGGCGGCCGCGGCGGCGGCCACGCTGCGCGAGTCCATCGGCCAGCACTCCGCCACGATCAGGATCGAGGAGCTGCTCGGCCGGGCCCGGACCAAACTGGGCGACGGCCGCACGACCTCGCTGTGGTCGCGGGGCCGGACGATGAGCCCCGACGATGCCGCCCGCCACGTGCTGGAGGGCGAGCGGCTGGCCCCGCGGACACCCGTGGCGGCCGAGCCCGTCCGGCACACGCTGCTGACCACCCGCGAGCTGGAGATCGCCGGTCTGCTCACCCGGGGGCTGTCCAACCGGGCCATCGCGGAGGAGCTGGTGATCAGTCCCGCCACGGTCGCCCGGCATATCGCCAACATCATGGAGAAGCTCGGCTATACCTCGCGGGCACAGATCGCGGTCTGGGCGGCCGAGCATCCGGGCACCTCCGGGTAGGGAGTGGCGCGCTTCTGCATAGGGATCTGCATATTCCGCCCCATGTGTGCACGAGACGCCCTCCTTACCGTGGGCCACATGGATGAGCGCATCGTGATGGTGGATTCGGGCACCGGCCTGAAGCTCACCGAGGAGCAGTTGGACGAGAGGTCCGCGGTCGCGGCCGTCCAGTTGCGGCGCAGGGGAGTGCGCGCTGGAGACACCGTGCTCATCTGCCTGCCCGTAGGGCCCGACCTGCTGGTGGCGACCGACGCGGTGATCGCCGCAGGCGGCGTCGTCTGGCCCCTGCCCGCCGATCTCGACGCGGGGACATTGCGGGACCGCATCCAGGAGAGCGGCGCCCGGGTGATGGTCTCCAACGTCCGGCGGGCCCTGGACGCGGCGGACGAATCACGCGTACGGATCATCATGAGCGTCGCCGACCTGAGCGCCTCACATTCGTATCCAGCGGGTCGCTGACTATGCACGCAAAGTGATCGCATCGGCCCGCCCGGCGGGGGAGACTTGGCGCGAAAGCTGATCCTCCCGCGAGCACCTGGGCCCCAACATGACCGTGCAAGCCCCCCACAACCTCCCCGCAGAGCCCAACCGCTTCATCGGACGCGCGCGTGACGTGTCGGAGCTGAGCGCGCTGGTCCGGGAGGAACGCGTGATCACGCTGAGCGGCGTGGGCGGCATCGGCAAGACCCGGCTGTCGTTGCGCGTGGCGGCGCAGGCGCGGCCCTGGTTCGCCGACGGCGTGTGGCTGGTGGAGCTGGCCCGCCTCGGCAATCCCGCGCTGGTGGCCGGCGAGCTGGCCGGGGTGCTCGGCGTGCGCGACGAGATCCCCGGACGGCTGCTCGACGGCCTGCGCGTACGCCTGCGCGACGCCAGCACGCTGATCGTGCTGGACAACTGCGAGCACCTGGTCGGGCACTGCGCCGAGCTGGTGGCCGAGCTGATCGCCGAGTGCCCGGGCCTGCGGTTCCTGCTCACCAGCCGGGAGCCGCTGCGCATCCCGGGCGAGCTGATCTGGCGGGTGCCGCCCCTGGAGCTGCCCGACGCCGACCATCCCGACGCCGAGTCGGTGCTGTTGTTCGTGGAGCGCTCGCTCGCGGCCGGGGCGCGCGGGGTGACCGGCAGCATGAACGACGTCGTACGCCTGTGCCGCGCGCTCGACGGGATCCCGCTGGCCCTGGAGCTGGCGGCGGCCCGCACCAGCCTGCTGAGCCCCGGGCGGATCGCCGACCGCATCGGCGACCGGTTCAGGCTGCTGACCACCGGCCCCCGCACGGCCCCCGCCAGGCAGCGCACGCTCCTGGCGGCCGTCGAGTGGAGCCACGACCTGCTCAAGCCCAAGGAACGGGTGCTGTTGCGCCGGCTGTCGGTGTTCGCGGGGCTGTTCGACCTGGAGCTGGCCGAGAGGGTGTGCGCCGACGGGGGCGTGCTGCGCCGGGCCGAGCTGCTCGACCTGCTCGCGGGCCTGGTGGACAAGTCGCTGGTGCTGCACCACGGCGGGGCCGGCCGCTACCGCCTGCTGGCGACCATCCGCCAGTACGCCGCCGACCGCCTCGCCGAGGTCGACGAGGTCGCGCGCCTGCGTGACCGGCACCTGCGGGTGATCTGCGAGGAGATGGAGCGCTGCTACGAGGGCGGCTCGCTGGACCCCCGGATGCCGTGGCCCGAGCGGTTCGCGTACTTCGCCAGGGGCCGCACGCTGCACGACGACTGCAGGGCCGCGATCGACCGGGCGGTGGAGTCCGGCAACCCGGTGCTGGGGCTGCGCCTGGCCCGCGCGGCGCTGGCGATCCTGGCCGTGCGGGGCGACCTGGCCGAGAGCGTCGGCTGGCACGAGCGGCTGCTGGCGCTGGACGTGTCGCAGGTGCCCGCCGACCTGCTGGCGGTGGCCAAGGGCGCGCTGGCGTACGGGCTGGAGGCCGGGGACGAGCTGGGCCGCGCCGAGGAGCTCATCGTGCAGGCCATCGAGGAGCAGCGGCGCCACCCGTACACGCACTGGCTGGGCATCACCTACGGCGTCGCGCTGACCGTGTTCTTCCGCACAGGGCAGAGCGAGCGGGCGCAGCTCTGCCTGGAGGAGCTGGAGGCGGCGGCCACCGCCCACGACGACCTGTTCAACCTGGCCACCGTCAGGATCGCCCAGCTCAACGTGGCGCTGTTCCACGGGCGGTTGCGCCGGGCCCAGCGGTACGGCGAGGAGGCGCTCGCCCTGGGCCGGGAGGCGGGTCACCACTGGACGCAGGCCAGGGCACTGACCCATCTCGGCGCGGTGGCCGAGGCGGCGGGTGACCTGGAGGCCGCCATGTCCCACCACGCGGGCGCGCTGCCGCTGCTGGAGGGCATGGGCAACGTGGTCGAGCTGGCCCGCTGCCGGGCGCAGATCGGCCGGGTGGCGGCCGGGCTGGGCGACCACGCCACGGCCAGGGAGCATGTGGCCGCAAGCCTGGAGCTGAGCAGGCAGTCGGGGCAGCGCAGGGGGATCATGCGCGCGCTGATGGCCCTGTCGGCCCAGGCCCGCGCTCAGGACGACCTGGAAGGCGCGGTGCTGGCCGGTGCGGCCGCCACCGCCCTGCGGGAGTCCATCGGGCAGTTCGGCACTCCTGGGCGCGTTCAGGAGCTTCTGGCGCTCGCCCGCGGCAGGCTCGGCGAGGGCCGGGTGACGCTGCTGTGGGCCAGGGGCATGGAGTGGCCGCCGGAGGAGGTGGCCAGGCGCGTGCTGGGCAGCGAGGCCGGGCAGGCGCCGCTGCCGGTCTCCGTCGAGGGCCCCCGGTACGGCGGCCTGACCGCCAGGGAGCTGGAGATCGCCGCGCTGCTCACCCGGGGCCTCAGCAACCGGGCCATCGCCCAGGAACTGGTGATCAGCCCGGCCACCGTGGCCCGGCACATCGCCAACATCATGGACAAGCTGGGCTTCGACGTGCGCTCGCAGATCGCGGTGTGGGCGGCCGAGCACGGGATCGACGCCGGGCGTATCTAAGCTCATATCCATGCCTTTCGCGCCCAATTTTCCCGTCATGCTCAGAACCGAGGACGGGGTCCGCATCGACGCCTCGCACACCCCGGCGACCCGCACGTCCGGCGGTACGGACGTGGGCATCGTCGTCGCGCACGGCTTCACCGGCTCCTGGCGGGAACGCACCGCGCGCCGCATCGTGCACGTGCTGAGCGGGTACGGCGGGGTGATCGCGTTCGACTTCCGTGGCCATGGGCGCTCCGGGGGCGAGACCACGGTGGGCGACCTGGAGATCCTCGACGTGGAGGCCGCGGTCCGGCACGCCCGCGTGGTCGGCTACACCAAGGTGGCGGTCGTGGGCTTCTCCATGGGGGCGTCGGTGGCCCTACGGCACGCGGGGCTGCGCGGCGGGGTGGACGCGGTGGTGGCGGTGAGCGGTCCCGCCCGCTGGTACTACCGGGGCACCAGGCCGATGCGCCAGGTGCACTGGGCCATCGAGCAGCCGGTCGGCCGGTGGGCGGCCAGAGTGGCCAAGCGCACGAGGATCGCGCGGGGCCGGTGGGACCCGATCCCCATGCCGCCGCACGAGGCCGCCGCGCTCATCTCGCCGACGCCGCTGCTGATCGTGCACGGGGACGCGGACACGTTCTTCCCGCTGGACCACGCCGAGCAGCTCTACGCCGGCGCGCGGGAGCCGAAGGAGCTCTGGGTCGAGCCCGGCTACGGGCACGCGGAGGCCGCGGCCACTCCCGAACTCGTCCGCCGGATCGGCAAATGGATCTCCTCGAACTTTTCCTGAAGGAAAGACGTCTACCTAGGGCGGATGGAAGGAAACCGCCGGGAGAAAGTCCCTGGGGAAGGAAACCGTCGATGCGGTGGACGTGGGACATACTGCTGTAGTCAGGCGGTTGCCCACAGTGGCCTGCGTCCAGCAGGCCGCTGTAGGTAGCGAGGTTGGCACCTAGCGTCGCGGGGGCGCGCTGGGTACCATCCGGGCACGAAAAGGGGCCCCGCAGATCCTTGCGGGGCCCTTCCTTCTCAGCCCAGGCGGGCGATCGTCTTGTACTCGAGGTAGCTGCCGAGGCCCTCGGGGCCCAGCTCGCGGCCGATGCCGCTGGCCTTGAAGCCGCCGAAGGGGGCGTTGGTCTCCAGCATGAAGCAGTTCACGCCGTACGTCCCCGTACGCACCCGGCGGGCCACGTCCATGCCGTGCTCGGTGTCGGCCGTCCACACCGTGCCGGCCAGGCCGTAGTCGCTGTCGTTGGCGATCCGTACGGCGTCCGCCTCGTCCTCGTACGGGATCACCGACAGGACCGGCCCGAAGATCTCCTCGCGGGCGATCCGCATGTCGTTGGAGACCCCGGCGAAGACGGTGGGCGAGACGTACCAGCCGCGGTCGAACGGCCGGTCCAGGCCGCCCACGACGACCTTGGCGCCCTCGTCCATGCCGATCTTGATGTAGCCCTCGACCCGCTCCTGCTGCCGCTTGGCCACCAGCGGGCCGATGCCGGTCCCCGGGTCGGCGGGGTCGCCGACGGCCTGGGAGCTGACCATGCCCACGATCGCGTCCACGACCTCGTCGTAGCGGTGGCGGGAGGCCAGGATGCGGGTCTGGGCCACGCACGCCTGCCCGTTGTTCATGAGGGAGGCCATCGACAGGAAGCCCATGCTGGCCGCCAGGTCGGCGTCGTCCAGGATGATCGCGGCCGACTTGCCGCCGAGCTCCAGGCTGACCCGCTTGAGCTGCTCGCCGCAGATGGCCGCGATGCGCCGGCCGGCCGCCGTCGAGCCGGTGAAGGCCACCTTGTCGACGCCCGGGTGCGAGATCAGGTGCTCGCCCACCTCGCGGCCGGCGACCACGATGTTGAGCACGCCCGCCGGCACGCCGGCCTCGGCCGCCCACTCGGCCAGCAGGTACGCGTCCAGCGGCGTCTCGGGCGCCGGCTTGAGCACGATCGTGCACCCGGCCAGGAGCGCGGGCGCGACCTTGGTCATGGTCACGAACTGCGGCACGTTCCACGGCACCACGGCCGCCACCACGCCCACCGGCTCCCTGCGCACGGTGATCGGGCCGAACAGCCCCGGCCGCTGCTCCTCCTGCTCGAACGTCCTGCCCAGCTCGGCGTAGAACTGCAGCATGCCGAGCGGCTGCGGCGCCTGCGCGAGGTTGGAGAACGTGATCGGCGAGCCCATCTCCTCCGTGATGAGCTGGGCCATCTCGGCCTGCCGCTCGTTGTAGATCGCGGCGAGCCGGCCGACGACCTCGGCCCGCTCGGCGAAGGACATCCGCGGCCACGGCCCGTGGTCGAACGCCTCCCTCGCGGCGGCGACCGCGCGCTCCATGTCCTCGGCCGTGCCTTCCGGCACCCGCCCGACGACCTCCTCGGTGTGGGGGGAGATGACGTCGATCGTCCCGGTGCCCGCGGGGGCCACCCATTCGCCCCCGATGAACAGCGTGTCGTGCTGGCGCATGTCGTGAGCCTCCTGCTTGACCGAATGCTTGCTTGATACCGGTATGCCTCAAGGTGACCGAACCATGTTCTGTCCGGACACGCAAGAGGGGTGGGGGGGGGGCGGGCCCGCCCCCCCCCCCGCCGGCCCGGGGGAAGGCGCCCCGCGGTTTGTAAGGTTGGTTTTTAGAATAAAGATCATGAGGGTCAGATCGCG